>NZ_JBFCVS010000002.1:0-385728 GCF_040704725.1 Leisingera sp. JC11
GTGTTGATCGATGCTGCCCCAGCACCCGGCAGATCCGGCGTTCCGACACTTTCATCTCGCTGCGTATCAGCTCGATGCAGGCGCGCCGTCGGGCGGGGCTCAGAAGTTTCCCCGGGCCGCCTCCTTCAGGATGAGCTTGTCCAAGGTCAGGTCCGAAACGGCTTTTCGCAGCCGTTCGTTCTCCTTCTGAAGCCGTTTGAGTTCTTTCAGTTGGTCGGTTCCCATCCCGCCATACTGCTTGCGCCAGCGGTAGTAAGTCTGCTCAGTGATGCGCACTTCGCGGATCGCATCCACGCGCTGCATCCCCTGGCCGACAAGCACATCAACCTGCCGCAGCTTCTGAACTATTTCCTCAGGCTTGTGTCGCTTGTTCGCCATTCTCAGTCCTCCGTTTCCTAAACATAACGGTGGGCCAATTCAGATGGGGCACTCCACCTGACGGATCGGGCCGCCCCCGGCCCCGGTGAGTTCCCGGCGGTTGGTGTAGCTGCCGCCCATCTCCTTCGCCGCCTGCTCCAGCAGATCCTTGGCCAGCATCATGTTCCCCATGGTCTCGGCCCGATCCGCCATGCGCTGGAGAGTACGCAGACGCACGGCCCGGTGGCTGATCCCGATCTGGCTGGTATCCTCCAGGAAGGCCTTGCGGGTCTCTTCGAAAATGGCCCGCCACTTGTCCGCGAGTTTGCGCCCTGCCCGTTTGTTCGGGTCGTAGCCCTCGACTGCCTGCGGGGTGATTTCCACCCCGAACTCTACCCTGAGAGCCTTTGCGACGGTGCCCGGGCTGTCGAAACAGGCCAACGCCTGCACGGCATAGGTTTTCTGCTCATTGGTGAGGCTGCCTTTGGCCATGTTCCTATCAGGCTCCCATCAGGTAATTCGGGCCCGGGGGCCTCAGGCACAGTTGCCGCAGGCATGGGCGATCTCGGCAGCCGCGATTTCCGGGCCAGCATTGGCAGCGTCCACCAGCTCTTGCACCCGGGTTGCTTCTGCCCCGTAGCGGCGAACCACACCCACGAATTCCTCAACGTCGTGACCGCGCATCACATAGACAGGCAGCCCGGTGGACCTGCTGAACTTCGGCGCGCCGAAAGCGTCCTTGTCCTGGGTACAGTGATAAAGCTCGTGCTCGATCAGGGCGCAGCGCTCTGCATCTCCTGCCTGCAGCCACCATTCCGCATGGATCGTGATGATGAAGTCCGGCACCTGACCGAACCACTCGACCACTTGCAGCTCGGCTCGGGCCTTGGACCATTTGCCCATGGCGCCTTGCGGCTGGCCTTTCTCTGCGGTCCCGATGATCATGCGGCCCTTCTTGGTGTTCGCGACATTGGTCCAGAGATAGCCGATCTTGGCAAAACGCAGGTGGGCGTGATCCGGGTTCTCCAGCTCTCCACCCTCAACGAGGAACGTCTCATGCGCCCAAATGGCCAGATCCAGCGAGGGGCCGAACCAGTCGGACAGCCCCAGCGCATTTTCTTCATTGGGCCGTGGAATATTCACCGGCGCGCCGCCTTGCGTGCAGCGTAGCTCGGCTTGGCGATCTGCATGGCGCGCGGGTCATTTCTCCAACCCGCAGGCTGCTTGCCGCCGAAGTGCTCGATGTTCGCCGGATTGCATTCGATCATGCTGACCACTGCGAAAGCTCCTGTGTTGGTTTTACCCGTCGCCCACGGATGACGTGCTGCGAAATATGCGAGGCCTGAGCGCCCAATAAGTTATGAACTGAGCGCCCTCCGCCCAATTCCGTTGCACACACGCAACAAAAGCCGCGACTGCAACACTCCTTACGCGGTAGCAAGAAAGAAAAATATGGTGCAAAAACAACAGGCTTAAAAAAGTGCCCGAATTTTGGGCAAAGAGCATTACCACCTTTGAACGCAAGGCAAAAAAACCACCTATCGCCTTTATGCCCCCAGACATATCCACAACTTCAGTGGAAGCAATCTCTGTTGATCTGAAGCTCCCAGCGTGTAGAGGCTTTGATTCTGCGGCAGGCCGTCGCATTTGGAACCTGGACGCGGCTTTCAGAAAACGGCTAACGGGGATTCTCCAGTTTGTTACCCCCTGCCCACTTAGGCCAAAATCGGGATGCAATCCCGAAGTGCACTGAGGATGCAAGGAGAGCGTCAGTGGCAAAGCCCTTTAGCTCCGCCTGTTCCTGAGTATCCCGTCAGGTACGCCACGTGGCCGGCCCGAAGCCATGCGAAACACGCGCAATTCGGTAGTCGCGCAAACCATATCACATTTTACAGCTGTATCAAGCAGTTGTGGTCGGTGCAGTTCATGGCATCTATCACTGCCAGATTAGGGCAGGAACTCTGGTCGGCGCCAGCATCCTGCTTAGCATTCCGACTGAGCCCTTCCTGAAGAAAAAACCATGTTCTGCCTCCCAAAAGAAGGGAATCCTTGTCCTGCCCGCTCGCCATGCGGGCTCGACTTCCAACTTTTAAAAGGAGACAAAAATGGAGCGTGAGAACATTCATACACATATGGAGGCTATTGAAGAGCGTTTTAATGCTGAAGGCCTTACTCTTTACGTGTGTGAAAACCCGGAGGAACTGCCAACCCTTCTGCAGGAAGTGGGAAAGAAGAAAGTGCATCCCATGTCCGAGATCAGCGAAGATGAACTGACGTCAGGACGTGCGCTATGGCTTTTCTTAAAGAGGGAAGGCAGATGCATATTCTGCATTTCAGCCAAGCTCGTTGACCTAGGAGAGAAGGACTTCGGAAACTATTTCCGGAACCTCGCGTCGTCCAAGTATGCAGGCAGAGACGACGTCGTTACGAGTGTGTCACAGCCCCTGGTAGATGAATTAAGAGGCCGGCTGATCTACTTCGGCGGAATTGAGGTGGCGCCGGACGAACGTGGAGGCATACGGCGGCTAGGGGATTTCGCTCAATACGTGAAGCTGCTTGCCGCTATGCGCTGGGACTTCGATTGGATGTACACGATCATCGCCTACAAACACCGGCGCCTCGCAGACGACTATGGTTTCAACGGCAAGTACCGGAACGCGATCAGTTGGGCGGAACCAGTCCCAGAGGGTTTGGCAAACGACCAGATGATCTTAGGCCTCAACGCTGTCCATTTTTCTCACATCGTCAGCAGTGTCGAGCCAGGTAACCTTTGAGAAAACCGCTGTGACCGGCTCTCCTCGAGTGTCGGTCACTCGCATCGTCACCTTTCGATAGCCGCCTCTTATCCTTTGCCCCTTTACGACGACGTCAAGCTGTTCATCTGTCACGATGTAGGGAACTTTCTCGAGCATTCTGTGTGAGTGCATGGCTCGCTCAAGGATCCTATCCTCAAAACTGCCAACGATCCGATAAAAGTCGCGGTTTCCGGCCAGCATTAAGCGCTCTGCAGTCGCACTGCGTTTCCCGATCTGAATCGGATGCATTATCCTGTCTGTGGGTTCAATAGGTTCGTAGAGGTCGACTTGATCTTCGAACCACTCCCAGTTTTTCAGTTGCCCACCTTCCTGGTGAAACCAGTCCAAAATGTGGTCTGTGCTAACATTGAACCCGGCCCTGGAGCAGGCCGCATGTTCTGCGTTCGCCGTCTCCGCCGCCCGCCACCTGTTCAAGCTCACTGCGTTAGTGTGTGCTCCAGCAGGCAACTCGAAGAAAAATTGAATGGGTATACGCAAACCGACAGAAAGAAGAGCCAACGTGGAAGCAGGGATCTCGCGGTTGTTTCTCATCTGGCTTCTGAGAGTAGCGTAGTTCACCCCAGAAATCGTACAGGCTCTTTTCAACCGAACACCAGCGATCTGACAGGCGGCATCAATCCGATCTGCTATCATGAAAGCTCCAAAAAATTAACATATGTGACTTTCCACTCCAATTGATTGACATAAGCAACGCAAGTCAACAACAATCACATGAATTACTTAATTTGATAACAATCAGTACGTGCACCGAGTGTTGTGCAGAGAGTGAGTTCCAGTTGAAACAGACAGACACAAATCCACTTCATACCTTAGAGGAAAAAGGCGAACCGGACCTTCACGGCGCCGAGCTGGAACTTCTAAATACAGCTAGCAAGGCGTCCGGAAGAAGTCTCGCTTTTTGGGCGCGCTTAACAGAAGGACTTGATGAAAAGGCGCTTGCTCTGCTGGCTTCCAGGGCTCGCATGGTTTCACCCGAATTACCCGCTTCGGGCGACGGTCTACAGCAGGACCAAAAGGAAACAGTTGCCTTGCTGTCTCTAGTTGGCCAGCGCGACCGTCAAGTCTTTTTAAGGGCACTGCGAAGCCTAGTTGATCTGCGCACCGGGCAGCAAAACTAATATCGGAATCTGCCCATGGCGGATGCTGCTTGCAGCCTGTGCTGCGCGTGCACCCAAGGCGCACGAGACCCCGCATTAGTACGGTCATGCCACCCCTTTCACGTCCAGTGGGTCGATCTTCACTTTCACCGACGGCCCGAACATCTGTGCCCTAGCCTCGATCATGGGATGCAGATCGTGGGCAGCCCGGACCATGCGGGTGAAGCTCACCATGCGGTCAGCAAACGGCCCTGCAAGGACCTCCAGCGCGGTACCTGGCTCGAACTGGCACATGGCAGCCTTGTCCCGGCTCTCGATGATCCTCTGCGCCTCTGCGTTCTCTTCCACAACTTTCGCCAAGAAGGGCTGGACGTGCTTTCGAACCTCCTGACCGCTGACCATCATTAACGATGGGTTCAGGCCGCGGCACTGGATGGCTGCCGCATAAATTTCGGCCGGGATCTCCACGAAGATGTAGCCCGGCAGATAGGCGCTGGTGACCGGCTCGGCGTGGCGCTTCTTGCCCTGGCGTTTGAACTCGATCTTGCGCGGGGCGAAGGCCTGCAGGCCGAGGGCGCGCAGCTGACGCTCGACCGCGAACTCGCCGCGCTCCTGGGTGACGGTTTCTCTCTTTTCGCCCGCGTCCACCTCGAAATGCAGATGCCGCGGCAGGGTGACTTTCTTCGTGGTGGTGATGCCAAGATACCAGGTCATACGTGGTTCCTTTTCTGCCCGGTTGTTCGCTTGCGCCGAAGCGGGTGCCCTGCCCTAACCCGCGAAATCGCATTGGCCAGCTCATCGCGTGTCTTGGTCGCGTAGCGCTGGCGCTGCATGATGACCTCCAGGATGTACTCGGCGTCCCGTTCGTCCTGTGTTTCGATGGCGAAGCGGTCGGCTTCGTACTTGCTGTCGATCTTGCTCATTCCGCTGCACTCCTCTGCTGGGCGCCAGGCATCCGCTTGTGGAGCTGACCGCCGGCGGTTGGGTCAAAGCCCACTTCGCGCATGATGTTCTGGGCCTGCTCCGCCGTTACGCGCGGTTCGCTGGGCCTTTCCGGCTCGGGCTGGACCAGCTGCGGCTTTGGTCGCTTTCGCAGGATGATCGACCGGATTGCGCCGGCATCTGGTTTCGCCAAGCGGCCGCGGGCGGTTCGGTTGGCCGGGTCGGTCTGGTAATCGCGCCAGGCGTCGCGGATTTCGCTGTGGCTGCAGTTCTCCAGAACGTCCATCCAGCCCTCCAGCTCGATAGCTTGTACCGCATCGGGGGTTTCAGCGTCGTGCCAGAACTGGCCGAGAATGGCCTGAGCCCTAACCCCAATCTTGGCCCGATGTGCCTGCTGCTGCTGCGGTGACAACGCGCTGAAGCCGGTCGGGCTGGCGGGGAGATTTTGCATGTTGGCCTCCGGGGATGATCTTGGGAGTTTGGGAATTGCGCATCCAGTTGCGCCATGTGGCGAGCCAGTCGAGCTTGACGCCCTTCTGCCCGGCCACGCTGTGCCAGTAGTCTCGAAATTTGTCGGCCTCGGCCCGGATGACGGGTTCCGGCCAATGCTGAGAAAGCGCCCATTCGCCCCATTCCCGAGGCAGCTGCCAATCTTCGGGCAGGCGAGTGCCGCGCTTGTTTTTGGAAGAAGCTTTAGCTTCTTCTTTTAACTCTGGTTCTGGTTCTGGTTGGCATTCCCGCGGCACTGCCACGGCATCATACCCACCATTGTTTTTATTGGGTTTTTCCGTCTTTTTAGACCAACGCGCGGAAGCGTTTTCAGATTGTTTTTCGGATTTTTTCCGCGAAAATTCAGTTTCTGCAAGTGCGCGGGAGTTCTCTATCGCCCCACTTTCAATGCTGATCTTGCCCAAGTCAGCAAGTGCAGCGATCACCTTTTTAGCCTTCCCGGGAGTGCATCCGAAACGCCGCGCAAGCCGCGGGTAGTCGAGTGCCGGCGGCTGGCCGGTGGCAGCGATCAGGGCGACAATCGTCACCAGCGCTCCGCGTTCCTCCAGGCTCATTGCCTGAGTGCCGGACAGCCAGTCATCGCCAAAGAACCGGATGTAGGGAACGCCAGTCATGAGATTTCACCTCGGATCTCGACATAGACCGCCCCGCCCTTCTCAACCGGGCCGAACTCAAACGGCCAGAGGCAGCGAAATCCGTGGTCATCCACGCCCATTGCATCGGCGATGCCGTCAATCAGCGGCTTCATTTGGCTGGGCATGTTCTGGAGGTCGCGCCGCATCCTGTTCGGCGGGCAAAAGGTGAACTCCAGCACCGCGCCAGTGTCAGGCTTCACACCCGCCAGCTTGGCATGCCAGGTGCTGGTCTGCCGGTAGGCCTTGGTTGCAGCCGCCTTAGGGCGCCAGTGGCCCTTGGCGTGCGGCTGCAGGCCTTTGGGTGGCCAGGGGAACTTGATCACCGCACCCATCAGGCGGCCCTTCCGATAAATTCGATCGGGCCGGTGCCCCGCTGGTCAAACAGATACCAGGCGCAGTTGTCTTTGCCCGTCTGGTTGGTGCCCTCGATCCAGATCAGCCGCCCAACGGACACGATCTTGCGGAGGTGCGGCAAGTAGGGTGCCGCCTGCCTGGTGTGCATCCAGTCGGCGTCGAACAGCAGCCAGGTTGGGCGCATGGCAGAGAAATGCATGATCATGGCATGCAGCAGCGCGCGGGACCAAACCGGGTTGGTGATGATATCTGTGACGCCCGTGGCGTCCACGTCGGCGGCAGTCGCCGCCAAGGCGTCGAGCCGGTAGACGCCCTCGCACTCCGGGCTGATATCGGTCGCAACGACGCATTCGGCGCCGAAGGACTGAAGCCCGCGCACCAGATCCGCAGCGCCGGCACACGGCTCCCAGAACCGGCAGCCCCAACGAAGATGAGGGGCGAGCGCAGCTGCAGCCCGCATGTCGAACGTGCGGTATTTGTCCTGCGGCCTGCGCTTGAAGTTGCTGCGCTTTCCCATCAGTTTTTACCCGACGCCCGGCGCATCCGGCGGATGCAGCATTTCATGATTTTCTTCCGCTCGTTCACGTCCTCGGAGAGGATCAGCTTGCGGCGCTCGATCCGCACATGCAGCTTGGCCAGGCGCTCAACCTCTTCCGCGTTGGCGAACTGGAACCAAGGGGCGTCTATCCCGAATGGCTCGACCAGCGGCGGGCCGCCATTGTCGCCGATCATGGCTGCGAGACGTTCGGCCTCCCGGTCCTTGGCTGCCTCCTCGGCCCGCTGCTGCCGCTGAAGGAGGTCATGCAGAGCCATCAGAGGATCGCCGACAGCGGCGTCGTGTACACCTACAGTAGGTGCACAGAGGGCCGCCGGATCAGACGCCTGAAAGGATGTGGAACGGATCAAGGCAGTCATTTCCGCAGCCACCCCATCTGAGAGGCGCCGGCAAAGAAAGCGCCGTCTACTCGGTCCTTCGCCTGCTTGAATGCGCCGGCGTCGTCCGAGCGCGCCGGAGCCGACCGCTTCAGCAGACGCTCAAACAGCTCATAGCCCGCCCGATCCATCTGGAAGGTAAGCAGGCCGCTTTCGGCGCTGGGGATGGCTTTCAGATGTTCGCTGGCCATCAGTGCTTGCTCGCAAACTGGCCGCAGGCCCAGGCTGCGACCCCGTCGAACAACTTGCCCTTCTTCTTAGTGTGGACCTGCACCAAAGCGCAGAAACCGAAGCCCTGGTTCTTGCCCTTGGTCACCTCGCCATCGCAATAGTGAGCACAGGCGGTGCAGCGCTTGTTCAGATCCGGCCGCGCCCATGTGCACTGGCCCGCCTTCGTTGCGGCAATGCGCGCAGTAAGGTCACCACCATCAAGATTTTGGTGAGTTGGATCTTTCATAGGCATAGGCATTCCTCCTGTGCTTAAGGACAGTTTCACTCGTTGATGAGGTCTGGCGCCGCGCGCCGATCTGGCGAATGTCTCGCCGTCTTCAGTTCAAATTCAGGGGGTCAATCTGGGCCGGATACAATTCACGCCCGGCTCATTAACTACTGCTCGACTGACCACTGCCTCTGTTGGGGGTTCAGGGGTGCTGGAAGGGATCAGGGAGGGAAAAGATGCGCAACCGGGGCTTTACTACCGCCCCAGCTGCGCGCACCTTTCGCGGTATTCCACAACGCAACGAAAGGAAAAACTTTGCCTTTAGAAACAAACCTGGCAGACGACCCAAGTGCGGTTTTCGCGGAGATTGTCGGCCTCACGAACTCAAAATTGACGACCATGGTCATCAAAGACCTGATCGCGGCAGGAGTACTTCCAGACACAGTATTCGCGAAATATGCTGAAGAGTTCAGGGCAATGGCGGCAACCATTTCAGAAACCCCTCCCGACCTTCTTGAGGTCGCGATCAACAACCTCGCTACCCAGCTCGAGCGCGAAACTTACAGTTGAACTGCTTAACTCCCCGCCTTCAAACGCGGGGACGCCACCCAGAGCTCGGACCTCTTCCCGAAGCTTCTCGGCAGCCTCGCGCTGGTTGCGGAGTTCACGAATGATCCGTTCGGCATTCAAGCACTTGCAGCTCATACCCGGCCCTCCGCTTTGGGCTTGGCGCGCATTGCCGCCTTGAACGCCAGCAAGTGGCGAACAGCATCGTCAATCTCCCGATCAGCCGCATCGCAGTTGCCTGCGCAGGCATGTTCTGCCGCCCGAACCATAGCTGCCTGCGCTTCGCCGCATTCGATGATGGTCTTGCTGGCCTGCTGAAACAGGTTCGTGACGCCGGGCTGCGCTACCGGTTGAAACACCCCGTCGGCCAAACCTGCGAAATGCGCTGCAATTGGCTCAGCCGCGCCAGGCGTGATGCGCCCAAGGCGATGCAGGTGATTAACGCCCAGTCCGCCGGGACGGTCCTCATCATTGGAGGATGCACGGGAAAGGTTCGAGGCTGACATGCCGAGATCGTTGCCAGCCGCCTCAAGGCCACCGGCCGCTTTGATCGACGCCTGAACAGCCGCCTGAATGGAGCCGGGCTTTACTTGCCTCATGGCAAAATCCTCCAGTTGATTTGCCGTGCATTCGCACCCGCGAAGAACGAACCTGCCAACAGGTTCAGAAGCGGAGCGACAGGAGTTTGGATTGAACGGGAGGCCGGAAGCAGCGCAGAAACGAAAGCCGGGGCGCAGGTCATTGGCGGACCGCCTTTGGCTGCCGAAGTCGCGCCATCACTTTCCGCACTTTGATTACTGTGCTTACCCGGCACTCCGCGCCTTCGCGAAGCCGGAACACGAAACCTGGGTCATTGAGAGCCTTCCGGCCAAAGCCCGAAGGCTTCATCCCGGTTTCAGCGAGGAAGCTCTCTACCTCTTCTTTGAATTCAGCCATCATCATGCTCACAAATATGTAGGATTTATCCCTCACTGCAAAGAGGATTTATCCCATTTGCAGTGCGCTGTTGCCTGTAGGATATTCCCTACATGGATACCGGGCAGATGATTGCAGACACGATAGAGCGCCTAGTGGCAGAGCGTGGCACCAACCCGCGAGCCGTCGCACTAGCTGCGGGCATGAGTCCCACTGGCGTTCGAGACATTATCACGCGCAAAACTAAGAACCCGACATTTGCCAACTTGCAAAAAATAGCCGAGGTTCTTGGCGTTGAAGTTACCGAAATAATCGGAGGAACGTCGGCCGAGCGTCCACCCATCGCGATTGCAGGCAAGGTCGGCGCAGGCGCACAGGTTCCGGTGTTCGACGCATATGAGAAAGGCGACGGCCCGCAGGTGGAGTGTCCGCCCGGCATACCGCCGCATGGTGTGGTGGCGGTCGAGGTCGAGGGCGACAGCATGGAACCCGTCTATTCCGCCGGGGATCTGTTGTTCTACACCCGAAATGGGCACGACAGCGTACCATCCGACGTGATCGGCCACCGCTGCGTATGTGAAGACGCTGACGGCATGGGGTGGGTCAAGCAGGTCAAGGCAGGCGACGAGCCAGGGCTGTTCCACCTGATTTCCCTGAACCCCGGCGCCAACACCATGTGGAATGTGAAGCTCAACTGGGCGGCGCGGGTCAGGCTGCATTGGCCGGCGGATCTGGCGAGGAAAAAATGACCGCAGAAGAACGCATTGCAGAGCTGGAGCAGCAGCTCACAGAAGCCCGCCGAGCTGCTGTGGCTATCATTCTCGGGATAACTGACGCCATCGCGACCACTCCGGAGGGCCGAGAAGAACTCGCCCAGGGCTTTGACGAAGCTGCCGGGCAAGGCTCAAAGGAGATGCGGGCGCTGTCCAGGCTCGTGGCTACTGCGCTGAGGGATAAGGTCTGAGGTCAGGCGCCAGAGCAGAGCCGGAGCCGAAACCGTGAAGCCACCGCGATGCGGGTGCTAGATGTTGTAGAAACGTGTATGGTGTGGCTTCCTACCCTGAGATATTTGCACCAGTTTCAATCAATTTTAACACGATCACCCTATTCGATTACCAACGCTGCGCTGCCATGCTATCATTCTCCTCAGGCACCAGCCCAAATTGCAAGAATTCAGTTCTCCAAGATGTCCCCACCAGGCGGAAAAGACCTTACTTTCAAGATATTTGGCCTCGACGACATGGGTGGCGAGGTGCCCGTCGAGGTGTTCGCCAAGAAGATCTCGGAAATTTCCAAGACTCTAAAGAAGGTGGACAAGGTCAAGAACGGCGGCAAGTGCTTTGAGTACGTCGTAGCAGGGCTAAAGTACGGCTCTGCTAGAATCGACTTCCGCGAGAAAACCATGACTGACAAAACTATCCGCACATCTCCCGTGCGGAAGTTTATGTCAATTGGAACGGCTGTAGCCAGCGGACGCCTCATCAAGCCTGAAGATCAAGCCGACGAAATCATCATCGACCTTTACGACTCTCTCTCCAAAGATGCATCAAAAGGCTTTAGCTACGCCACACTTAGAAGCCCGCATGATGAACTGGTTCGAGTGGATGAATATCTAAACTCACAAGTAGCAAGAGTGCTGGCAGCCGCCGAACAAGCTGCTCAAGACGCTCCCCCTAAATTTTATGTTGGTGACGCAATCGGCTCCTTCACCGGCGTTATCCAGGCTGTCGACCTAAAGGGGGATGCTCCAGAAGTTCGCCTAGTACTGTCAGCGGGCGGAAAATCTATCAACTGCGTTCTATTTGGGATGGACCTTGATGAAGTCCGAGCTGCGCTAGGGAACAAAGTGTCAGTGACAGGAAGGGCGATATACGAAGGGCGGACCGGTCTGCCCTCTCGCATTGAAATCCGCCGAATTCAGCGTTTCTCAAAAAACTCCATTCTGGGGCTTTCAGGCTCCATCAAACCATTTCAAGTTCGTGATTGGGACGGCCTAACTTGACCGAGAAAAAGAGCGTGCTCTGGGACACCTGTGTTCTTTATAGGTGGCTAACTAGATCCCCGGCCGACTACGTAGACCATATCGAAGCCCATATTGCCGACGCTGAAGCGGGGAAAGCAGAGATTTTCATCTCCTCCATCTCGCTTGCTGAACTAAGACCTAGCCGAGTTGCAGATTCATCAGAAACACCGGCGGGACTGCTAACCAAGTTGGGCGCGTTCATTTCGGTGGTCGATACCATCCCGGACATTATGTCTATTGCTGGCTGTCTTCGAGATAACAGGTACGTGTGTTCGACAGACGGCCCGAAGGTAGCGGAGCGCAAACGTGAACTGACACTCGGTGACGCTATCCAGCTAGCAACTGCCATTTGGATGCGGGAATACGCCGGGGTTCAGGACTTGGAGCTCCATACATTTGACAATGGGAAAAGCAAGAACTCCGGGGAAAGTGGAGGGAAACGTGCGGTTCCAATGCTTGATTTTCACAACTGGTGCAAAGGGCTGGATGATGTTGAAGTTGTTCAGTTAGCCAGGGAAATCAAACGCAAGAAGCCTGACCATCCATTGCACCCAATTCCATAGCGCAAGGCTCAACTAGCCCCCTCTGCGCCCCTTCACAATTGCCCCGCTCCGGCGGGGTTTTTCTTTGCCCCGCCCCACAACCGCCACAGAACCGGCAGAATGTTCCCCTAGCCTCGGACTCGTCTTGTGGTGAGGATTAAGGGAAACTGCCGCCCTACTGCCGCCTTGCCGCAGAAAGACTGTGAAGCCCCGTGCTGCCATTCCAGCGCGGGGTTTTTCTTTACCCCCCCTGCAAGCCTTGCCTTTACGCCCCCGCGAAGCCTCGCGTTGCCGTTCCGACACGGGTTTTCCCATTGCAGGCATCTCCCTAGACGTGAATCTTAATTTCCGATTAACCTATTCCTCCAGCCTCCAGGGCCTTGAGGGGGAACCCTGTTGAGGCGGGCCGGGGGAAGAGGGTGTTCCAACCTCATGCCCCCGGCCATCTCACGCCCCTTTTCTTCACATTTTCTTGAATGTGTGCTATATTCGCCCCCCTTCCAAACAGTTGCGGGGTCGCCCCAGGCAGTCTCCCCAGATTCCGGGCGCCTCCGTCGGCCCCGCCAGCCCCCTCCTCACCACTGCTGGCGGGGCTTGCCTTTTGCCATCAAGGCTGACGCTACAAAGCCGCCACACCTTCCTCAAGCCAAGTTGCTTTGACAGCACCGTTTGGAAAACTTGGGCGTTCAGGTGACTTTGGCTCCTCAGTTTGCCCGGACCGTTCTTTTTTGGTCTGCGTTCCTGATGTTCATTCGGTACGCGCTAGGGTCAGGATTCATAACCAATAGATGACGATGGCTGCGAGAGCGATGGCCGAGAGGAATACCTTGGGACAGCGGTCATAGCGTGTTGCGACGCGCCTCCAGTCCTTGAGCCTGCCGAACATAATCTCGATCCGGTTTCGCCGCTTGTACCGGCGCTTGTCATATTTGACCGGGGTTTTGCGCTGCTTCCGACCGGGGATGCAGGCGCGTATCCCTTTGTCTTGCAACGCTTCTCGGAACCAGTCAGCGTCGTAGCCGCGATCCCCGAGCAGCCATTTGACGTTTGGCAGGCCGCAAAGCAACGCCCGCGCGCCGATGTAGTCGCTCACCTGACCGGCGGTAACGAACAGGTCGAGCGGGCGCCCCTGGCTGTCGCAGATGGCGTGCAGTTTGGTGTTCATGCCGCCCTTGGTTCGACCGATCAGGCGGCCGCCCCCCCTTTTTCGCGGCCATGCTGATCGCTGTGCGGTGGGCTTTGAGATAGGTAGCGTCAATCATCACGGTCTGTTCTTCGCCGTGCCCGGCGGCCAGACCCGCCATCATCCGCGCGAAGATGCCTTTCTCGCTCCAGCGCTTCCAGCGGCTGTAGAGAGTCTTGTGCGGGCCATAGGCTGCAGGGGCATCGCGCCACCTTCCGGACCGTTGCAGCAACCTCCATCGCGGAGTTCGACCCCGTACACGTTAACATCATCCGGGACGTGCTGGGGCACGCGACACTCGATATGGCCGAGAAGCACTACAACCGTGCCACCGGCATCTCCGCCTGCAACGAGTTGCAATCCCACTTGGAACACATTCGCAAATCGCGGCGATGATCGCAAAGGCCTGCCGGGTGTACCGGCGGGCCTCGCTGGCTACATCCCAAAGTTACGTCGCCTCAGAGCGGACGTTCAACGACCGCGCAGAGGTTGGCCGTTTCGAGCCCAAGTTTGCCATTTCTCGTGACACGCTTTGTCAAGTTCTCTGTTCGAGCCCAACGGTCAGGAAGCTTTCGAGTTCGCTCTGAAAAGTGCGGGATTGCTCAGTAATCCAACTGATGAAGTTTTCCCTGAATTCAGCCTCGGAACGCGACGATGTCCAGACAAGGCGATAAGCATATCGGGTTCCATGTCTGAGCGCGCCTCCAAAAGGCAGGACCAGTCTTCCATCACGTAGGGAGCCAAATGCCTCGACGATCCCACAAAGCGCCAAGCCTTGACCTGCTGCTGCGGCCTGAAGCCCCGAACCGGTCCGCGTAAACCTGATCCCGTGGCTCAAATGTTTCGGATCAAACCCAAATGCCTTGCCCCAACTTTCGAAGCCAACCCAGCCGGGGTCTTTCGTCCTGTGGGTGACATGGAGCAGAGGAATACCCGCCAACGACCTCAAACTCGGCTCTATCGAGTATCGGCGTGCAAACTTCGGTGAGCAAACGGGAACAATGAAGTCGCCGAACAGGACGCGTTCTTCAAACTGGCTTTCGCTGGCAGGGCCATAGCGGATCGCCAGATCAAAATCCTCCACCAGCAAGTCCAAATCCCGGTTGGTCGCACCAAGGTGCAGTTCCACCTCTGGATACTGGAGTTGGAAATGTGACAGCACAGGTGCCAACCAGTTCTCGGCAAATGATTCAGGCAAGGTGACACGAAGACTGTTCCGGGACTGACCAGAGGAAAGCTTCTCCAGCGCCAGGGCAATCTGTGAAAAACCAGAGGTCAGGAGCGACCCGATGCCTTGGGCCATGTCCGTCGGCTCGACGCCTGTGCTGGTTCGGGTGAACAATTCCCGTCCCAGGTATTCCTCGAGCGACCTCACCCTTTGGCCGACCGCCGCTGGAGTTATTCCAAGTTCATCAGCGGCCTCGGAGAAACTTCCGTGGCGCAACGTGGCTTCCAGAGCCCGAAGAGCGTTCAGATGAGAGAGCTTCATAGCGCAAGGCTAAAGGTTTGCTTTAGCGCCTCCAAACGAAAACAGGCGTGCAAGGCGTAACGCCTTGCCGATAACTAAAGAAGATGACGCCCAGGGCGGCTTGAACTGAATTGAACGGCGGAGGAGGCTCAAAATGCTCACACTGTACTGGGAATACCTCGCAGGCTCGATTGTTGTGCAGGCCATGCTTGAAGAGTTGGGCGCTCCGTATCAACTGCACTATGTAGATATGGCGTCAGGCGAACACCGCAGCCCCGAATTCCTGCGGCGAAATCCCACTGGGCGGGTTCCAGCCATGAGACTTGATGGTGGTCAAGCCATCGGGGAAACCGCCGCGATTGCCGTGTTGCTAGCAGAGATGTTTCCCAACAACAGCCTAGTCCCGGCCGCTGGTGACAAAGATCGGGCCATGTTTCTGTTCTGGCTGAACGTCATGGCCACTTGTGGCTACATGACGGCTGCACGCGTCGGGCATCCCGAGCGTTATGCACAAAGCTCGGATGCAGTCGCGCAAGTAGGGCAATTTGCCAGCGCTGACTATGACGAATTTTTCGACACGATGGAGAGGGCGATTACCGGGTCCCCCTACTTTCTGTCAAACGGGCTGACTGCTCTTGATTTCTACCTCACGATGTTGACCGAATGGCATACGGACAAAAAGGCGTTGTTTGCGTCCCGCCCCGCACTCGCGAAGCTGTGCCAGGCTGTGAACGAAACCACATCCTACAGAACGACCATGCTTACCCATGCACTACCGTCGACCTGACCACCTGGAGCAAACCCTCTCTGCGTTGCAGGGCGGCTTTGTCCGCTGAGCCGACCTTCGTGCCGGTTCCAGGTCGTCAATGCCTGATCAAAACCATCGGATGAAGGCTATGAGCCCAAATTGGCCAATGCTACATTGCAATCCTTTTGTCAGTAAGGTGCCAAAACCGGCCTTTGGCCTCACTCCAACTGGCAGCAAGTCGAGAGTTTTACACTTTTTCGTGCCGCTAGTTAGGTGTTTGATCCCAGGGTTTGATGGTGCGATCCATTCGATGGAATGGAAGGATGCTTTATGGGACAGATACGTCACGGCTGCGCCACGACAACGCACGCCATCCGAGCAACAATACAGCGATCGCAAGCTTCGAACGCGGAGCTGAGCCGCGAGCTTGGCATCAACGTCAAGACCGTAGCCAAGTGGCGAAAGCGTCAAACGGTCGAGGACAGAAAGACAGGCCCAAAGGAGCCGAACTCGACTGTTCTAAGCAAAGATGAAGAGGCAACGATCGTTGCCTTCCGGCGGCATACTTTGCTGCCGCTTGATGATTGCCTCTATGCTTTGCAGCCCTCTATTCCTCATCTGACACGATCTTCGTTGCACCGCTGCTTGCAGCGGCACGGCATTTCACGCCTGCCGGACATGGATGGGGACAAGCCGAAACGGCAGAAGTTCAAGCGGTATCCAATCGGCTATTTTCATATCGACATCGCCGAACTCCGGACTGCCGAAGGCAAGCTCTTTCTCTTCGTAGCCATTGACCGAACCAGCAAGTTCGCCGTGGCCCAACTGGTAGACAAGGCAAGCAGGAAAACCGCCTGGGAGTTTTTGGAGCACCTGCTTGAAGCGGTGCCCTACCGTATCCACACAATCTTGACTGACAACGGTATCCAGTTTGCCGAACAACCCCGGAACCGGAACACCATCTATTCCCGACCAATGCGGTTCGACATGATTTGCGAGGCCAACGGGATTGAGCACCGTCTCACCAAGCCGAACCATCCTTGGACCAACGGCCAGGTCGAGCGCATGAACCGCACCATCAAGGATGCGACCGTCAAGCGTTACCACTACGACAGCCACGATCAACTCCGCGCCCACTTGGCCGACTTCCTCGATGCCTACAATTACGCGCGTCGCCTGAAGACCCTCAGCGGCCTCACTCCTTACGAATACATCTGTAAAATCTGGACTTCAGAGCCAGACAGATTCATGGTGGACCCGATCCACCAGATGCCGGGACTGAACACCTAAGCAGCACTGCGACCCGGCGGTAGCCATAGCTGCCGTATTGCCTGGCCAGTTCAATCATGTCCGCCACGAGCCGGTCTTCATCTTCCCGGCCTCGCGGTTGATACCTTTGTGTTGATCGATGCTGCCCCAGCACCCGGCAGATCCGGCGTTCCGACACTTTCATCTCGCTGCGTATCAGCTCGATGCAGGCGCGCCGACGGGCGGGGCTCAGAAGTTTCCCCGGGCCGCCTCCTTCAGGATGAGTTTGTCCAAGGTCAGGTCCGAAACGGCTTTTCGCAGCCGTTCGTTCTCCTTCTGAAGCCGTTTGAGTTCTTTCAGTTGGTCGGTTCCCATCCCGCCATACTGCTTGCGCCAGCGGTAGTAAGTCTGCTCAGTGATGCGCACTTCGCGGATCGCATCCACGCGCTGCATCCCCTGGCCGACAAGCACATCAACCTGCCGCAGCTTCTGAACTATTTCCTCAGGCTTGCGTCGCTTGTTCGCCATTCTCAGTCCTCCGTTACCTAAACATAACGGTGGGCCAATTCAGATGGGGCACTCCAATCACGAGAGCCTCGGCAATCTGGCACCGGCCGATGTCTACTTCGGTCGCAGCGACGGCATTCTGAAGGAGAGGAGAACCATCAAGGAAAGAACACTGAAACAGCGACGCTTGCTCAATCTCGGGCGCGCCGCTTAAGATCAAAATCGATGAGCCAGGCCGTCCTAAACGCCGTCAGTTCAATCGGACCACTTCATTTGATGACGGACAATCTGCCGGATTCGTGTATGATACAGGCGAGCCGGACGCTCAATCAGTTTCGTTTAACGAGTAACATTGGAGAAGAAGAATGCAACATTTGCACCGCAAAACCCGCGCCACTCTTGTTGCCTTTCTCGGTACGGTGTGTTTGGCCGTACCTGCAGTTGCAACCGCGGCGAGTTTTCCAACAAACTGCAATCAAAAAGCCAGCCAAACCTTCAACGAAGGGCTGAGCTTGTTGCATAACATGATGTACATTCAAGCGGAGGCGGCCTTCAACCAGGCAGCTGAAGCCGATCCGTCTTGTGCCATGGCTCAATGGGGCATTGCCATGTCGAACTTCCATCCGCTTTGGCCCGGCACCCCAAGCGAGGCAGAAACGGAAAGGGGCTCGGCAGCGGCCAAGAAGCTCGCTTCAATGACGCAGCACAGCGCACTTGAGGAAGCGTTTGCCGCAGCGGCGGCGGCATTCTATGCATCCGATGTCGACGGTTACCGTGCTCAGATCAACGCCTGGGCTGACGCGCAGGTTACGGCAGCCGAACAGAATCCCGGCAACATCGATGCCGCCGCGCTTGCTGCACTGGCTCGTCTGGCAACCGCCCCGCGCGGGCCAGAAGGCATTGAGGTTAAGGCGCGGGTCGGGGATACGCTGGATGCCCTGCATCAGTCTGAACCAGACCATCCCGGTGTAATTCACTACGCCATTCACGCCTACGACAACCCACCACTCAAAGAGCGCGGAAGGCCTTATGCCGAGATTTATGACAAAACAGCTCCAAACGCGCCGCACGCGCTTCACATGCCAGCTCATATCTTTACACGCACTGGCGACTGGGAAAAGTTCTCTGATTGCGGCTATGTCAACGGAAGTTCGCATTGTCACTGTGGGGCATAGTTCTCTCCGAGGTCGATTGTCGATTGTTATCGCCTCACAATGGCTTCCGGGGGCTGACCGTCTCCATATGTCGAATGCGGGGTTCCTTGCTCCCCATGTTTTCGAACGAGATCGATCTGCCTTCCGTCCCACAGGGACTTTGCTTCCTACCGGCTCCGGCGGGATTTTAGCTCAAGTAGCGGCCTCCTTTGTCCAATGGAATTCTTCGCCAGTCTTCCAAAGTGTCAGCATGAGTACAGCCAGTTTGCGGGCTGTCGCGACAGCGGCCTTTTTGAAGCCTCGCCTCGCCGCTAGGCGGACAGCCCAAGACTTCAACGGTGAATATCGCTTCACACGATTGATCAATGTACTGGCCGCTTCGTACAGCAGGCGACGCATGGCGGCATCGCCTCTTTTGGATATTCGGCCAGAGTAGTCGACCTCACCGGACTGATATCGTCTCGGCGTTAGGCCCACGAACGCTCCGACATTTGCAGTCCTTGGAAACCGCTCGGTGTTCTCGATGAGTGCCAGAAAGCTCAACGCAACAACCGGTCCGATCCCAGGGATCGTCATCAAACGACGAGACAGATCATGGCGTTTGGCGATAGCAGTAATCTCAACCTCGAGCGCAGCCGCCGCTGCGCATATGGCTTCATGCGAGGGAAGAACATGATCAATGATTACGGCTAGCGCCGGGTCGGACTGCCGCGCAATTGATAGCTGATCTCTGAAGCGCTGTCTTTGCCGCCCATTTCCGATTGCTGTCAGGCGAATGCCGAATGTCTTAAGGATCCCCCGCGCATGCGCCTCAAGCTCCATTCTGAGACGCACAAAACGATCGCGGGCACCAATGATTGTCCGGAGGCGGTCAGCGTCTTCGCTGCGGACGTGAACGGCAGTAAACCAGCCGATCCGGGCCAATTGCGCCAATCCTTCCGCGTCGGAACGATCAGACTTGTTAAGCTTTGCTGATAGCACCTTGTGGGCCGACCGCGCATCGATACAGATGGCGGGTAGCCCCAAGTCTTCAAGTTGCCGCTGAAGCCAGATCGATATCTGGCCGCTTTCATGCACGATCCTCTCAGGCATCAACTTCTGCTCTTCCAAAGCATCCCGTACGGCTAGCGGACAAAAGGGCAAGCTCTTCCGAAAGACAACGCTGCCATCGTCATCGACAACACACATGGAAATCTCTTTCAAAGAAACATCCAAACCTGCAAAATACTTCATGGTCGTTCTCCTCACGGCTTATATCCATGAGGCCAGACTACTGGACCTCGCTCGCCACCGGAGAGCGGCCGCCGCAATCACATCATGTCGATTGATCTCAATCGCCGCTCAGCCGAGGCGGCACTCGAACAGTCCGGAGATTTTATCCAGACCCATTATGTCCACGCCATAGACTACATGGTCTATGGGCATCTGCAGCTCGGTGAGTTTAACGAGGCGGCACGGCTTATTGATGAGATGAATGCGATAAACAATCATCAGATCAGCTTTGGCAGTGCTTATGCGCTGGCGGCCGCGCCGGTGCGGTTATTGCTTGAAAGAGACAAATGGGCCGAAGCCGCAGCGTTGCCGCCCGACATGCATCCTGCCATTCCGTGGGAGAAATTTCCGCAGACGGTTGTCATGCGCTGGTTCGCAAAAGGGCTGGGGGTCGCGCGAAGTGGCGACGTAGCTGCCGCACGGGCCGCGGTTGCGGAGCTTGACGCTCTTCATGCTGCCATGGAGGGGCGCGGGCAAGGCTATTGGGCAAAGCTGACAGAAGGCCAGATACTGACCGTTGAAGCGTGGATTGAACTGGCAGAAGGCAACGAAGAACTTGCGCTTACCCGCCAACGCGCGGCGGCTGATCTTGAAGACGATATTGGCAAGAGCCCGGTGACGCCCGGCCACGTTTTACCGGCTCGCGAACTCTTGGGCGATATGCTTGCGCAATTAGGCCGGCATGATGAGGCGGCGGATGCATATCGGGCTACATTGCGTCTTTCTCCGAACCGCGCCCGAAGCGCAGCCGCGCTCGATTAATTGGAGAGTGTCCGGTCTTCTGTGTATGACTGATCCGGTCCATGCTTCACCGAAAGGAAGCATGAATGAGCATCTCGAAAGAAATCCTGGACGAATTGCTGAAGGGCGTGGAGCGCCCTGAAGACCTGCTCGGCGATGCCGGGCTGATGAAAGAGCTGAAGATCAAGCTCATGGAGCGGATGCAAATATCTGTTTTGTATGGGTATTTTTGGTTGCGGGAGCACGCAACCAGCGTTGCAGAATAGAATTACGGTGTCGCCTTACGCCTTAAAAACCCAGCGAATTGACGACGGCGGCCCTTAGAGCGCTCTAAAAGTTTTGAACCGAGCGATCATTGGCCCGACCCGTTGCAAGCGCGCAACAAATGCTGCAGTTGCAACACTCCTTACGCGGTAACCAGTAAGAAAAAAATGCTTCTAAAACAAGATGCTATAAAGCTGCCTATTTATTAGGCAAACGACACTACCACCTTTGTTTATAGGGCAAAAAACCGCCTATCTCCTTTTTAGCCCCAGACTTATCCACAACTTCAGTGGAAGCAATCTCTATTGATCTAAAGCCTCTGACATGTCGGGAATTGATTCCACGGAAGGCGGTCGCATTTGGCGCCTAGCAATGCCGAGATACAGAAGGCTCAGGACTTCGGTAAACCGGACCTGCAGCATCACCGCAAGGCGGATGATTTCAGGACTCGTCTTGAAGTACTTGAAGGGCGATCCTTTGGCCCTGATCAGACGCTGGGGCAGTTCCCTCCCCCCCTTCAACCCAAGTTCCTTTGACAGTACCGGATCAGTTGATCCGACGCGCAATTACAACACCAGATGGCTTGGCTGTCAGAGAGTGCCAGGGATGGGCCAAAGTGAGTGACGCTACCCTGGTTCCGGATCCTTTGAACTGCCTTCAACATGTACTGAAACAGTTTGCGCTTTCGATTTGAGCCATTCTACAAAGGTTTTGGCTTCAGGCCGTTGGTGGCCCGGGGGGGTCTTAATACAGTACAGGCCGAAAAGCTGATCCGAAAACAACTCGATGACCTTTCCGCTTTCCAGATCTTCTTGAAAGAACGCTCTTGCAGTGTAGGTAATTCCGTCACCTCTCCGGACTGCAGCCATGATCAGGTTTCCCGGCATGTGGTTCACTGCCAAAGGATTCTTTGGGATGAGACCATGATATGTGAACCAGTCCGCCGCTTCATTGGTCCCCAATTCCTGTAGCCAGGGCAGCTCAGCTAAAGATGCTGGATCGTTCAGGTCTCTGCCGCCGACGAGGGAAGGTGCACCAACAACAATCATATCTGAGACCAACACGGTTTCTTCACCTTTCCTCGGCTGGCGGCGGTCGTGATAGCGAATGGCAACGTCAATGCCGCCAGACCGTAGCTCCATCACTTCAGAAGTGGGGTTGAGCATCAGTGTTATCTCCGGATGTTCCCTTTGAAACTCGGCAATCCTCGGCAACAGCCATTCTACTGCAAAGGCGGGCGACATAGTGACTTGTACAGGGCGCCGGGCTGCGTCTTCAGACATCCGCTCGACGCCCCTGCCAATGATCTCGAAGCCAATTCCCAATTCGCGGGCCAGGCGGGCGCCCCCATCGGTCAACTCGATGCCCCTTCCAACTCTTGCAACTAGAGCGACACCGAGGTGCTTTTCGAGCGCCTTCACCTGCTGACTGACAGCAGCCTGCGTCACGTTCAACCGTGACGCTGCCAAGGTGTAGCTTCCTGCTTCGGCCACCGCCGAAAAGGCACGAAGACTATTCAGAGGGGGAAGCTTCATCCAATCCATAGGATAGAATTTCTAATGCGGCACTAGAATTAATGAGTCGCATGATTCGCACTGTATGACAATGATGGTGGGGTGATTGCCAATCAATGTGATGCAAACATCGCCTAAGGTGCAAAGGGGTTGTCCGGCACTGAGTGAATTGGAGATTTGAATGTGATGGAAAAATTTAATGGTGGTTGCTACTGCGGTGCGGTCCGGTATCAGATCACTGGAGCGCCCCTATGGTCCGGGCACTGCCATTGCCGTTCCTGCCAAAAGGCTCTCGGAGGCGCCTTTGTCACATGGGCCAAAGTGGCGAAAGAAGATTTCGCAGTGACCAAGGGTGGGATTAAGACGATTGAAAAATCGCCGGGAATTGTCCGCGGTTTCTGCGGGGATTGCGGCACCACTCTAACTTATGCTGCGATGAGCGAAGTCGATGGCCAAGATTGGAGTGCGGATGCATGGTTCTCAGCAACCACGCTTGACGACCCGTCCATCGCCCGGCCCAAAGCGCATGTCTTTGTTTCCCACCGGCAACCTTGGATCAAGCTGAACGACGGGCTTCCAGAATTTCAAGAGTTTTGAGCCGTTTCAGTCCGAAAACAGCAAAGGAGCGCACCATGAGTACCGCATATTCTTACGCCTGCAAGGATTGTGAAGGCATGGAGGCCTGCCCGGGCAAGGTTGTAGCTGCAACGGAGGACGAAGTTTGGAAGCTCATGGAACTGCATGCAGTTATCGCTCATGGCGAAAACCCCAGTTCATGGGACAACGAAACACGGGAGTACCTGAAAACGCTGATCAGATCGGAATAGCGCCCGGGGGGGCTGCCGATTTTGCCCAGCGATAGTGTCCTTGGCGGGGCGGTTACGAAACAGCGCCAGGAATTGTCGGCTTGAGGAAGCCGTTGGCCAGAGTTTCGAGGTACCAGTCATGTTTAAACCGGACCTTATCCGTAAGCTGCATGAAGGACGGCAGAGCAGGACTTAGTGACCACTTGAACTATCTGCCCTGTAGCAGCGACTGCTCACTTGACCAGAGGTTCCTTACCTAGGCTACCCCAAATTGCTGGCATCGAGTCTTGACCGTATTTGATGCCGAAAATGCGCTATCCCAGTTCTGCGGTCAGCCGCGCAGAGAGAAGCAGCTGCCGAAGAAAGGTGCAGCGGAACAAGCAAACTATGTAATGCAGCGAGGGCGTTCTCTATGAAGTGTCCGAACTCTATAACGGAAAGAATGCGGCCAATCCTGGGAACATGGCTGCGTGTCACTGTGCTCGCCTTCTTGGGTATTTGCGTTTCCCTGGTCATTTTTGTTTACGCGCACAACGCGGAACGGCAACGTTTAGTCGCTAAGTTTGAAGTGGCTGCGAACCAGCCGATTTTGCAAGTCAACAACCTGATACAGACAAATCTGGCAACGGTTCAGTCGCTTGCCGCCTTTTATGAAAGCTCTGAGTTTGTGACGAGGCAGGAGTTCAAAGTCTTCTCGTCGTCAATTCTGTCATGGCACAAAGGCGTGCAGGCCTTGGAGTGGCTTCCGAGGGTAGAAGACAAAGAACGCAGTATATTTGAGCTGGCAGGCCGCCAGGACGGCCAACCTAATTTTCAAATAACCGAGAAAAGAGGGGATGGAAAAATGGTGCCCGCGGCCTCCCGCTCAGAGTACTTTCCTGTCTACTACGTAGAGCCTCTTAGGGGTAATGAAGCTGCACTTGGCTTTGATGTGATGTCGGAAGAAACAAGGTCGCTCGCTTTAGCGCGTGCCCGGCAAGCTGGCCAGATGGCGGTTTCCGAACCTATCATTCTCGTGCAAAGCTCAAGCAATGAGTATGGGGTTCTGGTTGCAGCACCCGTTGTTCGGCATAGCCGGTACCCCTGGGTATCAGAATGGTCAGAAGACCGCCTTGAAGGATTTGTTCTTGCGGTTCTGCAGATCCCCAAACTGATCGGCGCCGCCATCCACCCGTGGATGGAGAGCTCTGAGTTCGGGGGGATCTATGTCTACGCAAATTTAGCAGGCAAAGGCAAACAACTCATATTTGCGCATCAGCCCTCTCACGAGTCTCCTCCCGTTTCTACCGACAAAGTATCCACATCATTCGTGTCTGAAATGATTCAGGTAGCGGACCAGCAATGGGAAGTAGTCATCATGGCTCCGCCAGGATGGCCCACCGCCTCTGATCTCTGGCTGCCAAGAGTCCTGCTGTTTTTTCTGCTCAGCTTGACTGCCGTTGCGTCCGTAGTCGACCGGATGCGCCTGCTCGGCAAACATGAACTGGAGCGGCTGGCGGGCTCTCTGAGGGCGAAAAACAGAAAACTGGAACTGGTTTCAAAGACGCTGGCAAGGTATCTACCCCGCCAGGTTTGGGATGCCGTTATGTCTGGGCACAACCGGCGCTCAATTGGCGCGAGGCGAAAACCGCTAACGATTTTCTTTGGAGACATCGTCGATTTCACTCGATTATCCAATGAAATGCATCCGGATGAACTTACCTTCATCCTCAACGATTTTTTTTCAGAAATGTCTGCCATTGGGCAGCGCTACGGCGCGACACTGGACAAGTATGTGGGCGACGCAGTCATTATGTTCTTCGGCGATCCAATAAGCAAAGGCGTGCGTCAGGACGCGGTTTCCTGTGTGCTGATGGCAATCGAGATGCAGCAGCGAATGAGTAGTCTGCGGAAAAAGTGGCGGAACATGGGGCATCCGCAGCCATTACACATGCGCATGGGCATCCACTCCGGCACGTGCAATGTCGGGAACTTCGGTTCCAAGGAGCGTATGGCCTACACAATCGTCGGTCTTGATGTGAATATAACTGCCTTTGTCGAGAAATTTGGTAAGCCGGACGAGGTGACAATAACGGGCGAAACGCACGCACTTGTGAAAGGTCGGTTTGAATGCACTGCCTTTGAACAGGTTCACGTAAAGGGCATAACGCGTGATGTTCAGCTGTTTTCAGTTAACGTTGAGTAGATGTACCAACTAGATCGGCGCCCCCAAACTGGTTTCTTCGATTTCACCTTGGCACATCGATGCCGTTGGGGGCGGTTACATCATCAGAGTTCAATATCCGCACATATTGACCTGGCAAAACCCGACACCGCGAAACACTTGGCTGGTTCTTACCCGAATGGCCTATCTTAGCCGGAAATTTCTCAAACAAACCGGTACAGTTTTCAGGGGCAGAACCATCTGCCTAGGGTCTGGACTTCGGTAACGAGGCCGTCCCAGTCAAGCGGTTTTAGGCAGGCAAATTGATCCGCCAAAGCGGTTCCGTCGGTTCTATTCTAGCCCTTCCTGCTTTTTGCTGCGGCTTTCGGTTGAGGTCTTTCGGGTACATGCTTCGGTCCGTGGTCAGCGCGCTGGCTGCCAACATGATGCTGGTTCGATGCAATTCCGATGTACCCATCTCATTGGCGTGCTTAACATGTGTCAGCGACAGTCCAGACCACGGCATCATCGGAACCACGTCCCTGCGGGACCTCGAAGGCCTGCGATCAAGCAGGCAGAGAGTGGAGGAGCATTCGGTCAGGCCATGTTCGGCGCGGTATCCGGCTGGAATTCTGTGCCATCGACCCAGATCCGATGGAGTATCACCGCAATACGGCGAGCCAAGGCAACCATCGCGCACTTGCGTCCACGGCGTTGTGCGAGCTGGGCTCCCCATGTTCTCAGCCATGTCGATCTGCCCCTGTTCATCATGACCGTTGCGGCCTGGCACAGCGCTCGCCTGAGATTGGCATCCCCCGCCTTGGTGATGCCGCCCGATACATCACGTTCGCCGGATTGGTTGCGCGAAGGAGTCAGACCGGCCCATGGACCAACTCTCTTCGAAGAGGAGAAGCGCGCCGGATCGTCCACTGCGGAGCAGAAGGTGAGCGCCACGACAGCCCCAATCCCAGGCATCGTCATCAGGCGGTGGCAGACAGGATCATCCTGGGCGAGCTGGCGAACTTGCTTTTCGAGGGTGGCGAGCTCCCTGCGCAGGGACGCTCTGGCGCGCAGCATCGGCCCTGCCGCGGTTTCCAGCATGGGGTTGCCGTCTGCCAGTTCCCGAACGCGGCTTTCAAACCTGCCGCGAGAAATTGCGCCGACCTTAAGGCCAAAGTTCCTCAGCAGCCCGCGCAACGACATTTCCAAGGCGATCATGCCATGTTGAATGGCTTTCCGGGCGCCGAGAACAGCGCGGACCTCCTGTGCCGAAACTGATTTGCAGTGGACCGGACGAAACCAGCCGAGGTGAAGCAGGCGCGCAATCCCCTCGGCATCCCGGCGGTCCGTCTTGATCGGCATGGCCGTCAGCGCGCCTTTCACCTGGCGCGTTTCCATGAGCACAGCGTCGAGGCCAGCGTCGGTAAGCCCTCGGTGCAGCCATTGCGACAGTGGCCCAGCCTCCAGGCCAATCGCAGCAATGCTGCCGTCCAGATCGTCCAGCCAGCGCGTCAGAACCTCGGGTTCGCTCTCAGCTTCTGCCTCTTTGATGATCTTGCCATGCTCGCTGATCACGCAGATTGCGGTCTTGGCCAATGACACGTCCAGTCCGACAAACAGTCTCATCCCGTAGTCCTCCATGTGGATCCTATACGGGAGCGTCGGCAGCTGACCTGTCAGCATGCAAGCGGTAACGGGCAGTGTGGAACGCAGGCCCCGTTACAGCATCTCATAACCAGTAGATGACAAGAGCGGCGAGAGCTACGGCTGAGAGGAAGACCTTTGGGCACCTGTCGTATCGAGTGGCGACACGTCGCCAATCCTTCAGCCTGCCAAACATGATCTCGATGCGGTTTCGGCGTTTGTAGCGCCGCTTGTCGTATCGCACGGTTATCTTGCGCTGCTTCCGGCCAGGGATACAGGCGCGTATCCCTTTGTCTTTCAACGCCTCTCTGAACCAGTCAGCGTCGTAGCCGCGGTCCCCGAGAAGCCACTCGACATCCGGAAGGGTGCTGAGCAGAGCCCGCGCGCCTATGTAGTCGCTGACCTGCCCGGCAGTGACGAACAAGCTGAGTGGTCGGCCATGGCTGTCGCAGATCGCGTGCAGCTTCGTGTTCATGCCACCCTTAGTCCGGCCAATCAGGCGACCGCGCCCCCCTTTTTCACGCCCATGCTGGTCGCTGTCCGGTGCGCCTTGAGGTAGGTCGCGTCGATCATCACGGTCTTCTCTTCGCCATGCCCGGCAGCCAATCCAGCCATCATCTGTGCGAAGATGCCTTTGTCGCTCCACCGCTTCCACCGATTATACAACGTCTTGTGGGGGCCGTATTCAGCAGGAGCGTCGCGCCATCGCAACCCATTACGATTGATGAAGATAATCCCACTCAACACGCGGCGGTCATCGACACGCGGCTTGCCGTGGGATTTCGGGAAATAGGGCTCTAAGCGCGCCATCTGCGCGTCCGTAAGCCAGAAGAGATCAGACATGCTCACCGCTCGTTTTTCGAACCCTGAATCACGCTGACAGAAGGAAATCAATGGGTCCTGAGCCTAGTGTTTCCTTGATTAGCTTCCGGTATCTCCGCATGATCCATTCATGACAATCGAGATAGACAAATGGTTGAACGATCTCGGGCTCGGTCAGTACGCTGATGCTTTCGCTGATAATGATATCGATGCGCGTGTCCTGCCGTTATTGACCAATGACGACCTCCAAGAGCTTGGGGTCAGCCTTGGCCATCGCAGAATAATTCTGACAGCCGTGCAGAAGCTGGCCAGAGAACAGCCTTTCTCTCGATCCGTCCAGACGACGGGTCAGCCGACCGATGAAAACGGTCGAGGGCCTGCCACCGAAGTTCCGCAAAGTGAGCTGCCAGCAACAAGAAGAACTGTCCCGGCGGGAATTGCTGAGCGGCGCCACTTAACAGTTTTGTTCGCTGATCTGGTCGGCTCAACAGAACTGACCAATCGACTTGATCCTGAAGATATGCGGGGGCTTCTGCAAGATTACCAGGATGCCGTCGCAGGGGCCGTGAGCAGGTATGGTGGATACGTTGCGAAGTACCTTGGCGATGGCCTCCTCGTATTTTTCGGCTGGCCGACCGCATATGAGGATCACGCGATCCGAGCTGTAAAAGCCGGCCTTGAATCTATCCGGCGTGTCAAGGAACTTAAAACCTCTGACGGTGAGCGTCTATCGGCAAGGTTGGGCATCGCGAGTGGTGACGTTGTGGTCGGTGACACGATTGGTAAAAACACCTACGAAGAGGGGGCCATGACTGGCCCGATCGTCAATCTTGCGGCCCGGATCCAAGAGCACGCCAAGCCCGGCACGGTTGTTTTGACAGCTGAAGAAACCGAAGCAGCTTTGCATCGGATATTTGAGTTTGCACCTCTTGGAAGAGTCAGCTTGAAAGGATTCGAAGACCCGCGAACCTTGCTTCAGGCGGTATCCGAACGCAGTGCCGAAAGCCGGTTTCGTGCGTCTCATGGAGACGGCAGCGGTAGTGCCATGATTGGCCGGGATTTCGAAAAGGGGATCCTGCTGCACTCATGGCAAAGAGCTCAGCAAGGCCATGGAGAGGTTGTTCTGCTGGCCGGTGAGGCGGGAATCGGAAAGTCGCGGCTAACCGAAGAATTTCTCGCCGAAACAACCGCATCAGGCCAAGCCGACGTCATAAGACTGAACTGCTCCCCGTATCTTTCCAGCAGCCCGTTCCATCCGGTCACCCACAGAATTTCTCAGGACGCGGGCGTAGAGCCCGGCTTTGATGATGACCAAATCCTGGAACACGTGAGGAAGATGCTGGAAGGCCGCAAAGGGCTGGATTGGGAACAGGTTCTGCCAGTTTTTGCAGCGCTGGTTGCGCCACGAAGCGCCCTCGCCCGGAAGGTGCTCGACATGTCGCCGCAGGAGCAGCGCGACATCACGATTCAAACTTTGATCCACACTGTGCAGGTGCGGTCAAGTGTGCGCCCGGTCATTCTGTGTGTCGAGGACGCGCATTGGATCGACCCTTCCACGCAAGCGCTTTTGGACCGCTTCAAAGCTATTTGCGCCGATCTGCCCTTGATGGTCTTGATCACCCACAGACCCGGCTGGGAACTGGCACGCGACGATGGCGATGCGCATGTTCAAACTCTGCAGCTGCGCCGCTTTGATTCCACCCATGTTTCAAACCTGGTTCGCAATATCACCGGGAAGACGCCCGACGGCGGGCTGATCGCCACGATCATTGAGAAGACGGACGGTATTCCTTTGTTCGTGGAGGAGCTTACGCGGGCGATTGTTGAGGCCGGTGAGCAAGGGCAAGTCCATATACCGTCTTCGTTGAAGGGGACGTTGATGGCGCGCCTTGACGCGGTTTCGGCTGACGCCAAACAGGTCGCGCTGACTGCTTCTGTCATCGGCCGTGAATTCGAGCCGAATGTACTTTGTGCGGCAATGGGCATTGCCAATGCCGACCTTCAGGCTCATTTGGAAGAGTTGTCCCGAACAGGGTTGATTTTTGAAAGCGGGCATAACCGCGGGCACTTTGTCTTCCGCCATGCTCTCATTCGCGATACGGCCTACCAGTCCATGCTGGGCTCTACCCGCAGACAACAGCATGCGGACGTGGCGCGTGCCCTGATGCAATTGCGGTCTGCGGAGATTGAACGCCGGCCTGAGCTGGCCGCCCGTCACCTGTCAGAAGCTGAAGACTGGCGGGCAGCGTTCGAGAAATGGCAGTCTGCGACTGAAATGGCGCTGGCCCGATCAGCAAGCCAGGAGGCAATGGCCAACGCCGGGGAAACGCTTAAAGCCGCAGAAAAACTTGGATCCGAGACCGGCATTGAGAAGATCAAGGGCAAGATCCTGGTGGGACGAAGCCACGATAGCCTGGGCCAGTTGCCAAAGGGGATCGCGATCCTGAAAGAAGCCTCCGACGCAGCCCGGGGTATCTGCAATGTGGAACTCGCTGCCGATGCAGCACATCACTTTGCGGACTCTTGCATGATGTCGGGCGAGCGGCACGGCGTGGCAATCGAGCTTTGCCGTGAAGCGCTGAAGGATCTGCCGCAAAAAGACGAAGTTCGCCGGTGCAGATTGATGAGCCAGCTTGCACGCGCGCACATGTTCGTCGGCCAGTTTGCTGAAGGCTCACGGTACGGCCGGCAGGCAATGGAACTGGCCGCCAAACTGGGTGACTACAAATCTCAGTTTTCCGTCATGATGATGCATTTCGGAGCCCCATTTGTCGCCAGAAAAGAAAGCGAGGCGCGCAATTGGCGTGAAAACCTGGATGCGATGCACCGGGTCGCAGAGAAGCTTGGCAGCATTGATCAGGGGCGGGACCGGACGCTCAGCTTGTTTGTCGGGGCTGAAATGGCAGACCGTCAATTGATGGATCACTCTCTCGACCTGCTGACCGAGATTTCAAAGAAAGACAACCATCTGCAACTGTATTGGGTCCAGAAACACGCGCGCGCCATGGTCGCGATTATGGATGGGGAATTCGAACAGGCTGAACAGCATGCCACCGAAGCGGTGAAAGTCGGCCGAAAGACCCATGGGCGGCATGTGGAGGGTGTCTTTGGCGTTCAGATGTTCACGATCCGGCGCGAGCAAAACCGTCTGCATGAGGTCGCCCCCGTGATCAAGGGGCTGATGACCGAAAGCCCCGAAGACGTGGCCTGGAAACCGGGGTTCGGCCTTATTGCTGCAGAGTTGGGATACAAGGAAGCGGCCGAGCGTATCCTGAATGAAGTCGCGGAAAACGGTTTCGATCTCCCGCCGGACGCAATGTACACAACGACATTGTCCTACCTTGCCGAAATCTGCGTCGCGGTTGAGCACCTGGAGCACGCCCGGTCACTCTACAACTTGCTCGCGCCTTACGAGGACCTGACGATTACCGCCGGAGCAACCACGGTTTGCGCAGGTGCGGCCGCACGGCGCCTTGGCAGTCTGGCAGCATTGCTGAGGGATTGGGACAAGGCCGAGAAGATGTTCCAAAAGTCCATTGATATCGATAGGCGCATGAAATCTCCGCCGTGGATTGCGCACAGCAAGGCCGCTTATGCATCCGCACTGAGGCGCAAGGGCGGCCCAAGCAGTGCCGAGCTGGCGTTTCAACTGGAAGCGGAAGCGTTGGCAACGGCACAGAACTTGAGTATGGTTTCCCTCAAGTCAAAGCTCGAAGGATTAACCAGTTAAAGTCTAAAAAGTGCTTAGGGGGAGCTTATGCCAAGGTACATTATCGAAAGAAATTTTGCCGAACAGCTGAATGTCAGCGACGATGACAGAATTCACATAAAAGAGATAAACGATGAAATCGGTATCGAGTGGATTTTTTCATTCCTCAGCGCAGATAAGCGCAAGACATACTGCCTGTACGAAGCCCCCGACGAGGAAAGCCTGCGAAGGGCGGCGGAGCGCCTGAACATTCCTGCCGATGTGATAACCCCCGTGGACCGGATCGATCCGGGAATATTTGCCTGACGACTGCATGGCCTATTGCTAGGGCAAAAGTCGGGTGAGGCCGGCGTCACCTGTGCGGCCGGGGCCAGGATGTTTCCCCCTGCGGATCTTGCTGGCCGTGATGCCACGGCACCATTCACACTCGCGCGCGTCCTTTCCCAGTGCCGGCTGCTTCGAGCTCCCGCGGCCTCGGACCATCTGAAGGCACAGGCCCCAATGAAGAGCGTCAATGGCTTTCAGTGAACGGGCGTAATTCGTCATTTGCCACGCCTGTGCTATCATTCAAGCTGATCAGAGAATCTTGAGCCGACCGGTGCTTTGGCTGCCTGCTGCTCATTTTCTTAGCCTGTGATGCCGCTGGTCGCCTCCGAAACTAGCCTGCGAACCCAAAACGCAGGTCATTCAGGGAGGGAACTATGTCTGCGAAAACTCCAAGCGAACTCGGTGACCTGATCCGCGGAGACGTGATCGTCGAAAGCGACGCCGACTATGAAGAGGCGCGCAAGGTTCACAACGGTATGATCGACAAGAGGCCCGCCGTTATCGTGCGGGCGATGAATGCCGGCGACGTTATGACGACCGTCAATTTCGCCCGCGACAACGGTCACGCCCTGTCGGTTCGCGGCGGTGGCCATAGCGGACCCGGTTTCGGCACAAATGATGGCGGAGTCGTTTTGGATCTGTCGAAGATGCGCGGTGTTCGCGTCGACCCTAACGCCAGGACCGCCAGGGCTGAGGGCGGCACGACCTGGGGCGATTTCAATACGGCTACACATGCCTTCGGCCTCGCGACCACTGGCGGTGTGATCTCCACCACCGGGATCGCCGGGCTGACGCTTGGCGGTGGCATCGGCTATCTGTCACGCGGGCACGGTCTGTCGCTCGACAACCTGATTTCAGCAGATATCGTGACCGCCGATGGCAACATGCTCATTGCGAACGAAAGCGAGAATGCCGATGTTTTCTGGGCGATCCGAGGGGGCGGCGGGAACTTCGGTGTCGTCACCTCGTTCGAGTATCAGCTTCAGCCAGTGGATACGGTTTACTGGGGCCCGATGTTCTACGAGATCGAAGAAACCGAAACGATCTTCAAATTCTACCGCGACTACATCAAGGACGCCCCCCGCGAGATGGGCGCCTTCCCGGCCTTTCAGATCGCGCCGCCGTTGCCCTTCATCCCCGAAGACCGGCACGGAGATATGTTCTGCGCTATCGTTGCCTGTTGGTCCGGTGACCCCGCCCAGGGCGAGCGGCAGTTCAAGGCTTTCCACGATGTCGCTGAGGTAAAGGCCGAGATGGTCGGACCCGTTCCTTACCCCGCCATCAACGCGGCCTTTGACGGGCTGTTCCCGCTGGGCATCCGGCAATACTGGAAGGGGAATTTCGTGAAGGAACTGACCGACGAGGCGATTGCCGCCCACGTTCAGCACGGCCCGAATGCGCCGACCGTCAGCTCGACGATGCATCTCTATCCGATCAACGGGGCCTGCCAGGAGGTCGATGCCGGCGCTACGGCTTTCGGACACCGGGATGCGAACTTCTCGATGGTTATTCTGGCAGCGTCGGAGGATCCGGCGCACGACGCGGCACATAAGAAGTGGGTGCGCGATTACTCCGACGAGGTGGCGCAATACTCGGAACCGGGCGGATACATCAACTTCATGGACAATGACGACAGCGACCGCGTGCGGGAAAACTTAGGCTGCAACTACGAACGCCTGCTGGAGATCAAACGCCGCTACGACCCGGACAACCTGTTCCGCAACAACCAGAACATTGCGCCGTAGAGGCGCGGCTGTTGGAGCGGGCAAGCGCCGCGGCCGGTGCCGGCAGACAAATGCGAACCCGTCTCACCAAGGGCAGGATGGCTGCCCCTTATTCGGCGCAGAGACCGCGCCACTCAGCGAGAGCAGCGGCGCGATTTTGCTTAAAGTTGGCCCGGGAAGTGAGGCTGCGCTCCGAATTGAAATGGTTGTAGATCGAGGCGTGGACGGCGGCGAATTTTTGCAAACTTCGCATCCTCCGGAAACGAAGCATCGCCCGTTCTCGTCGTCGGAAAGGAAGGTGCGAATTCTCAGCGCGGTTGTTCAACCAGCGGCCAGTTTCCTGACGATGGCCAGCACCGATTTCCTTTAGCGCGGCGCCGTAGGATCTGAGCCGGTCCGTCACGATTACTTCGGGACGACCGTGCTTCCTCATTGCTTTCCTTAAGAATTTCAAAGCCGCCTTCTTGTCTCTGGTCTTGGTGACAAAGCTCTCCAAGACCTCACCTTCGTGATCAATGGCCCGCCACAGATAGTGACGTTCCCCGTTGATCTTCACGAACATCTCGTCGAGATGCCAGCGCCACTGGCTCGACTTCATCCCCGCCACGCGCCGTTTTCGGATTTCAGACGCAAACGTTGCGCCGAACCGATGCCACCAAAATCGAACGGTTTCGTGGCTAACATCGATGCCGCGCTCGTTGAGAAGATCCTCGACGTTCCGCAACGAAAGCGGAAACCGGATTTACAACATCACCGCCAGGCGGATGATCTCTGGGCTGGTTTTGAAGTAGCGAAATAGCGATCGTTTTGTCATGGGCTGACGCTACAAAACCGCCATCCCCTCCTCAAGCCGGATTACTTTGACAGCACCACAGCGAGGCTCTGGAGATCTGTCTCTATGTCGAGCGATGGTGCCAGCAGGCCGAAAACTCTTGGGACAGCTCCTCTGCCATGCATTGGAAGAGCCCAAAACTTCAAGACTGCATTTCGCGCATCGCTAAGCTCGAAGCAAAATCCATTTAAGGAGCGAGCGGCCCGCGAGATGTGCGCTCAGATGGGGTGGGCGCTGCGGGCCGCTCTGTCCCGCCCTGGAAAGTTTGGGATGCGGAGGCATTAGCTCAATAAACGGAGCAGTCCAAGTAGGGAGATGAGCAACCCGCTGAACCCAACAAATGACACTGGTTAACCACGGGTTGCTCGCCCTGCATGAGGAAACGGCAGGGTGACCTACTGTAAGAAGAAAAACCCGAACGGCAGACTGCAGTATTCACGACTTGGAAAGTACAACCGATAGGCTAACATGCGCCCTGGGAAAATCTCTCAAAGAGGTAGGGATGTTTCAGTTTCTAGGCAGTGGCAGTGGGGCTTGGGCTAATTTCAATCCGCCCTACCGTGTGACGATCAATTTGTCGCGTTCAACCACCCTCTCTTTGCAGTCTGACAGAATGTGCTCAGTTGCCCATCCGCCACAGCGCGTTTTACGTCCTGCTGCTTCCACAGTGCTTCCAGTGCCGGTGGTAGAAACGCAAAAAGCCTCGCAAGAGCGAGGCGTAACATACTGATATTACGTTTATTTTTTGGTTGCGGGAGCAGGATTTGAACCTGCGACCTTCAGGTTATGAGCCTGATGCATACCCCCTACCGCCGCCTCTGCCGAACCCGGCTCCGTTCCCGGCGTTCCTGGTTGATCGGGTGCTCCCGTCCCAAAGTTCGATAGAAGCCATTGCCGGTCGACCAGTTCAAGAATTGGCTGAAGCTGTCGACCTGGTCGTCGTTGCGGCCACGTGGAAAGCCCTGCAACTCGCGCTTGAAAGCCGGGAGCCAGGAGGCCTCGCGAGGCAGAAGAACCTTGCGGGCCTCGACCGGAGAGCAAGCGGCGTTGAAGCGGATTTCCTTGTCCTTGTCCGGCTTGATGGACCGGTAGCGGCCGCGGTCGTCATTGTTCAGTGTCTGCAGGAGGGGTTTGCCACTTGCGGCATCTTCGATCAGGACACGTTCCGGATCCCACTTCTGGACAAGGCCCTTGGCCTTTGCTTCGAGATCAGGAAAGTCGAGCTGGCCGCGGTAGACATCCAACAAGTGCCATTTGTTGCCGTAAAAACCCCAGGTGGTGCACACCGAGAAGTCAGACCGCGGATCGGCCGACATACCGGTGTCCCAGCTCTGAACGATCATCTGGTAGGAGGTGCGCGGCAATACCTCATCATAGGTACCGAACCATTCCCAACGTAATACTGACCCATCCGGGGCAATCGGGTTCTGCTGGTACTGGCAGTTGAACGTGGCCGCACCCATCTCCTTGCGCATCCGGTCCAGGGTTTCCCGGTCAACATTCTCTGGAAACAGGACATCGCCTGTCCGGCGGTTATGAACCCGTCCCTGGCCGATTGGGATCCGGGCTTCCTCCTCGGCGATGGCAGGCAGGTTCAGATGGCGATAGGTGCCCTTGTCGAGCAGGTAGCCTGCAGGATCCACCTCATGCAAACGCTGGGCAATCATCACCACCCGGCCCTCGGACGGGTTGTCAAACCGGGACAAGAGGGAACCTTCGATAAACTCCTGCGCCCGTGTCAACTCGGCCTCGGAGTTGGCGTCCGCCGCCTTCATCAGGTCATCGATGATGATGTAGTCAGCCCCATGCCCGGTCACGGCACCACCGATGGAAACGGCCTTGCGGCCGCCCCCTTCGGTGGTCTTAATCTCGTCCTGGGTGTTGCCTTTCTTTGCCAGACGCGTTCGGGGAAACAGTCTCTGGTACCAGGCGGAGGTCATCACCTTGCGGGTTGCCTCGGAATGCAAGCGGGCGAGGTCCAGGCCATAGCTGGCCACGATGATCTTGGCGTTCGGGTAATGACCCAACAGATAGGCCACAAACGCCACCGCCACCGTGACCGACTTGAGATGGCGGGGCGGCACGTTGATGATCAGGCGCGTGTTCTCGCCGGAACGGATATTGTCCAGCTCGTGACACATCGCTTCGACATGCCAGGCGGGCACAAATGTACACTCCTTACCCGGATGCAGGGTGCCAAAGGTTTTCCAGACAAACGCAAAGAAGTTGGTGCGATAGAGGGCAGAAGTCGTCCGCAGCGCCAGTTGAGGATCGTGCAGGGTCATGGATCTACCTCCTCGTCACCGACGTGGCCCGGTTCGCTCTCGCCACCGGGATCAAAACCGCCTTCGCGGATTTGCATAGCAAAATGCGCCAGCACATCCTCGTCGGTCTGGTCAGGGGCAGTGACCTGCGCGGCCTGATCCGCCTCCTTCTCCACCTTTGCCTGCAGGTCCGCATCGAACTGCATCAGTGTTTTCAACGCTCCCATGTCGCCATTCAGGGCTTTGGCGAGAAAGCGCTTAGCGGCCGCCTCCGCCTTGGAGACCTTCACTTCGCGACCGCCCTCCCGGATGGTCACCTCTCTTTCCATTTCCCGTTTCAAGCTGGCGTTGAAGCCCTTGGCTCCCTTGGGGCGCCCTTTCGGATTGCCCGACTGGCCCTTTTTGAACTGCGTGCGTTTCGGCGGTTTGCCGTAGCCGACCTCGTATTCGCTCTCCAAATCAGACATGCTCCGCCTCCTTCTCCTCGGCAGCGGCCAAGGCCGCCGCTCGCTTGTCGAAGGCTTCTTCGGAAGCCGCATGCACCGCCTTCAGGCCGGTCATCTCTTGCCAGCGGCGGATGGAAACATCGACATAAAGGGGGTCCAATTCGATCAGACGCGCCTTGCGGCCGGTTTTCTCGGCGGCCAGCAAGGTGGCCCCGGAGCCGCCAAAGGCATCAAGCACGGTATCGCCGCGGTGAGTGATGTCCATGATGGCGTCTGCCACCAGAGCCGTCGGCTTGACGGTCGGGTGATCCGCGAGATCCGCATCACGGGTTTTACCGAAGCTGTTCACACCGGCATAGTCCCAGACATTGGTGCGGTTGCGGCCGTGCTTGCCCAGCTCGACATTGTTGATGTGCGCCGCACCGGGCTTCTTGAAGATGCAGATCAATTCGTGCTTGGAGCGGTAGAGGCTGCCCATCCCGCCATTGGTCTTGTTCCAGACGCAGAGGTTGTTAAGCTCGAGCCCGCAGGCCTTACCAACCGCGATCAACGCATCGATGTGGCGCCAGTCCATGCAGATCATGGCAATGCCGCCCATGGACAGGTTTGCCACAAGATGCGTCAGGGTCTTATCCAGAAAGGCCCGGAATTCAGCATCCGACATCTCGCCCGAGGCCATGGCGAACTCGCGGTGATCACCGCCGTTGCCGGAACGCACGTGGCCCTGCACCCGGACATTGTAGGGCGGATCGGTGAACACCATGCGCGCGGCCTCGCCGCCCAGCACTCGGGTGTAGCTGTCTGCGTCGAGGGAATTGCCACAAAGAATGCGGTGGTCTCCGAGGATCCAGAGATCACCGGACTGTGTCACAGGCAGCTTCGCCGGATCGGGGGACACGACGGTTTCCGGCGGGGCGGACTCGGACGCCCCTGCCCCGTCAATGATGATGTCGATCTCCGGCACCTCGAAACCGGTGATGTCGAGGCCGAACTCCAGCGCGCCATCGAGGCTCAAGTCCATCAGCTCAGCAAACTCAATCTGCAGGGCCGCTTCGTTCCACTCCGACAGTTCCGCCAGCTTGTTGTCGGCAATGCGCAGCGCCCGCAACTCGGCCTCGGACAGATGGTCGGCCACCACTGCAGGCACCGTTTTGAGGCCAAGCGACTTTGCCGCCTCATGGCGGCCATGGCCCGCAATGATGACACCCTGACCATCCACGAGAATCGGAGTGACAAAGCCGAACTGGGCGACAGAGGCTTTCAGCTTGCCAATGTTCTTGGCGGTATGTGTCCGGTTGTTGTTGGCGTAAGGCTTCAGATCAGCAACGGGCGTCTGGACTACCTTGTTGGCCATCCAGAGCGGTTTGCGCGACGCAGGCGCATCGGGCTTCAGCCCGCCGTCATCAAGCACCCTGGCTTTCACGATGGTTTTGGATTGTTCACCCATCTCGGTCTCCTAACTTTAAAGGCGTTTCAGCCTGCTGTGTTAAAGATCGGGAGAGTGGCGGAGCATCCAGCAACCACCGGATCTCCTGATCCAGCTCGTTGCCCTAGATGCTCGACTTGTTTAACGCCCAATGGCGCGAGACTTCAGGGTATGTCGTGACCGCCGTCGCCAGCGATCGCACCTTAGATACGTGAGCCATCGCGAAGTATCAAGAGATGATGTGGAAAAACACATTTAAAACAGATCGTTATCGACGAAGAATCGGTAACCTGGTACGCGATGAGACGCTGCAGAAAGAGCTGGACTGCTGTCCCGAATAGAGCGTCACTGGTCCTGCGCCCGCAATCGCCGGGCTCTCCTCGGTACCGGGGCTGGCATCCCGCCGGCCTGTAAGATCGAGGAGAAGATCCATGCCCAAACCGAAACAGACCAAGACAGAGAAGGTGCGCGCAATGCTTGCCCGCCCGCAAGGTGCGAGCGTCGAGGCGATCTGCAAGGCCACCGGCTGGCAGCCTCATTCGACCCGGTCGGCCCTGAGCGGATTGCGGAAGGCCGGTCATACAGTCGAGCGGCAGGCGGCCGCCGGGAACGGCGGCCAGTCCTTGTATCGGATCACTGCCGAACCCGAGGCGGCCGAATGATCCGGATCGCAGATCTCGAGACCATGGACCGGGCCGCGTTGATCGCGGCCTGGACCGGGATATTCTGCACGCCGGTTCCGAAAGGGCTGAGCCAGTCCTTCCTGCGCCGGTTCCTGGCCACCGAGATCCAGACCCGCAGCTCCGGTGGTCTGCCTGCCCGGGTCCGGAAGGTGCTGACGCAGGATGACGGCCGAGGACAACGGTCCAGGACAGCCGCCCTCGAGCCGGGCAGCCGCCTGCTGCGCGAGTGGAACGGCGTCACTCACGCGGTCGAAGTCAGAGAGAACGGGCTCCTCTGGAACGGCCGGACCTGGCGCTCTCTTTCGGCGATCGCCCGGGAGATCACCGGTGCCCATTGGTCGGGGCCGCGGTTCTTCGGCCTGACCGGAAAGGCAAGATCATGAGCAAGCCCCGGATCCGCTGCGCGATCTACACCCGCAAGTCCTCAGAAGAAGGGCTTGACCAGGACTTCAACTCGCTCGACGCCCAGCACGAGGCCTGTGCCGCCTATATCGCCAGCCAGCGCCACGAGGGCTGGAAAATGTCGCCCGGCCGCTACGATGACGGCGGCATCTCCGGCGGAACCCTCGATCGCCCTGGCTTGCAACAGCTTCTCGCAGACATTGATGCCAGCCGGGTCGATATGGTCGTGGTCTACAAGATCGACCGTCTGACCCGCTCGCTCGCCGACTTCGCCAAACTCGTCGAGCGGCTTGAAGCGAAAGACTGCTCCTTCGTCTCGGTCACCCAGGCGTTCAACACATCCTCATCCATGGGCAGACTTACCCTGAACGTGCTTCTGTCTTTTGCCCAGTTCGAGCGCGAGGTCACCGCAGAACGGATCCGTGACAAGATCGCCGCGTCGAAGAAGAAGGGGCTATGGATGGGCGGTGTCACGCCACTCGGCTATGACCCGCATCCCGACCCGGCGCGGCGGGAACTGGTCATGAACACGACAGAGGCCGACGTCGTCCGCCAGTTGTTCGGCCTTTATGCCGCCCATCGTTGCCTCAATGCCGTCACCCGCGAGGCCGAGACCCTCGGCCTGCGCTCGAAATTCCATGTCTTCTCGACCGGCAGGGAGCAGGGTGGCAACAGGCTGAGCCGGGGCCAGATCCACAAGATCCTCACCAACCCAATCTATCTCGGGCTGATCCGGCACAAAGAGAAGAGCTTTCCCGGCAAGCATCCAGCCATCATTGACCAGGCCCTGTGGGACGAGGTTCAGGATATGCTGCAAGCCGCCAGCGCGCGGCGGCGGGGCGCGGCGGCCGGCGCACCGATCACCGATGCTGCACCGCTGAAAGGCAGGTTCCGGGAAGAAACCGGGGACTTGCTCACTCCCACCCACACCCGGAAAAACGGCAAACGGCTGCGCTACTATATCTCCAACCGCCTGATCTCCGGCGGTGCCGATCCGACCGGCTGGCGCTTGCCTGCTCCGGCCTTCGAGGCCACCGTTGCGTCCCTCGTGGCCGATCACTTCGCGGAACATGCCGGCCGCCACACCGTTCTCAGCAGCAATGACGCTCTCCAGTCCGCCGGTGCATCGGAAACCGTGAGCATGCTCACCAGCCAGATACGGGCTGGCGGTGTCCGCAGTGCTGCAACACTGATCACCGGCGGAGTTCTTGGAAACGGCCGCATTGCGATCGACCTCGATGCCGGTGCCATTGCCCTTGCCACAAGCCTGCCTGCAGACGAACTGAACCCCTGCATTCTGAAGATCAACCGGCCGTTCACCTGCCGCCGCCGCGGTGCTGGGATGAAGATCGTTGCCGGCAGCTATGCCCCGGCGCCGGACGCCGCGATGATCCGGGCGCTGCGCAACGCCCACCGCTGGTCGGACGCCCTGAGATCCGGCACGCCTCTGAAACGGCTCGCCACCGACGTGAACGTTTCAGAACGCTACGCCGCCCGCATCATTGCACTCGCAGGCCTCTCGCCGAAAATCCAGACCGCAATCATAGACGGTTCCCAGCCAGTGCATCTGACCTTGAAGCGTCTCCTGCGCAGCGCCTTGCCATTGGAATGGCACGCTCAGGAACGGGCCCTCGGTTTCTGCTCCTGACCTGTTCCCTGCTCGCGCGGATGGCTTCCCTGTTCCGCACACGGGCATTCCCTGTTCTCCTCTGAAAGCTCCCTGTTCCGCCACCCAGGGAAATCGCCCCCAACTCACTGTTATTGCGCGCATAAACAGCCGGCGCGACGGACGAAATCGCTGCAAATGCTAAAAACACCCTGTAAATCGGGCCTGAACAGGGAAAACCACCTGAAAGCGGACCCGCGTTTCTGGCGAACTGAGACACCTGTGTTTTAGCTTGGGAAACCGTGGAGAACGGTACGTCTCTGCGGTCAGATACGCCGCATAACCGGCGGGAAGCACGCCGTAATTCGGCAGGAAATGGACATGGAAAAATGAGACGATTGTGGGTGGCGGAGAGACAGGGATTCGAACCCTGGAGACGGTTTCCCGCCTACACACTTTCCAGGCGTGCGCCTTCGACCACTCGGCCACCTCTCCGTTGAGGGGGCTTTTGAAGGATCAGCCGGGGAATTGCAAGGGCTGAAACTGCAAAAACTTCACTTACCCCCAAAACTTTTTCAGGCCTCCAGATGCAGGTAGACGCGGCGGTTCTGCTTGCCCTTTTTCTCAACCTTTCCAAGGCGGATGCGGCCGATTTCACCGGTGCGTTTCACATGGGTGCCACCGCAGGGCTGCAGGTCCACCTGCTCGTCTGCGGTGCCGATCCGAACCAGCCGCACCTGCCCTGCCCCGCGCGGCGGCGAGACAGACATTGTCTTCACCAGCTGCGGGTTGGCATCCAGTTCGGCGTCGGTGATCCAGTCCTCCGTCACCTCCAGGTCGCGGTCGATGAGCGCCTGAAGCTGGTCCTGCAGCGCCTGCTTGTCTTCCGGGGCCTCCGGCATGTTGAAATCAAGCCGCCCCTTGTCGGCGCCGATCGAGCCGCCGGTCACTTCCAGCGGAATCACCACGGACAGGAGATGCAGCGCCGTGTGGACGCGCATGTGGCCATAGCGGCGGTCCCAGTCGAGCGTCTGGGTCACTGTGGTGCCCACGGCAGGCAGCACCTCATCTTCATGCGGGACCAGGATGATCGCGCCATCCTCGCCCTTGACCGTGGTTGCGATGGAGCATTGGCCGCCCGCCCACAGGAGCTGGCCGCTGTCGCCGGGCTGGCCGCCGCCGGTGGCATAGAACAAGGTCCGGTCCAAAACGACCCCGCCCTGATCGGAATGGGCCAGCACCTTGGCATCAGTCATCCGCGCATAGGCGTCTTTGCGGAACAGCGGTTCACTTGTCGGCATCAGCGTCTCCATCGGAGTCAGCATCATCTCCTGCGTCTTGCTGCAGATCGTCCAGATCCGGCTTAGGCGGAGCGGAAGCGGAGGCCGCGGCAGGCTGAGCCGCAGCGGACGGCTTGGACGGCGTCAGCACCTCCGGATTGCGGATCCAGATGTCGCGCTGCATGAAGGGAATCTCGATTCCCTCCTCCTGGAACCGTTTGGCGATTTCATAGTTCATGTCGGATTTCACCGACAGCACCCAGTTCACATCGCGCAGGATCGCCCGGATCTCAAAGTCCAGGCTGTCGGCGCCAAAGCCCTGGAACACCACATAAGGCGCCGGGTTCAGCAGCACCATCGGATGCGCCTTGGCGATCTCGGTCAGGATGGCTTCGACCTTGCGCGGGTCGGTGCCATAGGCGACGCCCACCGGCACGATCACCCGGCCCACGGTGTTGCCTCGCGTGTAGTTGGTGACGGTGCCGCTGATCAGGTCGGAGTTCGGAACAATCACGTCGGTGCGGTCGAAGGTCTCGATCCGGGTCGAGCGCACTGAAATGTCCCGCACATAGCCCATCAGCCCGCCGACCTCGATCCAATCGCCCTTAGAGACCGGTCGTTCGATCAGCAGGATGATACCGGAGACGAAGTTCGACACGATGTTCTGCAGGCCAAAGCCGATACCGACCGACAGCGCACCGGCCACGATGGCGAGCGAGGACAAGTCGAGCCCCGCCATGGAAATGGCGATCACCGCTGACAGGAAGATGCCGACATACCCAAGACCCGAGGTGATGGCGTTCTGGCCGCCCGGGTCGATCTTGGTCTTGGGCAGGAGCGAGTTGCGCAAGGACCCCTGCACCAACCGGGTCAGCGCATAGCCTGCGGCAAAGACCACAGCAAAGGTCAGGAAGGCGGTTGGCGAAATCCGGGTATCGCCGATCTGGAAGCCTCCGAGGAAGCGCGACCACAGTTCGGTCATATCCGCCACCCGCGCGCCCCAGATCAGTGCCAGGAGCGGCAGCGCAAGGGCCGCCAGCAGGAAGCCGATCATCACCGCAAACAGCGAGTCGCGGGCGGCTGAGCCCTTGCCCGACAGCCAGCCGTAAACGTCGCCCAGGAAGCGCTGCACAACCAGCAGCGCAGCCAGCAGGGCAAGGGTCGAAACCGCCGGGTAGATCAGCGCCTCCGCCGCGTTGACATAGCCGAGCGCAGCCAGCAGCGGCGAAATGAAGCCCAGGAGATAGGAGGCGCGCCGCACAAGTGTTAAGACACGGTTGGCCCCGGCGGCGATGGCGCCATCATCCTCGGCGTCCGCGGTCTGCTTCTGGCGCCGTTTGGCGCCGATCCGGTGCAGCCGCAGCATCACCAGCGCCGCCGCGGTGATCAGCGGGAAACTGGCGACAGCATGAACGGAGGACGGGATGGTTTCGATGTTTTCCAGCTTTACCAGCGCGTCCTGCATCACCAGGATCACCGCCAGGATATCGACCATCAGCCGGGTTTCATTCAGCCGCCCTTCCTGTACCGGCACCAGATCGTTGTCGAGCCTGTTGGAGAACAGCTGGTTGCCAAGCCAGTGGAACGACAGGATCACCAGCGCCCATCCCGGCACATAGTCCAGCAAAAGCGAACCGCGGCTGCCCAGTATGCCCGACAGCTCCACCGCGGCGGCCAGGCAGATAATGCCGATAAAGGGCAGGATGACTTCGAGCAGGGAAACGACAAAGCCCCAGACGCCGCGGCCGCTGCTGCCGAACTGGCGCAGGTAGTCGCCCGCCGCATGGGCCCAAGGCCGCCCCCGCAACAGCAGAAACGCTGCGAACCCCAGGAGCAGAAGAAGCGCAGGAAGGCTGTTGCTCACCCGCTCGGCGGTAGTCGCGCTGCCGATCCTGGCGGCGGTTTCATTCCAGATGGAACTGACCGACCGCCCCAGCGTCCGCAGCGTACCGGGCCAATGTTCCGGGTTCAGCGGCGATGGTCCGCGCTCCAGCAGGGTGCGGGTGCGGCGCTCCCGGATGATCTTGTCGATTTCGGAAATCAGGCCGTTTGCACGGCTGTAGGCCTCTTCCGAGACGATGCGCGGCACCTTCAGGTCCCGCAGCTGCTCTTCCAGCGAGGCACGCAGCCGGGCGATGTCCTCGGGTTCGCTTTCGCCCTCCTCCGGCGCCTTGCCCAGGGCGCTGATCTGGCCTTCTAGTGTCTTGATACGGTCGCCGTTTTCCGTTCGCGCCTCCAGGAACCGCTGGCGGTAGCTGGTCAGCTCCTTGCGCAGGGTTTCCAATGCGGCGTTGGAAGCGCGGCTGGCGTCGATCACGTCTTCCGCGCGGTCTGCGGTCTTGAGCCAGTCCTGATAATAAGCGCGGGCTTCAGCAGAAAACTGAGCCAGCGCAGGCGCTGCGAGGCCGGTCACAAGGACCAGCCCCAGCAGCAGGTTCCGCAAAGCGGTTATAAAAGGTGTCATACGTCCTCAAAAACACCGGGGATCGAGGCCGGCGTATGGGTCATCCACTCCGGCACCGGCAGGTTCTTTTCACGCAGGAAGTCCGGGTTGAACAGCTTGGACTGGTAGCGGGTGCCGTAATCGCACAGCACGGTGACAATGGTCTTGCCCGGGCCCATGTCCTTGGCCAGGCGCACCGCGCCGGCAATGTTGATCGCGGTGGAGCCGCCCAGCACCAGGCCCTCGTTGTGCAAGAGGTTAAAGACGTAAGGCACCGCTTCTGCATCAGAAATCTGATAGCTGTAATCCGGGGTGAAGCCTTCGAGGTTTTTGGTGATGCGGCCCTGGCCGATGCCCTCGGTGATCGAGCTGCCCTCGGACGCCAGTTCGCCGGTGGTGTAATAGGAATAAAGCGCCGCCCCCATCGGATCGGCCAATGCGATCTTCACGCCCTTGGGCTGCAGCGCCTCGGCCACGCCCGCCAGGGTGCCGCCGGATCCGACGGCGCTGACGAAACCGTCCACCTTGCCGCCGGTCTGCTCCCAGATTTCCGGGCCGGTGGTTTCCACATGGGCCTGGCGGTTCGCCACGTTGTCGAACTGGTTGGCCCAGATCGCGCCGTTGGGTTCGGTCTTGGCCAGTTTCTCGGCCAGGCGCTGGGAATAGCGCACGTAGTTATTGGGGTTCTTGTAGGGCGCCGCAGGCACCTGGACCAGCTGGGCACCCGCCAGGCGCAGCATGTCCTTCTTTTCCTCGGACTGGGTTTCCGGGATCACGATCACCGTCTTGAAACCCATCGAGGCGCCGACCAGCGCCAGGCCGATGCCGGTGTTGCCGGCGGTGCCTTCAACAATTGTGCCGCCCGACTTCAGCTCGCCGCGGGCGATGGCATCACGGATGATGTAGAGCGCCGCGCGGTCCTTGACCGACTGGCCCGGGTTCATGAACTCCGCCTTGCCCAGGATCTCGCAGCCGGTCTCTTCGCTGACGCGGTTCAGGCGGATAAGAGGTGTGTGGCCGACGGCATCAGCCAGATCGCGTGCAATGCGCATAGTATCCCTTTCGATCGTTCCCCCAAGGTGTATCCAAGCGGTCCGGCGACCACAAGGCGGGAAGCGGGTCAGGAATGCTCTGCGCGCAGCCGCTCACGGTGCCGTGACAGCCACAGCGCGGCCGTTACCAGCGGCATGTCCTGATAGGTTTGCGCATCGATGCCTTCCATCATTTCCTCGTAGCTGAGGGTGCGGCTGCGGATATCCTCGCCCTCGCCAGCCACGCCGCCGCCGCCCGACACATCAGAAAGGTCGGCTATGCCAATGAAAATATGTATGAATTCCGCCAGCGCTCCGCTCGACGGGTAGCCCCGCGCCACGGGTTCCAGATGCAGGACCGTGACGCCGGCCTCCTCGACAGCTTCACGGCGGGCGGTTTCCTCGGCGGTTTCACCGGGGTCGATCACACCGGCAACCGGCTCCCACATCCAGGGGTGCGCGTCGCCCATCATGAACGGCGGTGCGCGAAATTGTTCCACCAGCAGCACCTGGTCGCGCACCGGATCGTACGGCAGCACCACCGCCGCATGGCCTGCCATGGAACAAGCCCGGTTCATCACCGGGCTCATGCTGCCGTCGTAGCGGCGGAATTGCAGGTCCATCTCCTCCATCGCGAAGAAATTCAGATAGGCGCGGTTGTGGTTGTGCACGATCACGTCGCGGGAGAGATCATGCACACCGTCTCCGGGCCGGGCCTGCCCGGCCAGCCAGGCGGCAGCGCGGCGGCGGATAGAGGGGAAACTGCGGGCGACCTCCTCCGCGCTCATCCGGCCGTGATAGGCCATCACCTCTTCTGCCGCGCGCAAGGACAGCGCGCCCCATTCATCCACCCAGGCCGCCAGGTCCCAGGGTTCCTCCGTCTGCCACAGGCCGGGTTCCGGGAAGTAGACCTCAGCCCCGGCAGAACCGCCGTCCGCCAATTGCACGGTGACAGGTTTCAAAGCATAGCCAAAGCCGCCCTCGTAGAAGTTCAGGGCGTCCAGGTCGGCCGGCGACAGGTCCTGCACCAGAACCCCCTCCGCCGTGGCCCCCTGGCGTTCCTCGATTGCCGGAAAGGGCTGGCCCGCAACCTGATACACACCGTGGCCGGGCAGTTTGGCGGATAGCGCATTCAGCGCATCCCCGCTTCGGCCCAGTACCAGTTCAAGCAAAGGGGTATGGCGCAGCGTGCCAAAGAAAAAGAGATCAGCCACGAGTGATAACCTGTTGTTAAAAGATGTTTTCAGCGCCAACGGCGGGAAGCATTCTCAGTTGCCAGCCCGGCAAGAACACCACCGATCACCAGCGGTATCAGCACCGACGGCACAGCGATAACAAAGAAATATTCCAGTGCAATGACAAAGATCTGCGACAGCGCTTCAAACGGGCCGCCGTAACGGTGCCTCATGGCAAGACGAAACATTTCCCAGGTGCCCTGGATGAACAGCGCCCACAGTACCATCACCGCCATGCCAGTGAGGCCGTTGTTGATGGCGGGCACCAGGCCGCCGCCTGCCCGCCGCCCCATGAAGACCCAGCCGCAGAGCAGCCCCAGCACCACATTCACATGCACAAAATATCCGAAATCAGTGCCCTCTGGCATCTGCGGCATCACCAGGAAAGACACGAGAAACGCCAGTAAAGCCAAGGACAATGCGGCAGTCAGGCGGGCTCCGGTGGGCATGTGGGGTCAGGTTCCGTGGCACGAGATCAGTCAGCGATGAGCAACTGTAATCTGCGTCACATCGCAATTTCCAGTCTTAAAGGCAGCGGCACAGGAAGTGAGGTAAAAGTTCCACATCTTGTGAAAGCGCTCATCGAACCCCAGGCCAGCGATCTGCTCCCAGCGGTTGTTGAAGGTTTCGTGCCAGCGTTTGAGTGTTTGTTCGTAGCTGCCGCCGAATTCGATCGACCTCACCACCCCTAGCCCCGCTTTTTCAACCTGATCACGCAGCACAGCCGGTGACGGCAGCATACCGCCCGGGAAGATGTGCTTCTGAATGAAATCGATGCCCTTGCGGTAAATCTCCCAGCGCCGGTCGGCGACGGTGATGATCTGCAGCGTCGCCTTGCCGCCGGGTTTCAGCCGGTCGTGGATGGCACCGAAGTAGGCGGGCCAGTACTTCTCGCCCACCGCCTCGAACATCTCGATGGAGGCGATGCCGTCGAACTGGCCCCGGCAGTCGCGGTAGTCCTGCAGGCGCAGCTCCACCCGGTCCGAGAGGCCCGCGTTTTCAATGCGCTGGCGGGCAAACCTTAACTGCTCCTTACTGATCGTCAGGCCGGTCACTTTCAGCCCGCGCTCCTTGGCGGCGTATTCGGCAAAGCCGCCCCAGCCGCAGCCGACCTCCAGCACATGATCGCCGGGCTGCACCCCCATCTGGTCCACCAAAGAGGCATACTTTGCGGTCTGCGCCGCCTCCAGGCTGTCCTGGCCGCTGCGGAACAGAGCGCTGGAATAGGTCATCGTGTCGTCCAGCCACAGCCGGTAGAAATCGTTGCCCAGGTCATAGTGATGGGCGATGTTCTTCTTTGCCTGCTTGCGATGGTTGCGGTGCAGCCAGAAGCGGAAGCGCTCATAGGCCCGTGCCAGCCCCTGGCCCGGGAACCCGTCATAGACGGTGTTTGCGCCCATATGCACCAGATCCATGAAAGCCTGCAGGTCGGAAGTGCTCCACCATCCCTCCAGATAGGCATCGGAGAAGCCCAAGTCGCCTTCCCGGATCAGCCGGGCAAAGCAATCGGGGTGGTGGATGATCAGATCGGCGGCAGGCCCCGGATTGCGCCCCTTGGCTGTGAAAATGCGCCCGTCCGGCAGCTGGATATCCAACTGGCCGACCTCCATGGCCTTCACCTTGGCAAACACTGCCGGGAAATAGCGCGGCAGATTTTTCTGGCCTTCAACGGACGTGAGCTTCATTCGCTTCCCCCATGCGAGATACGGACGTGCTGCAAAGAAAAAGCTAGGCCGCAGAGGGCTTTCTGGCAAGAAAACTGTGCGTTAGCCGGTTTCACGGCTTTCGTGATACGCCGTGAGCGCACGGTCCCGGCCCGCCTGCAGGCTGATGATGGGCTCTGCCCGGGCCATGTCTGGGGCGAGGTTCCACGACCGCGGTGCGGCATCGAAGAAGTCAAGCGCAGTCCGCGGCGGGCTGCCCTGGCCTTCGGCGATCCAGCGGTGTGTGTAGGCGCCTGATGGATCAAACTTTTCCAGCTGGCCCGACGGGTTGAAAACACGGAAGAACGGCGCCGCGTCGGGGCCGGAGCCTGCCACCCATTGCCAGCCCATCGCATTGGAGGCCGGGTCCCAGTCCACCAGCGTGTCCGCAAACCAGTTCATCCCGGTTTTCCAGTGCGTTATCAGATGCTTAGTGAGAAAACTTGCCACGATCATCCGGGCCCGGTTGTGCATCTTGCCGGACACATAGAGCTCGCGCATTGCGGCATCGACAAAGCCGTATCCGGTTTGCCCGCGCCGCCAGGCCTGCACCTGCGGAGTGATGTCCTGCGCCCAGGGGAAACCCTGCCATTCCTGGCGCCAGCTATCGGTCAGGATGTGCGGCGAGTGGTACATCAGATGATAGGCGAACTCGCGCCACACCACCTCCTTCAGAAAAGTCTCGCCGCCCTGACTGGCCTGTTCCATTGCGGCACGCCCCCGGTGCCACAGCCGTTGCGGGCTGATTTCACCCCAAGCGAGGTTTTCCGACAGGCCGGAGGTGGCGTCCTCTCCCGGGAAATCGCGGCGGTCCTTATAGGCGGCCACCTTGTCTTCCAGGAATTCCTCCAGCCGGTCTTGCGCTGCCGTCTCGCCCACACAGCAATACCGGGCCACCACATCCGCGCCGCGGCGCATGGCGGCGCCCATGTTCCAATCTTCCAGGTCCTCGCTGGAGGGCCATGTGTCCGGTGCGGGCAGTCTTGCGGGCGCAGGCAGCAGGCTGTCCACGTCCCGTACCCGCACGGACTTCCAGAACGGCGTGAAAACCTTGTACATGCCGCCGGTTTTGGTCTCGATGGTCCAGGGTTCGAACAGCAGCCGCCCGCCGTGGGATCTGGCCTCGACACCCTGCTCCTTGAGCTGCGTCTTGACGTCCGTATCGCGGGCAATCGCCTGCGGGTCATAGAGGCGGGACCAATGCACGGCCCCAGCCCCGGTTTCTCCGATCAGATCCTGCAGCACCTCCAGCGCTTTGCCGCGGCGCAGGAGCAGGCGTGACCCGGCACTCTCCAGCACCTTGGCAAAATGCTCCAGCCCCAGGCCGAGGCGGAACTTGGGCGCCGCGCCCAGCGTCTCCTCCTGATCATCCAGGATACAGACAGGCAGAACAGGGGCGCCGCTGTTCACGGCAGCCGTCAGCGCCGGATTGTCAGCCAGGCGGAGGTCCCGCCTGATCCACCAGATAACCGGGGCTTGACTGCTCATGTCTTTTCCTTGCGCGGTTCTTGTTACAGCACCCGGTCCAAGGCCTCGATCAGCTTGGCGACTTCCGCTTCGGACGTGTAGTGGGTGAAGCTGATACGCAGCACGCCCTCGGCTGGATCAATGCCCATCGCCTCCAGCGCGCGGACGGCATAGAAATCGCCGCCGCTGGTCATGATGCCAAATTCTGCCAGCTGCGCCGCCACCGGTTCCGCAGCACGGTTCAGGGCCAGGGCAACCGTCGGCGCGCGGGTCTCGGCCTGCGCCGGCCCCAGCAGGCGCACATCATTGCGGTCCTTCACCGCGTCCAGCAGCGGCTGCAGCAGCTTCACCTCATGCGCGCGCATCAGGTCATGGACAAAGGCGCCGGTTTCCGCGGCGGTGCCTGAATGGCCGTGGTGGGCCGCCAGCGCCTCGAAGTAGTCCGCCATGCCGGCCGAGGCAGCCACCTGGGCATGGTCGGGCCCGGCCGGGGTAAAGCGTTTGTAGAGGTCGCCTGCGTTGAAGTAATGCGCCTGGTTCGGCAGCAGCCCGCCCAGCGCCCGGCGGATCACCATGACGCCCTGATGCGGCCCGTAGGTCTTGTAGGAGGAGAACAAGTAGATGTCGGCGCCCAGTTCATCCACGTTGGGCAGGCCGTGCGGTGCATAAGAGACACCATCGACACAGACAAAGGCGCCTGCGGCATGGGCCATCGCGGTGATCTCAGCCACCGGGTTGATCTCTCCCACCACGTTGGAGCAATGCGGGAAGCAGACCAGCCGGACCTTTTCATCCAGAAGAGTTTCCAGATGCGCCACGTCCAGGTGGCCGGTCTGCGGGTCGAGCTGCCATTCGCGGATCTCGATCCCCTCCTCCGCCAGACGCCGCCAGGGGCCGGTGTTGGCCTCATGGTCCTGGTTGGTGACGACGATCGCCTCGCCCGGTTTCATGAACTTGCGGAAGGCCTGGGCCAGTACATAGGTGTTCTGGGTGGTCGAGGGGCCAAAGCTCAGCTCGTCTGTGGCAACCCCCATCAGCGCGGCCAAGCGGGCGCGGGCCTCATCCATCTCCTCTCCGCCCAGGCGCGAGGCCTCATAGGGCGCATACGGTTGCACCTTGCGCTGGGTGTAGAAGCGGGTCAGCCGGTCAATCACATGGCGGCAGGTGTAGGACCCGCCCGCGTTCTCGAAGAACGCCTGCCCTTCCAGGCTGGGTTCTGCAAAGGCGGGGAACTGTGCCCGGACGAAATCAATATCCAATACGCTCATCGCGTGTCTCCTCAATCGCTGCGGTTCAGGGGGCGACCGGCACATGCCAGGGATCACCCCGAACATGGCAGGTCTTCCAGCCGAGCCGCGCTCCCGCACAAGGATTGAGGGATCGCAGGCAGCCCTGCAAGGCGGAAAAGGCCAAGCAGGACGCCAAGGTGGTAGCGTACCGGCAGCGGTGCGGTCAAGCGGCAAGCCTGATGCCGGAAACTGTCAGGAGCGCATGGCAGTCTGCCTCCATCACATCAAGGAGAACAAGACATGGCTTTCACACCAAAGGATTTCCTGGTCTGGGGCGAACTTCCCGTCAGCGACCTGGACGCGGCAGTCACCTTTTACAGCAAGGTGACCGGTGCCGATCTGAGCATCGACGACAGAGGCCCGAACCCGATTGCGATGTTCAAGCCAGCCGATGAGGCGACTGGTGTTGCCCTGCATCTCTATCCCGGCAAGCCCGCTGGCGATGGCCGCGGCCCGACCCTGCATCTGACCGCCGAGGGTGAGCTGGAGGACGTGATGGAGCGCATCATCGACGCCGGCGGCAAGGTGATATCCGAGACCATCGAAATCCCGCCCGGGCGGTTCTTCTATGCCACCGATCCGGATGGCAACTCGCTTGGGTTCTTCAAATACAACAGCTGACAAGGAAAACGCCCCGGCCTCATAGCCGGGGCGTTTCTCCGTTTGCGGAAATTACCTCAGCGCGCCTCTGTCAGCAGCCCGCGGAAGATGGCCCAGCACATCAGCAGCAGCACCACGGTGAACGGCAGACCGGTGGAGATCACCATCGCCTGCAGTGCACCCAGGCCGCCGCCGAGCAGCAGCACGATGGCAACGGCGCCTTCGAAGATGCACCAGAACACCCGTTGCGGAACCGGTGCGTCGACCTTGCCGCCCGCGGTGATGGTGTCGATCACCAGCGAGCCGGAGTCCGATGAGGTCACGAAGAACACAACCACCAGCACGATCCCAACAAAGGACGTGATCCCGGCCAGCGGCAGCTCTCCCAGCATCTTGAACAGTTTGAGCTCAAGCGCCGCGTCCTGCGCGCCGGTGAAGCCGTCAGAAAGCACCTGATGAATGGCGGTGCCGCCAAACACGCTCATCCACAGCACGCAGACCAGGCTTGGGATCAGCAGCACGCAGATCACGAACTCGCGCACGGTGCGGCCGCGGCTGACGCGGGCGATGAACATGCCCACAAACGGCGACCAGCTGATCCACCACGCCCAGTAGAAGGCGGTCCAGCCCTGGCTGAAGTTCACATCCTCGCGCCCTACCGGGTTCGACAGGGCAGGCAGGTATTCGATGTAGGCCATCAGGCTGGAGGCAAAACCTGACAGGATTACTGCGGTCGGGCCTGCAATCAGCACGAAGATCAGCAGCAGGAAGGCCAGGCCCATATTGATTTCCGACAGCACCTTCACGCCGCCATCCAAGCCGCGCATCACCGAGATCAGCGCGATAACGGTAATGACGGAAATCAGGATAACCTCGGTTGTGGCGCCTGTCGGCACGCCGAACAGCTCATGCAGGCCGGCATTGGCCTGGGTGGCGCCAAAGCCCAGCGAAGTCGCAAGGCCGAACAGCGTGGCATAGACCGCCAAAATGTCGATGATATGGCCGACCCAGCCCCAGACACGCTCGCCGAAGATCGGGTAGAAGGCGGAGCGGATGGTGAGCGGCAGCCCCTTGTTATAAGTGAACAAGGCCAGCGCCAGCGCGACGATGGCATAGATCGCCCAAGGGTGGAGCCCCCAGTGGAAGATCGTTGCCGCCATGCCCAGACGCACCGCTTCGGCCTGATCGCCCGCGGCCGCGCCCAGCGGTGCCCAGTCGGTGCGGGCGCCTCCGCCCTCGGGCACGGCGGTGCCGCCGAAGGACGAGGAGAAGTGGCTCATCGGCTCGCTCACGCCGTAGAACATCAGGCCGATGCCCATGCCCGCCGCGAACAGCATCGCGAACCACCCGATGTAGCTGTAATCCGGAGTTGCCTCATTGCCGCCCAGGCGCACCTTGCCCCAGGGGGAAACGATCAGAAACAGGCAGAACAGCACAAACAGATCCGCGGCGCCGAAGAAGAACCAGTCAAAGGTGCTGGTCACTGCCGGACGCAGCCAGTTGAAGAATGTTGCTGCCTGGTCAGGCAGCGCCAGAGCGTAGAACACGAAGGCCACGATCACAAAGCCGGACACCGGGAACACCGGGTTGTGAATGTCGACCCCGATCGGGCCGATCTGTGTTTCGATATTGTCCTGGCCGATCTCATAATCTGTGTCGATGATATCCGCTTCGCCTTCCGGGGCGGGGATACCCTGATTTGTGGATTCGTCAGCCATTGCGGCCTCCTTCCAAGTACACTTCTCCTCTGCAAGCCGGTGCTCGCGTTTTCAGATGCGCCTCTGGTCAGGTCTCACGCACGACCAGCACCGAAACCGGCGCCTTTTCAGCCACCCGCCCGCCGTGGGCGTGGAACAGGTAGTCCCTGACACTGGGTACATGGCTGGCCATCACAATCAGCCCCGCCCCTATGTTGTTGCAGGCTTCAATCAGTGTTGCTTCCAGGTCCACCGCTGGGTCGTGGCTGACAACGGCATGGCCCGAAGCTGTAATCCGGCGCTTGTCCGCCTGTTCCGTTGCAAAACTGTCAAGTTTGGCTGCGAACTCCTGCGGATTATGCGCCACAGAGCTGGGCTGGGACGTGGTGACACCCACGAAGACCACTTCGGCCTGATAAAGATGCGCGAGATCCGATGCCATTTGCAGCGCCTTGTCCAGGCGGGCGGCGTGGGCCAGATCGACGGGCACCATGATTTTTGAAAACACGGTCTCCCTCCTTTGCTTCAAGTGTCGTGCGCCTCCAGCACAGGGGCATGGAGAACGCCGGGCGAGGCACCGATCCAGGCCGCACAATCGCGGCAACGCTCCCACCCTGGGACCGCGGAAGAGCCGCGGCGCGAATGAAAAACGCGCGGACATCGCCGCGCGTTCATCCGGTAGATGTAAGCTATTATAGGGATTTAGGCGTTGACGTCCACCACGACGCGGCCCTTGACCTGCCCCTTGAGGATATCCGCACCCAGCTGCGGCAAATCGCTGAGATTGGCGGGCTGGATCATCGCGTCCAGCTTGTCCATCGGCAGGCCCTTGGCAATCCGCTGCCAGGCCCGGACCCGGTTGTCATAGGGCTGCATCACCGAATCGATGCCCAGGAGGTTCACACCGCGCAGCAGGAACGGGATGACGGTGGCCGGAAGCCCGGCGCCGCCCGCCAGTCCGACAGCAGCGACCGAGGCGCCGTATTTCATCTGACCCAGCACCCGCGCCAGCATGGCGCCGCCAACGGCATCCACACAACCTGACCAGGTTTCGCTTTCCAGCGGCCGTTTGGTTGTCTCGTTGATTTCCTCCCGCGCCACGATCTGGGTAGCACCGAGTGACATGAGGTAGTCCGCGGTTTCCGGGCGGCCGGTCACACCGGCAACCTCATAGCCCAGATTGGCCAATATTGCGGTCGCCACCGACCCGACGCCGCCCGCGGCACCTGTCACCAGAACCGGCCCGTGGCCCGGTTCCAGCCCGTGGTCCTCCAGTGCCATCACCGCCAGCATAGCGGTGAAGCCCGCGGTGCCCACCGCCATCGCGTGGCGGGTGTCCAGCCCGTCGGGCAGCGGCACCAGCCAGTCGGCGCGCACGTTGGCCTTCTGGCTGTAGCCGCCCCAATGGGCCTCGCCCACGCGCCAGCCGGTCAGCACCACCTTGTCGCCGGGCTTGTATCGGCCGTCCGAGGACGCCTCGACTGTGCCGGCAAAGTCGATCCCAGGCACATGCGGATACTTGCGCACCAGCCCGCCGCCCGGCCCGATGCACAGCCCGTCCTTGTAGTTCACGGTGGAGTACTCCACCGCCACGGTCACCTCGCCCGCTGGCAGCTGATCCAAGCTGATCTGCTCCACCGCAGCAGAGGTCTTACCGCTGTCTTCGTCCTTGTTCACCACCAGTGCATTGAACATGCCGTCTCTCCCTTAGATCCAGAATTTCGACTTCACGACCGCCGGGCGCATCCCCAGAGGCGTTTCAACCTCCAGTGCGGAGCCTGCATCCCAATGCGACCGGTCGACCATGGCAATGGACACATTGACACCGAAATCCGGCGACCGGGTTGCAGTGGTCACCTGCCCCACCTTGCGGCCGTCAGCCAGCAGCGGCCAAGGCGCCGTGATTGGCGGAATTTCACCGCCGATCTCCACCGGTCGGATCTGCTGGACGGGTTCCGCCCGGGCCAGCAGCCCCGCCTTGCCGATGTAGTCGCGCGGCGAATTGACGAATTTGCCCAGCCCGCATTCAAACGGGGTGTTTTCGCGGGTCATATCATTGCCGTAGCTCAGCAGACCGCCTTCGACGCGCTCCTTGGTGGAGGGGCAGCCTGCCCGCACCTCGAGGTCTTCCCCCGCCTTCATCAGAGTGTCCCAGAGCGGCATGCCATATCCGCTGCCTTCGACATAGATCTCGAAACCGCCCTGCTTGGAATACCCGGAGCGCGCCACCACAAAAGTGGTATCCTGGAACGCAAGCCGCTTGTACCGGAAGAAGCGGATTTCCCGCGCTTCGTCGCCGAACACCCGCGCCATCAGGTCATCCGCTTTCGGGCCTTGAATGGCCAGCGGGCTCACATCCGGCTCCCAAACGCGCACATCCAGCGCCAGAGCATCGGCAATGCCCAGGACATAGTGCAGATAGTCACTGTCCGCGACCGAGATCCAGTAGTGATCCTCTGCAAGTTTCACCAGCACCGGGTCATTCAGCATCCCTCCGTCGCGGTCGATGGCCGGCATGTAGTAGCACTGGTCCGGCGCCATACGGTCCAGATCGCGCGGGCTGATCATGTCGAGCAAACGCCGCGCATCGGGACCCCGCACGGCAACCTGGCGCTCGCAAGACACATCCCAGACCTGCACATGGGATTTCAAGTGGCGGTAATCTTCGTCCTCGCTGGCGAACACGGAGGGCAGGATCATCCGGTTGTAAACGGTGCACACCGACATGCCTGCTGCATCAACCCCCGCAGAAAACGGCGTGCGCCGCACCCGGCGCGATGGAAAAATGGTTGCCATGCTCAGATCTCCAATTGAGCGTTACGTAGTTTGTTTTCACACAGCAGCACCAAGGACGCCCCGTTTGTTCGCTTGCTGACTTCTTTCGTGGCCGGGCACCCGGACAGCTTCGGCCTCCGCCTGGCAGCATGGCGCCCTAGCTGCAAAGCACTTCTCAGCGACAATCCCGCCATTGCCCTCTCCCGACTCACGTCTTACATTTTAAATGTCAGACTTTTAAATGTCAGACAAATGAAATCTTGCCGGATGGTCTTCCGGCGCAGCACAACGCCGAGGGCCATTGGCATGAAAATTGATCCCAACAGTTCCGCCGATCTTTCGGTTCAGATAGCCCAGGCAATCAAGGATGCCATCATCTCGGGCGAATTGATCGTGGATGAGCGGCTGCCGTCCGAGGCCGAGCTGTCGGATCATTTCCAGGTCTCCCGCCCGACGGTGCGCGAGGCGCTGAAGCGGCTGGCGGCGCAATCACTGATCCGAACCCAGCGCGGCGCCTCCGGCGGGGCCTTTGTAAACCGCTTGAGTTTTGAGGATGCCTATTCCCAGCAGGTCACCACCTCGACCCTGCTGCTCAGCATGAATGAAGTGAGCTTCGATACCGCATGCGAGGCCCGCTATGCGCTGGAGCGCGCCTGCGCGCCGCTGTCGGCGGAGCGGCGCAGCGCCGACCACCTGGCAACGATGCGGGCGGAGATTTTCCGGCAGGGGCAGCCGGGTCTGACCGATGTGGCTTTCTGCGACTCGGACGTGGCGTTTCACCGGGCGCTGGTGGACGGGGCCTGTAACCCGGTGCTGTCCTACCAACTGGCGGGCGCAGTGGAGGCGATGCAGCCCTTGATGAACATGATCACCTTCACCGCCCGCGACCGTGCGGTGATCACCGGCCTCCATACCCGGATTGCCGATGCCATCGAGGCTGGCGACCGCAGTGCCGCGGTCTGCGGACTGCAGGATCTGGAAAACGAGACCCGCAAACTGGCCGCCGATGTCTTTGCCGCCAGGGCAAAACGGTAAGAGCTGCTCAACGATGAACCGGGACTCTTCCGGCTTGGCCAACCCCGGCTCCGCTCGGCGCCCTGAAAACAGGCCGGAAACCTCACAGGATTCCGGTTCTCCCCTTTGCAACCGCGAAGAAGCCAATTATATGACTCCTGTTCCCTTGTGGAACTATGGACATAAACGCGCTCGAAATAAGCGGATCGGACCCGGGGGCGGTACCCGGCGGCTCCACCAAAATCCTTCGTTTGGGGATCATGGGGCCGAAACAGGATCGACGGACGTCTAAAGGGGTTTGCTTTGTCTCGGCGGGGTGCCACCGTACCGGCCCAAACAGTACAATTGCAAACGACAATCGTGCTCCGGTTGCTCTGGCTGCGTAAGCAGTTCGAGGAATCGAAATCTAAGTCCTTGCGCCTAGCCGCGTAAGGCGGGGTTCGCAGGTACCTGGCAACAGAAACCTGCACTTTACCTTTCCCCGGATATTATGATTGTTTGACGCAACCGGATGCAGCCGCGATTTTGGCCGGATACCGGCTCCCTAAGGGTGAACATGACCAAAACCGCCAGCACACTCCACGTTTCGCCGCGCCGGGCATCCCCGGCGGACGGCCCGGCTCAGCCTTCTGCAGAGGGATACCCGAACATGGCGGCACCGTTCGACCCGGATGGCTGCACAGACATGCCGCTGACAAGTCTTCTGCATTTCTGGTTTCAGGAAGTCTGGTGCAAGGGAAACCTGGATGCCGTGGACGAAGTGATGACCTCGGAAACGCTGATTTCCGGAGCCGTCTCGGCCCTTGCCGAACCGGAATGCGAGTATAGCGAGGTGGTCGCCACCCTGCGTAACCTGTTGGGCCCCATTTATGTGACCTTCAGCCATGCGATGGAAACCCGGGACTGGGTGTCGGTCCGGCTGCAGGTTGATACCAGCGATCCCAAAGACGGACACGGCTTTCAGATTACCGGGCAAGTGATGGCACGCGTGGAAGACGGCAAGATCGCCGAGCTGCATTCCAACATGGATTATTTCAAGATGTTCGAGCAGCTTGGCCAGCTCCCGCCTGAGGCAATGGCCATATGCATGACCGGGGAACGGCTGCGGTAGCCTCCGCCTGCACATACTTGACAATAAGGGGGCAAACGCGCTTGTAAGGGCTTATGGGGAGAGACGCGAACGCCCCGTGAGGCGACAGCCCAAGGTTCGCATGTTAACCTTGCTCGCGAGGAGACATGCTCATGGCTGCCCCGAATGAAATCACCCCCGCCCAGCTGTTGCGCCTGATTGGCACACCGAACGCGCCGGTTCTTGTGGACCTCTGCACCGATGAAGACTTTGCCGCGGATCCCTATTTGATCCCCGGCTCCTTCCGGCACCCGCATACCGCAATCGAAACCCTCAAGGCGCGCCTCGGCGGGCGGCGCTGCGTTGTGATCTGCCAGAAGGGCCTGAAGCTGTCGCAAGGCGCAGCCGCCTGGCTGCGCAGTGACGGGATCGAAGCGGAGTATCTGCAAGGCGGCATGTACGGCTGGCGCGATCTGCAAGGCGCGCCCCGGATCCCGGCCGGCGCCCTGCCTGCGCCTGTTGACGGCAGCACCCTGTGGGTGACCCGCCACCGCCCCAAAATCGATCGTATTGCCTGCCCCTGGCTGATCCGCCGCTTCGTGGACGCCCAGGCGCGCTTCCTGTTCGTGTCGCCATCCGAAGTTGCTGGGGTCGCCGAGCGTTTCGGCGCCACGCCCTTTGATGTCGAGGGGATGTTCTGGTCGCACCGCGGAGCGCTTTGCACCTTTGATACAATGCTGGATGAGTTCGGCCTCAGAACCCCGGCGCTTGACATCCTGGCCCGGGTTGTGAGAGGCGCCGACACCAACCGGCATGATCTGGCGCCCGAGGCAGCAGGGCTATTGGCCCTCTCGGTTGGTCTATCGCGCCAGTACAAGGACGACCATCAGCAGCTTGAGGCGGGCATGACACTATATGATGCGCTTTACCGCTGGGCCCGCGACGGGCGAGGCGAAGGCCACGACTGGCCCGCGGACCGCAAAGCATGATCCAGCCTTCCTGGACGGAGATGTTCCGTGTCTTCGGGCGCATCGGCGTGCTGAGCTTCGGCGGCCCCGCGGCGCAGATCGCCGTGATGCACAAGGAACTGGTGGAAGACCGTCCCTGGCTGAGCGAGGAGAGCTTTCTTCGCGGGCTCAGTTTCTGCATGCTGCTGCCGGGACCTGAGGCGATGCAGCTGGCGACCTATACAGGCTGGCGGATGCGGGGCACCGCAGGCGGGTTGCTGGCGGGCCTCTTGTTTGTGCTGCCGGGGGCGGCAGTGATTGCGGCGCTGGTCTGGCTCTATGCGCAATTCGGCACCCTGCCCGCGGTCCAGTCTGCCTTCCTTGGAGTGAAGGCAGCGGTGGTTGTCATCATCGTTCAGGCTTTGCGCCGGCTATCCGGCAAAGCGCTGAAACATCCGCTGGACTGGGGGCTGGCGGGGTTTGGCTTTGCCGCCCTGTTCCTGCTCAACCTGCCATTCCCGCTTGTGGTGCTGGCCGCCGCCTGCATCGGACTGATGCGCAAGGATGGGAGCATGACTGCAGCGGTCCACACCCCGCCTGCCCGAAATGGCAGCACCCTTCGAACCATCCTTGTCTGGGGCGCCTTGTGGCTGATGCCGCTGATCGCTTTGTCTCTGGCTGGGGCGGCGTTCCTAGCCGATATCGGCTGGTTCTTCTCAAAACTGGCGGTGGTGACTTTTGGCGGCGCCTATGCGGTGCTGGCCTACATCAGCCAGACCGTGGTCTCCCAATTCGGCTGGATCAGCGCGGGCCAGATGATCGACGCGCTGGGGCTGGCGGAAACCACCCCCGGCCCGCTGATCCTGGTCACCCAGTTTGTTGCCATGCTGTCGGGCCTGCAGGAGGGCGGTTTCGGGTTGTTCCTGGCGGCCGGGGCGGTGGCGCTTTGGGCCACCTTCATGCCCTGCTTCCTGTGGATCTTTGCCGCGGCGCCTTACGTGGAGCGCATCGCCGCGCACCCTCGCCTGGGGATGGCGCTGAAGGCGGTGACTGCCACAGTTGCCGGTGTCATTCTGAACCTGTCGGTGTGGTTCCTGATGCATGTGGCGTTTGCCGAAACCCGGGTCATTGAGACCGGTATCCTGCACGTTCCCGCACCCGTCTGGAGCAGCATGAACACCCCGGCAGTGCTGCTGGTTCTGCTTGCCCCGCTAGCGGCCTTGGCAGTGCGCGGCAATATGCTGCTCTTGCTGGCGGCGATGGCAGCAGCAGGTCTGGCCGTTGCCGAATTCCCGTTTGCAATCAGCTGACTGCGGCCTTTTGCCAACTTTCCCCTGCGGCAAAAATAATTGAGCAGCCCACAAGGCTACTCTTTTGTTTCCGGCAGAATCTCCTATGCTTAACGGCAAATGAACAAAGGGTGACTGCATGTCCCGTGAAATCGACTATGGCAACCTGATGCACTCTGCCATGCGCGGCCTGATCCGGACCGTGCTGCAGGACGTCTCTGAAAACGGATTGCCCGGCAACCATCACTTTTTCATCACCTTCGATACCGCCCATCCGGACGTCGAACTGGCGGACTGGCTGTCCGACCGCTACCCCGGCGAAATGACCGTGGTCATGCAGCATTGGTTCGACAATCTGACCGTCGACGAAGATGGTTTTGCGGTCACGCTGAACTTCGGCGACTCGCCTGAGCCGCTCTACATCCCCTATGACGCCATCCGCACTTTTGTGGACCCGTCGGTGGAGTTCGGGCTGCGGTTCGAAAGCGCTGATGAAGACGCAGAAGGGTATTCAGCAGAGCCGGACACAGAGGAGGAAACTCTCAGCGCCGAAGCCCAGCCGGAGCCCAAGAAAAAGGACGCGGACGTCGTGTCGCTCGACAGCTTCCGCAAATAGGCCGCCCCTGCCGGCCACCGGACGAGGCAGCCTGTCGGGCTGCCTTCTTTGTTGGGGAGGCCAGGATCAGGCTGCTAGTGCCGGGCTAGGAATGTTTCCAGCTGCCGCTGCGGCTCACCGTTCCGGCGCGAAGTAAAGACCAAACTTAAACCGCCCTCCGTGAGGGTACGGTCATACTGCTGCATCTCGTAGTCACCGTTCGGGTGAATGAACAGAGAGAAGACGGTCAGCGTGTCACCGGTGATACGCCCCCAGACAAAGGGCTCGCCTTCCATTGGATCCAGCGGCACCGAATGGCCAAAGACATTGCGCGTCATGGCAGCGGAGTAGACACCATTGCGCCCAGTCTTTTGAAATTCGATCTCGTAAGTCTTGGACTTCCTGCGGCCGTCGTCCTTTTCCGTGGTCGAAGTCCATTTGATGGTGAACCCTTTTTTCATCTCACGGATCACCACGCTCATGTCGCGCGGATCGGTGTCACCATCAGCCTTGACGATTTCGACACTGCCGGAATACTCGCCAACAAACTGGGAAATTCCAGCGGCAAGCCCCTGCCCGGCTGCAAGCAAAAGAAAACCGCAGGCGGCAATCAGCCCGGCAAATGCTTTCAGTGACAGTTCAGGACACAAGCGGATCAGCACATTCATTTCCTTTCCGGATACAGCATAACCTGTTCCCCGCACCTTAAGAATAGCATGATAACACGCATTGACACATGCGGGGTTGCGCCAATTCACCACTATACCTTGCGGCCCTTTTGGCTATGCTGCGCGCAACTGGCCAATTGCACCGCAGTCCGGCACAGGCTAAACGGCATACAATCGCATACTCAACGGAGAGACAGACGGATGTCCGCAACCCGCACCGAAACCGACAGCTTTGGCCCGCTTGAAGTCCCGGCAGAGAAGTACTGGGGCGCGCAGACCCAACGCTCGATCATGAATTTCCCGATCGGCTGGGAAAAGCAGCCGGTGGCCATCGTGCGCGCGCTTGGCGTGATCAAGAAAGCCTGCGCCATGGCCAACAAGGCCTCGGGCAAACTGGACGCGAAAATCGCCGATGCGGTTATCCAGGCAGCAGGCGAGGTGATTGAGGGCAAGTTCGACGACAACTTCCCGCTGGTGGTCTGGCAGACCGGCTCCGGCACCCAGTCCAACATGAACTCCAATGAGGTGATCGCCAACCGCGCGATCGAGATCCTGGGCGGCACCATCGGCTCCAAGGACCCGGTGCACCCGAACGATCACTGCAACATGGGCCAGTCCTCCAACGACACCTTCCCCACTGCCATGCATATCGCCACCGCGATGTCCGTGCGCGACGTGCTGCTGCCGGGCCTGACCAAGCTGGCCGAGGGACTGGAGAATAAGTCGGAAGAGTTCAAGGACATCATCAAGATCGGCCGCACCCATACCCAGGACGCGACCCCGCTGACCCTGGGCCAGGAATTCGGCGGCTACGCGCACCAGATCCGTCAGGGCTTGGCCCGGGTCGAAGCGGCAATGCCCGGTATTTATGAGCTGGCACAAGGCGGCACCGCCGTCGGCACCGGCCTCAACACCCAAAAAGGCTGGGGCGAGACCGTGGCCGCCAACATGGCGGAAATCACCGGCCTGCCCTTTGTCACCGCCCCGAACAAGTTCGAGGCGCTGGCTGCGCATGACGCCATGGTGTTCCTGTCCGGCGCCCTCGCGACCATTGCCGGCAGCTGCTACAAGATCGCCAACGACATCCGCTTCCTCGGCTCCGGCCCGCGCTCCGGCCTGGGGGAGCTGATCCTGCCGGAAAACGAGCCAGGTTCCTCGATCATGCCGGGCAAGGTGAACCCGACCCAGGCCGAGGCGCTCACCCAGGTGGCCGCCCATGTGATGGGCAACGACGCAGCGATCAAGTTCGCCGGCTCGCAAGGGCATTTTGAACTGAATGTCTACAACCCGATGATGTCCTACAACCTGCTGCAGTCGATCCAGCTCTTGGGCGACGCCGCGGACAGCTTCACCGAGCGGATGCTGAACGGCATCAAGGCCAATGAGCCGCGCATCGACAAGCTGATGAAGGAGTCGCTGATGCTGGTCACTGCGCTGGCGCCCACCATCGGTTATGACAACGCCACAAAGGTCGCCAAGACCGCCCACAAGAACGGAACCACACTGAAGGAAGAAGCGATTGCGCTTGGCTTTGTCGATGAGGCCACCTTTGACGCCGTGGTTCGGCCGGAGCAGATGATCGGGCCCAAGGACTGATGGGCAAGCCGGTCAATCTGAACCGGTACCGGAAAGAAAAAGCGCGGGCCGAGAAAAAGGCCCGCGCTGACCGGAACGCCGTGACCTTCGGGCGGACCAAGGCAGAGAAAGACCTGGACAAGGCGCGCAACACGCAAGACGCCCGCCGCCTGGACGATCACAAGCGCGACGAATGAACTCCCGCCCCAAGAAGCATTCCCTGACCTTGCGCGGGCACCGGACTTCGGTGTCTCTTGAGGATGACTTCTGGAACGCATTCCGCGAGATCGCAGCCCGGGAAGACAGGGCAATCAATGACTTGGCAGCAGAAATTGACGAGACCCGCGGCGAGGACTGCGGGCTGGCATCCGCCATCCGGCTGTTTGTGCTGCGTCGGTTAAGGGCGCGTTAACCACGATCCCGGAGACTTGCGGGATGGCAAATGTGTTTCGCACTGTCTCACCCGAATTGTGGATGCAGCAGATTTTCGATGTGAAGTCTGCCCGCCAAGGTGGTGTCGTCCGCCGCAAGCTGCGGGATGTTGAACGCAATGCCGGCCTGGCCCGGCTGCAAAACGAAGTGCGGCGGCGCGGATATCATGCGGTCTTGAACGGTGGCAGGTTGTCATCTTCTGCAATAATCAACCTGTTCGCTTGCTGTGCTGACGCCAAAGTTTTCTGAAAACTTTGGCCAGAACTTTTCAGAAAAGTTTTGGCTGCCGGGGCGATAGCCGCAGCCAGATGCCGTTCTTCGACCGCACCGTCAGATGCGCCACGGGAACCGGCATCCTGCCTGCAACCGGCTCTATCCGGAACCGGCGCAGGATCATCGACAGGATCAGCGGCCCCTCCACCATGGCAAAGCCCGCCCCGGTGCAGACCCGGGCGCCTGCCGAAAACGGGACATAGGCCTCCCGCTGGCATTGCTTGCCGTTCTCCGTCCCCCAGCGCGCGGGGTCGAACCCGTCCGGGTTCTCCCACAGCCGCTCGTGCCGGTGCAGGTGCCAGGGGCTCAGCACCATCTGCGCGCCCTTCGGCACCTCACGGTTCCGGAAGCGCTCCGGACAGGTGGCCTCGCGCACCATCATCGGCACCGGCGGGTACAGCCGCAGGGTTTCGCGGAACGCGTCGCGGCTGATCTTCAGCTTTGACACCGCGGCAAAACTGTCGTCCTCCAGCGCTGCCGCCTCTTCCGCCACTTTCTCCTGCCAGTCCGGGTATAGCGCCATCAGATACAGCGCCCAGGCTAGGGCTGAGGCGCTGGTTTCATGGCCGGCCAGAAAGAAGATCGCCACCTGGTCCACCATCTCGTCCGCATCAAAGGTGCTGCCGGTTTCCGGGTCACGGGTCGTCATAATCTTGGTCGCCAGATCATCCGGCGCTGAGCCTGCCTCGATTGCCGCCATGCGCTCGGACGTCAGCTGTGCAATCAGCGCCCGGATCTCAGCCGCGTTCTGCCGGGTCCCGCGCCGGAAGAACCGCGGCATCCAGCGCGGCAGCGGCACGAAGGCAGCCAGGTTCAGCAAAGGCTGGCTGCGCTGGTAATCGCGGAATCGGGTGAAGACTTTGCCTGCCACCTCATGCTCAATCGGGATGGAGAACAGGGTGCGGAAAATCACATCCGCTGCTACGTGTGAGGTCTCCTGCTCGATCTCCACCGGCCCCTGCCTGCCCTCCAGCCGCTTGACTGCCGCCTCTGCCGCGGCGCGCATCGCCGGGTAGGTATCCTTCAGCCGCCCGCCCTCAAAAGCCGGATCAATGATCCGGCGCTGCCGCTTCCAGGCTTCGCCATTGGTCAGGAACACGGAATTGCCCAGCAAGGGCTTCAGCCCCTCGGCAATACGGTCCGACTTGGGGAAATCGTCCGGCCGTTCCTTCAGCAACAGCTTCACAAGATCCGGTTGGTTGACCAGGAAGGAGCGGAAGAACGGCGTGCGGAACTCGGCCATCCAGGCGCGGTAGAGGCGCGCTGGCTGGGCTGACAGGATGTCCTGTCGGAACAGTTTTGCATAGTGCCACAGCGACACCCGGTCGGGGCGCGCCGGCGGTTTCGGCGGCATCACCTGCGTCATTCAGCGGCCACCGACGTGAATTTCGACACCGGCACGTCAATCCGCGACTGCGAGGGTTTGCGGTCTCTATAGCGCTGCGCCAACGTCAGCGGCCCCGCCGTAATGCGGAAATAATCATAGTCGCCCGGCCGGTCGAAGGCGCAGAGATACTGGAAATGCAGCCGGAAGAACCGCCAGCGCAGCTGCTGCCAGCGTTCCTGGCTGAGGGTCTGGGTAAAAGCGGCGGAGAACACCAGCGGCCAGCGCTTGCCCTCTGGCGCGACGCCGCTGACCACGACCGGGTCACACAGCGCAAAGGCGCAGCCATCGCCCGGGGCAGTGACATCCACCCAAGTCAGCTCTTCCCGCTGAGACAGGTATTTCAGGTCCGACCGCAGCCGTTTGGCCCGCGGCAGGAAGGAGACCATGGGCACCACCTGCCCCAGTGTGAGGAACCCCAGCCCAGGGCCGGTTTCCGGTACGCCCTCCCGGATCAGGTCCGCCAGCACCGACACACCCACATGCGCGCCGGAGGAGTGGCCGACGACCAGCACCTCATCCAGGCTTTGGTCCTGCAAGGCCTCGGCAATCGCAGCGCGGAATTCCCTCATCCGCACGTCCATCTCCGGCGCGATTGCACCGCGGGAGGCGGCCGAATGCGCGTAGTCATGCATCAGGTAATAAGCGAAGAACTTGCCGTCCCGTTTCTTGAACCAGCGCAGCAGCGCATAGCCGGCGCCAAAGCCCAAGGCCCAGCCGGGCAGCCAGGCAAATGTGCCGTTCATACCCACAGCGTCGGCGGCGAGACCAAAGGCATGGGCAACTCCCCATGCCAGCAGCAGTGCCAGCAGCGCCTGCAAGAGCAGCATCCCAACAGGGTAGAGCGCCGCAATTACCGGCCCCTTACGCAGCCGCATCAGCCGCCTGAGCGCACCGGTGGAGATGTAGATCCAGGCGGTGCGCAACATCTGCCAGTAGGTACCGGGGATCGTCGCCTCCATGCTGCCCCGAACGATGTCGGACCAGACCAGCACTTCGATATCGGCTTCTGTCCGCTGCCCGTCCATCTCCGCCACCGCATGCCAGCCGTAGGGGCCTTTGGTCCGCTTGGGGGACAGCGTCAGGCTGTAGCCTGAAATCTGCGCCTGCGCGGCCCCTTCCTTGCGGTAGAGCTCCCGGTAGCGGCGCGGGTGAATCGGGTCATAGCCGGGGATGTAGAACACCCGGCGTTTGCGCACCAGCTGGGGGTTGGAACCGATGTGAGCCACTCTGTCCTGCTTTGACCTTTCAAGGGCAGACTAGCAGCGCAATCCGGCAAGAGTAAGGCCTGGAAGGCGCAAGAAAAAGGGGCCCGAAGGCCCCTCGCATTCCACAGTCTCAGCCCAGTGCAGCCAGCGCCGGGAAGGTCTCCAGCAGCCACCAGGAGAAGGTGGTGAACAGGCCGGTGACCAGCATGATGCCGACAAACAGCAACAGGCCGCCCATCACCTTTTCGATCAGCCCCATGTGGCGCTTCATCTTATTCATCAGCGTCATCGAGCGGTTGAGGAACATCGCCGCCAGCAGGAACGGCACGCCCAGGCCCGCGGCATAAACGCCCAGCAGGATAGTGCCGCGGCTGACTGAGGCCTCGGACGCCGCCAGCGACAGGATCGCGCCCAGCTGCGGACCGATGCAGGGCGTCCAGCCAAAGGCGAAGGCCAGGCCCAGCACATAAGCGCCGAGCGCTGAACCGCCCGACTCGCCCGCCTCCATCCGCGCCTCGCGGTCAAGCAGCGGAATGCGGAACACCGACAGAAAGTGCAGGCCGAAGACGATCACCACAACCCCTGAGACTTGCGCGAAAAGCTCCTGATTTTTCAGCACAAAGGCACCGAAGGCTGAAGCCGTGAAGCCAAGCAGCAGAAACACCGTCGACAGCCCCAGCACAAAGAACAGCGCCGCAATGATGGCCTTGCGCCGTGCGGCAACCGTGCCCTGCATCTCGCCGATGGTGACGCCGCTCATATAGGCCAGATAAGGCGGCACAATCGGCAGCACGCAGGGCGACAGGAAACTGATCACGCCGCCCAGCAGCGCCACCAGCATGGCAGGGAGCAGCCCTGCGTCGATGATCTCGATTCCAAACATGTCCAACACTTATGTCAGCGGTGGACCAACGTCACGGGGACGGCTGGTCACATCCTTGTGGACAGCATGAAACATCCCGCTTATCTGCACACCATGACCGAGATCAAAGAGACAGTAGACGCAATCGGGCTGCTCTGCCCCCTGCCCGTCCTGAAAGCCCGCAAGCGGCTGAAATCGCTGCGGCCCGGCCAGGTTCTGGAACTGCTGGCGGATGATCCGGCGGCCGTAATTGACGTGCCGCATTTCTGCAATGAGGCAGGCCATGAATTTCTGGGCCACAGCACCAGTGCGGGCCATCAGATTTATTTGATCCGCAAGGGCAGCTAACTCCTGACAGTGCCCGTGCTTTGCCGCGAGGCAACCGGAATTCGGCGCGAATTCCGGCTCGGGTAATCCGTGCTTGCCGCGCCAGGACACGGATGCAGCCCGGCCACCGGCTGAGAAGATACTGGCGGCACGCAAAAAAGAAAGGCAGGCGAACCAGCCTGCCTTCCCTTCCATCATCTTTTCAGCCTCAGCTGCCCATCGACCACCAGCCACGGCGCTTAGGCTTGGACGGGGCCGCAGGTTCGGACTCAGCCTCAGCTCCGGCCATGGCAGGCTCCGGCTGCTTTTCCTCAGCCGCAGGTGCAGGCTCCTCGGCTACTTCGGTCTCTTCCTCAGCAACCGCTTCTGCAGCAGGCTCTTCAGCGGCGGGCTCCGCCTCCGCCTCTGCAACAGCAGTTTCTTCTGCAGCTTCCTCAGCGATCTCGGCGGGGGCAGCTTCAGCTTCCGCAACATCCTTTTGCGCTGGGGCCTCGTCGGCCTCTGCCGGAGCGTCCTCGGACTCTGCAGCATTTTCTGCCACCGGCTCCGCAGCCTCTGCCACCGGCGCTTCTGCTTCTGCCTCCTGCACGGGGGCTTCAGCCGCATCGGCAGTTTCCACAGCCTCGGCTGCTTCCTCAGCAGCTTCGGCAGTAGCCGTCTCTTCGGCTACAGCTTCTTCACCAGCAGCAGCCTCGGCCTCAGCCGGCTTGGCCTTCGGCTTGCGCGAACGGGTCCGGGTGCGGGTGCGTTTCTTTTCCTTCACCTCTTCCGCCGGGGCTTCCTCGCCTTCGGCAGCGGGTTCAGCCGCTTCAACGGCCTCTTCCTTGGGCTGCTCCTCAGCGTCGGACGCCTCGTCGCCGTTTTCGCCGCCCTCACCGTTCTGAGACTGCTCGCCACTGCCAGACTTGCGGCGGCGGCGGCGGCGGCGCTTGCGCTTGGGTTTATCCTCCTGCGACGCCTCATCCGCGGTCTCGGGCGCGGTCGGAACCTCATCCTCGTCCTGTTTGGCTTCGTCAGCGTCCACCTGATCCATGATCGAGGTATCCACGGACACCACCGGGGAGGTGGCCGCGGGCACGTTGCGCGACGCGGTCTTGAACTTTTCAAGCACAAAGTCCGGGCTGACCAGATGCGCGTCGCCTTCGATGCGCACGGACAGGCCATACCGCGCCTCGATCTGGGCGATGTGCTCGCGCTTCTGGTTCATCAGGAAGTTGGCAATAGACACCGGGCAGCGCACCAGCACCTCGCGGGACCGGCGGCGGGTGCCCTCTTCCTCGATCTGGCGCAGGATCGACAGCGCCATCGAATCGTCGGAGCGGATCAGGCCGGTGCCGTGGCAATGCGGGCACGGCGCAGTGGTCGCCTCGATCATGCCGGGGCGCAGGCGCTGGCGCGACATTTCCATCAGGCCGAAGCCGGAGATCCGGCCCACCTGGATGCGGGCGCGGTCGGTCTTCAGCTTGTCCTTCATGCGCTTTTCGACGGCGGCGTTGTTCTTGCGCTCGTCCATGTCGATGAAGTCGATGACGATCAGACCGGCAAGGTCGCGCAGACGCAGCTGGCGCGCCACCTCTTCAGCGGCCTCCAGGTTGGTCTTGAGCGCGGTCTCCTCGATCGAGCCTTCCTTGGTGGCACGGCCGGAGTTCACGTCGATCGCCACCAGCGCCTCAGTGACGCCGATCACGATATAGCCGCCGGATTTCAGCTGCACCGTCGGGTTGAACATGCCCGCCAGGTAGCTTTCCACCTGGAAGCGCGCAAACAGCGGCAGGCCGTCCTGGTAATGCTTCACGTTCTTGGCGTGGGACGGCATGATCATCTTCATGAAGTCCTTGGCGATGCGGTAGCCGCGGTCGCCTTCCACCAGAACCTCGTCGATCTCGCGGCTGTAAAGGTCACGAATCGAGCGTTTGATCAGGTCGCCCTCTTCATAGATCTTGGCCGGCGCGATGGATTTCAGCGTCAGCTCGCGGATCTGCTCCCACAGGCGCTGCAGGTATTCATAGTCGCGTTTGATCTCGGACTTGGTGCGCTTGGCACCGGCGGTGCGCACGATCAGGCCCGCGCCTGAGGGCACGTCCAGTTCGGTTGCGATGTCTTTCAGTTTCTTGCGGTCGGCTGCGTTGGTGATCTTGCGGGAGATGCCGCCGCCGCGGGCGGTGTTGGGCATCAGCACGCAGTAGCGGCCTGCCAGAGACAGGTAAGTGGTCAGCGCCGCACCCTTGTTGCCACGCTCTTCCTTGACGACCTGCACCAGCAGAACCTGGCGGACCTTGATCACTTCCTGGATCTTGTAGCGGCGCGGACGCGGCTTGCGCGGCGGACGGATGTCCTCGCTGTCGTCCTCGTCGGCAACCGACTCGATGCTCTCATCCTTGGTCGCGGCATCAGCGCGGCCCGGCTTGCCTTCGTCGTCGCCTTCGTCGTCGCTGTCTTCAGCGTCATCTTCGGCTTTTGATTCTTCAGCAGCAATCTCGGTTTCCGCCGAAGCGGTCTCCGCCTCTGCCTCGGCTTCACCTTCGCCGGATGTTTCCGCCACGGCTTCCTCAGCCGGAGCCTCTTCAGCCTCCGGGACCTCTGCAACGGCAGTCGTCTCTTCCGTCTCCGGTGCAGCTTCCGAAGCGTTGCCCTCTTCCGGCTCTTCCACCGGGGTCTCGGCGACACGTTCCATCGGCGAGGAGCCTTCCGGCACCTCGGCCAGCTCAGCCGGAACATCCGCAGCTTCAGAGCTGTCGGTCAGGTCGATCGTTTCCATACCGGCAATTTCGCCGGTGGCCGCGTCAGAGGCTTCGATCTCCTTGGTTTCCACGGCATCCTTTGACGATGCCTTGGCCGCCTTGGCAGACGACTTGGAGCGGCGCGAGCGCTTGGGCTTGGCCGGTTTCTCTTCCTCGTCCTCATCACGGGCGCGCATTGCCTCGGCATAGGCGCGCTCTTCCTCCATCAGGGCCTCACGGTCCGCAACGGGGATCTGGTAGTAATCCGGGTGGATTTCCGAAAACGCCAGGAATCCATGGCGGTTTCCGCCATAGTCCACAAATGCCGCCTGCAGGGACGGTTCGACGCGTGTTACTTTTGCGAGGTATATGTTGCCAGCAAGCTGGCGTTTGTTTTCGGATTCAAAGTCGAACTCCTCAACCTTGTTTCCATCGACCACCACAACGCGGGTCTCTTCCGCGTGGGTGGCGTCAATAAGCATCTTCTTTGCCATGGGTCCTTGGTGCACCTGCCCTGTGCGCCCGCAAGCCTTCTGCTTCCAGGCGGCCGCGCGCGTTTCGGGTGGTGTCTTGTCAGGGCGATCTTGGACGGCGCGGTGCAGCAGGTGGTCCCGGGTTCGATGCCCGGCCTTCCTGCCTCAGTGCTCTTCGCTCTCGCGCGCGTCATCGCGGTTCTTCTCCGGCAGACGGGGTGTGCCCGTGCCTGCCTTGTTATCCCTGCACCGGCTTGATTTCCGGCTTGGGCGCTAAACTGCCCCCTTGGTTCAAGAGGGCCAATCGGTCTGGCTGCAGCTTTCTCGGATCGTGCCGGACAAAAGCCGAAGCCAGCGAAACTCATCAGAACGGGCGGAACCATTTGCTGATCTCCAGCCCGTTGCGCCAGCATAAGGCCTGTGGATAGGTAATGACAATGGACATTCGTCACCACCGGGCCTGAAAATGCAAACGGCCTGCCCCTATCAGGCAAGCCGTTAATTTCAGGTTAGTTTTCCAATCCACTCCGGCTCCAGACGCGAACTCCGCCGCTGAAAGCCCTGTTTCCCGGGCGGCTTCCCGCCAAGGGTAAGGGCTTGGGCCAGACGTCAGGCGAGGTAGTCGGACCGTTGCAGGCCGTATTTCGCCATTTTCTCGTTCAACGTCCGGCGCGGCAGGCACAACTCGTCCATAACGCTGGCGATCGAACCCTTGTGGCGGCGCATTGTGTTGTCGATCAGCATCCGCTCAAACGCTTCCACGTATTCCTTCAGCGGCTTGCCTTCCGTCGTCATCACCGGCTGCATCTCCTCGTGATCGGACATCAGAAGCGACGCAATGGTGCCGGAACCGCGGCGCGACTGCAGCACCGCGCGTTCGGCAATGTTGATCAGCTGGCGCACGTTGCCCGGCCAGGGCGCCTGCAGCAGCTGTGCGGCCTCCTGGGCACTCACCTGCGGCGCGTCACAACCGTATTCCTCGGAGAACTGTTCGCTGAGGCGGGTAAACAGCGTCAGGATATCCTCGCCGCGCTGGCGCAGCGGCGGCACGGTGATGCGCAGCGCCGCCAGGCGGTAGAACAGGTCCGGGCGCAACGCATCTTCGCAGGTCTTGCCCGCTTCCTGCAGGTTCGAAATCGCGACAATCCGGGTTTCAGCCGGGGTGCCCTGCTCGTTGATCACGCTCAGCAGCTTGGCCTGCAGGGTCTCAGACAACGCGTCGATGTCTTCCAGCACCAGGGTGCCGCCGCGGGCTTCCTCAATCGCAGGCAGCATGCTGTCCTCCGGCAGCATCGGCCCGAACAAGCGCTTGGCCAGCGCTTCTTCTTCCAGAGCAGCACAGGAAATCAGCACGAACTTCTTGCCTGCCCGGCTGCCGACCGCGTGCAGCGCGTGCGCGACCAGCGTCTTGCCGGTGCCGGTCTCGCCGTCGATCAGCACATGGCCGTCTGCCTGGCCAAGGTCCAGGATATCCTCGCGCAGGCGCTCCATCACCGGGCTCTGGCCGATCAGCTTCTTCATGATCTGGCCACCGTCGGACAGTTCGCGGCGCAGCGCCCGGTTGTCCAGCGTCAGACGGCGGGCACCGGTGGCGCGCTTCGCCAGCTCCGACATGCGGTCCGGGTTGAAAGGTTTTTCCAGAAAGTCGAAAGCGCCCACGCGCATCGCCTCAACCGCCATCGGCACGTCGCCGTGGCCGGTAATCATGATCACCGGCAGCGCGCTGTCGCTGCCCATCAGCTTTTTCAGGAACTGCATCCCGTCCATGCCCGGCATCTTGATATCAGAGATCACGATACCCGGGTAATCCGGCCCCAGGACCTTCAGCGCCTCTTCCGCGCTGGAAAAGGTCTCCGTGTCATAGCCAGACAGCGCCAGCCACTGGCTGATCGACTGCCGCATATCCTGTTCGTCGTCCACGATCGCGATTTTCATAGCCTGGGCCATGCGCGTTCACTCCTAATCACTCCGGGCTGCCTATTCGGCAGCTTCGATGCCGTCCACCAGGACCGGCAATTGCATTTCAAAGACCGCACCGCCGTTCTGCCCGTTGCGGGCGGTCAGCCGTCCCCCGAGGTCGTTGACGATCCCCGAGGAGATGGCAAGCCCCAATCCGACCCCGTCACCGGGCTGCTTGGTGGTGTAAAAAGGCTCAAACAGGTTGTCGAAGTCCTTGATACCCATCCCATTGTCGCGCACCGACAGGGTTGCTGTCTCACCGGCCGCCAGCAGGATTTCCACCTCCGGGTCCGCCACCGATTTGGTGGCGTCCAGCGCGTTGCGCAAGAGGTTGACCATCACCTGCTCCAGCCGCATCCGGTCGCCCATCACCATAACAGGTTCTTCCGGCAGGATGCGGGTTATTTTCACATGCCGCTGGCGCAGCTGCGGCTCCATCATCGACAGGCTGGAAGCCAGTGCATCGCCCAAGTTTACAGGGCTGAACGCGTCGCCGCCCTTGCGCGCGTAGGACTTCAGCTGACGGGTGATCGCTCCCATCCGCTCGATCAGATCGTCGATGCGCCCGAAGGAGGCCAGCGCCTCATCCGGGCGGTTCCGGTTCAAGAGCAGCCGGGCGCCGGCAAGGTAAGTTTTCATCGCCGCCAGCGGCTGGTTCAGCTCATGGCTGACAGCCGCGGACATCTCGCCCAAGGCCGCCAGTTTGGAGCTTTGCGCCAGGCTCTGCTCGGCCACCGCCAGGGTCTTTTGCATGCGTTCACGCTCGGCGATTTCCCGCTGAAGGCGAGCATTCAATACGCGAAGCTCTGCCGACTCGCGCTGGAACAGCGCCATCCGCAGCGCCGTCTTGCGGCTGAGAAAGTAGAACGCCAGCGCCAGAAGGATGGCGAATCCCATGATCTCCAGCGCCAGCACCGCATTCACCCGCTCGCGGACCGAGGAATAGGTGGTGAATGTGGCCATCCGCCAGCCCTGGAACGGCACCCGGGTTTCCAGCCGCATCACCGCCTCGCCCTGCAGATAGGCGTCCGGCGGCAGCGCCGTCCAGTCGGTGGTGGCGCGAATCGCCCTCTGGATGGCGCCTTCGGGCGTTTGCAGCGTCATTGCATCGCCCTCCTTCAGCCCGCGCCAGCGTGCCTCGGTGGCCAGGATGATGGTGCCGGTGCTGTCGGTGACCAGCACCGCATCGGAAATCCCCGCCCAGGCGCGCTCGAACTTCTGGAGGTCGACCTCGACCACTATCGCACCCAGCACGCCGGTCGCATCAATGATGCGGCGCGAATAAGTAAAGCGGTAGCCGCCGACCTCGCGCGGGATCACCGAGAACACTGTCGACTTGGCCCGCACCGCATCAACGAAATAGGCGGCATTGCGGTGGCTCTCGCCCAGCCGGTTGCGGTCGGTCGCCGCCACCGTGCGCCCGTCCTGCGCCAGCAGCATGATCGACGCGGCGCCGATCTCATCCACAAAGGAGATCAGCCGCTGGGTGGACAGGGAAAAGTCGCTGGATTGCAACGCCGAGATCAGCGTCTGGTCGCGTGCCAGCAGCTGCGGCACGATGGCGTGCTGGCGCAGCTCGCTCAGCAGGTTGCCGGAATAAAGCGCCAGGCGCAGCTCGGCACGGTTGCGGGTGCTTTCGGTAAACCGGTGGGTCAGCGCCCGGTTGGTGGTCCAAACGGTGACCGCTGCCACCGCCATGAACAGCACCAGCGCCAGCCGCGCCCGCCAGGAAATCGTGCGGGAACGCGCCTTTGGCTCAGATTTGGTCAGATCGGTGCGCGGGGCGGTCATACAGATACACTATGGCCGCCGCCGCTTATCCTCAAGTCACGCAGCGGTGACCATACCCGCCAATGCGCGGAACACTGCCGCGCCGTCGGTGCCGCCGTGGCCCTCGTCCGCAGCCCGCTCCGGATGCGGCATCATCCCGAGAACGCGGCGGTTTTCCGAAAGGATGCCCGCGATGTCAGCCACCGAACCGTTGGGGTTTTCCTCGTATGTGAACGCCACCCGGTCCTGATCCTGCAGCGCCTTGATGGTCTCTGCATCGGCAAAGTAGTTGCCGTCGTGGTGGGCAATCGGCACCCCGATCACGTCACCTGAATTATAGCCCTGGGTAAAGACGCTTTCGGAAGTCGCGACTTTCAGGTTCACGGTGCGGCAGATGTACTTGAGGCCCGCATTGCGCAGCAGAGCGCCCGGCAGCACGCCGGTTTCGGTCAGGATCTGAAAGCCGTTGCAAACACCGATGGCGTAGCCGCCGCGGTCGGCATGCGCGACCACTGCCTTGCAGATCGGCGACTGGGCCGCGATGGCGCCGCAGCGCAGGTAATCGCCATAGGAAAATCCGCCCGGCACGCCAACGATGTCCACGCCTTCGGGCAGTGCGCTGTCCTTGTGCCAGACCATCGACACGTCGAAACCGGCCTGTTCAAACGCCACCGCCAGATCGCGGTCGCAGTTCGAACCCGGGAAAACAACAACCGCCGCCTTCATCAGGCCATCTCGATGCTGTAGGATTCGATCACGGTGTTGGCCAGCAGCTTCTCGCACATTGCGGTCACATCTGCCTCGGTTGCGCCTTCGGCCAGATCCAGGTCAATCACCTTGCCTTGCCGGACGCCTTCGACCTTGTCAAAGCCCAGAGCGCCGAGCGCGTGGCGCACAGCCTCGCCCTGCGGATCCAGAACCCCGTTCTTCAGCATCACATGCACCCGTGCCTTCATCGCATCATCCCTCAGGTTTTCGATGGCGAAGCCCTGCCGGGCTTCATCTTTCCAAAAATACTCAAGGACCCGCGGCGCGGCAGGCGCAGCGGGTCCCTATCTCAGTTCACCAGCGTCGGCTTGCCCGGCGCAGGCGGATTGTTCGGCATCACGCCCAGGCGGCGCGCCACTTCGCTGTAGGCGTCGGTCAGGCTGCCCAAGTCGCGGCGGAACACGTCCTTGTCCAGCTTCTGGCCGGTCTTGATATCCCACAGGCGGCAGCTGTCGGGGCTGATCTCATCAGCGATCACCAGGCGCTGGAAGTCGCCTTCGTAAATACGGCCGATCTCGATCTTGAAGTCGACCAAGCGGATGCCCACAGCCAGGAACACGCCGGAAAGGAAGTCATTCACGCGCAGGGCCAGGCTCAGGATATCATCCATGTCCTGCTGGCTGGCCCAGCCAAAGGCAGCGATGTGCTCTTCGGTGACCAGCGGATCACCCAGGGCGTCGTCCTTATAGCAGTATTCCACCACCGGGCGCGGCAGCTGGGTGCCCTCGTCGATGCCCAGGCGCTTGGAGATCGAGCCGGCCGCGTAGTTGCGCACGATAACTTCCAGCGGAATGATCTCGCAGCTGCGTACCAGCTGCTCGCGCATGTTCAGGCGCTTCAGGAAATGGGTCGGCACGCCGATCTGCGCCAGGCCCAGCATGAAAAACTCGCTCAGGATGTTGTTCAGAACCCCCTTGCCCTCGATCACGTCGTGTTTTTCGGCGTTGAAGGCGGTGGCGTCATCCTTGAAGTACTGCACGATGGTTCCGGGCTCGGGGCCCTCGTACAAAGTCTTGGCCTTGCCTTCGTAGATCTTCTTGCGACGCGCCATTGGGAACCTTTCGGGTCAATGCCGGGAATCCGGCCCTGCGATGTGCCGCTCTCATAGTGCAAGGGGGCCTCAGCCGCAAGCGTGCTGCATTGATCAGATGAACGCCGCTCCCGCCCTCAGCTGCAGCACCCTGCGCCTGCGGCCCGGACCAGATTCGCGCGCACCGCTTGCGCAGCAGCACAAGAGCCTTGCCGGGCACAGTTTTTTCTTGCCCTGAGCCGCTATCATGCTCCTATCATGTGAAGGGGCGCAATAGGTTAAATGAGGACGCGATATGACGACATTCGACGAGCGCGAACAGGCCTTTGAAGCGAAGTTCGCGCATGATGAGGAGATGCAGTTCAATGCGCAGGCGCGCTGCAACAAGCTTCTGGGCATGTGGGCTGCCAGCCTGCTGGGACTTGGCGGCAAGGACGCCGAGGCCTTTGCCGGAACGATTGTAACAGCTGATCTGGAAGAAGCAGGCCACGAGGACGTGGTGCGCAAGCTGGAAGGCGAGCTGCAGGGCAAGGCCTCTGCCGATGAGATCCGGGCGAAACGCGCGGAGCTGCTGCCGGAAGCCAAGGACCAGATACTGAGCGAAGCCGGCTGAAACCCTTTAGCCGTCTTCCACTAGCCGCATTAGCTTTTTGTTTGCCGGTATTGCCGGAAACTCCGCCGGTCGCGGCGGCAACCGCGCGGTATCATGACGCAATCCGCCGCATGCCGCCATCTTTGCGGCAGCCGCGCAGCGCTCTCATAATGAAGATGAAGAAAATGAAATTGCCCTTGCCAGCGTAGCGTGAGACAGGGGAGGCAGACCAATTTGCCGCCCTGCGCGCCGGGGCGGCCTGCTGACACGGAATCCAACTGATGACAAACACCTTCAAACAGCTGCTGGACACCAAGGACGTGCTGCTGGCGGATGGTGCGACCGGCACCAACCTGTTCGCCATGGGCCTGCAGTCCGGCGACGCGCCGGAGCTGTGGAACGTTGATGAGCCCAAGAAAATCCTGGCGCTGTACCAGGGGTCGGTCGATGCCGGCAGCGACCTGTTCCTGACCAACAGCTTTGGCGGCACCGCCGCGCGCCTGAAATTGCATGACGCGCAGGGCCGCGTGCGCGAGCTGAACCGCATCGCCGCCGAACTTGGCCGCGAGGTTGCCGACAAGGCAGAGCGCAAGATCGCCGTCGCCGGCTCCGTCGGCCCGACCGGCGAAATCTTTGAGCCGGTTGGAGAAATGTCCCATTCTCTGGCGGTGGAAATGTTCCATGAGCAGGCCGATGCCCTGAAGGAAGGCGGCGCCGACGTGCTGTGGCTGGAAACCATTTCCGCGCCGGAGGAATTCCGCGCCGCGGCCGAGGCCTTCAAGCTGGCAGACATGCCCTGGTGCGGCACCATGAGCTTTGACACCGCGGGCCGCACCATGATGGGCGTGACCTCCTCGGACCTGGCCCAGCTGGTGGAAGAGTTTGAAAACACGCCGCTGGCCTTTGGCGCCAACTGCGGCACCGGCGCCTCCGACATCCTGCGCACAGTGCTCGGCTTTGCGGCCCAAGGCACTGAGCGCCCGATTATCTCCAAGGGCAATGCCGGTATCCCGAAATATGTCGATGGCCACATCCACTACGACGGCACCCCGGAACTGATGGGCGAATATGCGGTGATGGCCCGCGATGCCGGCGCCAAGATCATCGGCGGCTGCTGCGGCACCATGCCCGATCACCTGCGCTCCATGCGCGATGCCCTGGACAGCCGACCGCGCGGCGATGCACCGGCGCTGGAGAAAATCGTTGAGGTGCTGGGCCCCTTCACCTCTGACAGCGACGGCACCGGCGAGGATGCCGGGGCTGGTGGCGAGCGCCGCGGCCGCCGCGGACGGCGCCGCGCCTGACCGCTGCAGCAGGCAGCGACAAAAAGAATGGCGCCGCGTCTTCACACGCGGCGCTTTTTTACTGTCGGCCCTGCCTATCCAGTGATGCTGAATCCGCTGATCCCCGGTTCGGGATCGGTTCTTTCCGTTAGCACGTCCTTCACCGAGGCCGCCCCGGGCCCGCGGCCCATTCTGCGCACCATATCCGCGACGCTGGCTGCAGGCCCTATCAGCAGGGCCCGGACCGAGCCGTCAGGTTCATTGCGGACCCAGCCCGACAGCCCGTGGCGCAGCGCTTCCGCCCGCGCCCAGGTGCGGAAGGCCACGCCTTGCACGCGTCCTGTGACACGCGCTTTCACAGCAACAGAAGCCATTGGACACCTTCCTTTCTGTCATGAAGGCCTCCAGCATAGCATAAAACGCGGCCCGGCTGGCCGGGAAACGTCAGAACAGTGCCAGCTGGTCGCCCGGCTGCGGCGGACGGGAAAACAGGTCGCAGCGCAGCGCCTCTGCCCGCTCCTGCAGGCCAAGCCTCTTGCAGGCCGCCTTGAACCGCTGCGCGATCATCTCAGCATAGCGACCCTCGCCTCGCATCCGGTGGCCCCAGCGCGGATCATAGTCACGCCCGCCATGCATCTCCCGCAGCCGCGCCATTACCTTGGCGGCGCGGCCAGGTTCATGTTCCGCCAGCCATTCCTGCCAGAGCTCCGACACCTCCCGCGGCAGCCGCAGCATGATCCAGCTGGCGGCATCCGCCCCGGCCTCCGCCCCGGCTGCCAGCAGCGCCTCCAGTTCGTGATCGGTCAGCCCAGGCACGATGGGCGATGTCATTACCCGCACCGACACGCCGGCCTCGGTCAGCCGCCGGACGGCGGCCAGCCGCCGCGCCGGCAACGGCGCCCGCGGCTCCATCCGGCGGGACAGGTCCGGGTCCAGCGTGGTGACGGAAATCCCCACCCTTACCAGCCCCTTGGCCGCCATCGGCGCCAGGATGTCCAGGTCCCGCTCCACCATGGCGCCCTTGGTCACGATTGCCACCGGGTGGTTGAAGTCGCGCAGCACCTCCAGGCAGGCGCGCGAAATGCGCAGATCCCGCTCGCACGGCTGATAGGGATCCGTGTTAGTGCCAAGCGCCAGAGCGGCCACCTTGTAGCGCGGCGCCGACAACTCCTTGCGCAGAACCTCGGCAGCATTTGGGCGTGCAATCAGCCGGGTTTCGAAATCCATCCCTGGCGACAGACCCAGGTAGGCATGGGTTGGCCGCGCAAAACAATAGATGCAGCCATGCTCGCAACCGCGGTAGGGATTGATCGACCGGTCGAACGGCAGATCGGGGGAGCGGTTGTAGGTGATCAGAGTGCGCGCCGTTTCCTGGCGCACCTCAGAGGGAATCACCGTCTCCGGCATCTCCTGGAACCAGCCGTCGTCCACGGCCTCCCGCGCCATGTCGAACCGGCCTGCCGCATTGCTGAGGCTGGCGCGTGTTTTGCGGCGCATGGTTTGTGGCGTGTTTTCCGGCGGCATGGACGCAAATTAGCCGCCGAAAGAGAACAAATAAAGAACAAATGGGCAAATTCGAAGATTTCCATGTGGAATCTTCATTATTCTTGCGCCGGAATTGTCTCTATACGTCGGTTAGAACAGCGGCGATGTCGCAAACAATGCAGTCCGCGGAGTGCATTCTGTCACAAAAGCTTCTGAAATAGGCCAACACCGGGGATTCCCCCGTCAGCAAGGATTAGGCGCATGTCGGACGAAGAAGACATCATCCTCTCGGAACTCGATGACGAGGAACTTGTTCAGCAGATGTTTGACGACCTCTATGATGGTCTCAAAGAGGAAATCGAAGAAGGCGTGAACATCCTTCTGGAGCGCGGCTGGGTTCCCTACGACATCCTGACCAAAGCGCTGGTTGGCGGCATGACCATCGTCGGCGCCGACTTCCGCGACGGCATCCTGTTCGTTCCGGAAGTGCTGCTGGCAGCAAATGCGATGAAGGGCGGCATGGCCATCCTGAAGCCGCTGCTGGCCGAAACCGGCGCACCGCGCGTGGGCTCCATGGTCATCGGCACCGTCAAGGGCGACATCCACGACATCGGCAAGAACCTGGTTTCCATGATGATGGAAGGCGCGGGCTTCGAAGTCGTCGACATCGGCATCAACAACCCGGTCGAGAACTACCTGGAATCGCTGGAAGAGCACAAGCCGGACATCCTCGGCATGTCCGCTCTGCTGACCACCACCATGCCCTACATGAAGGTGGTTATCGACACCATGGTCGAACAGGGCCTGCGCGACGACTACATCGTGCTGGTTGGCGGCGCGCCGCTGAACGAAGAGTTCGGCAAGGCAATCGGCGCCGACGGCTACTGCCGTGACGCAGCCGTGGCCGTGGAAATGGCCAAGGACTTCGTTGCGCGCAAGCACAACTCGATGAGCGCCTGATTTGGCACGCAAAGGACGCGCAGCCCGCTTGACAGAGCGGGCTGCCTTCCGCCCCCCGACCGGGCGGACGCTTGAGGAAAGTTCCCTCACCGAGCAGGGCCTGGCCGCGCCCGAAAAGAAGACCGGCCGCATCCTGTTGATCGCCTGCGGCGCGCTCGCGCGCGAAATCCTTGATATCAAGGAGAAAAACGGGCTGGATCACATCGACCTCACCTGCCTGCCCGCCAAGCTGCACCTGTATCCGGAGCAGATCACCGACGCCGTACACGGTGCCGTGGCCAAGCATTCAGCGGTCTATGACAAGATCTACGTGGTTTATGCCGACTGCGGCACCGGCGGCGCGCTGGAGCGCAAATGCACCGAGCTCGGCGTCGAGATGGTGGCGGGCCCGCATTGCTATTCCTTCTTCGAGGGCAATGACACCTTTGCCAAACATGCCGATGAGGGCGAAATCACAGCCTTCTACCTGACCGACTTCCTGGTCAAGCAGTTCGACGCCTTCGTCTGGCGGCCCATGGGGCTCGACAAGAACCCGGAGCTGCGGGACATGGTGTTCGGCAACTACACAAAGCTGGTCTACCAGTCGCAGATCAGCGATCCCAAGCTGGTGGAAAAAGCCCGCGAATGCGCAGACCGCATGGGGCTGGCGTTTGAGCACCGCCACACCGGCTACGGCGATCTGGAAACCGCCATTTCCGGCTGGGCCAAGTAAGCCCTTCATCTTTTCTAAAATACTCCGGGGAGCGCGAGGGGCCGGCCCCTCGCCCGCGCTGCTCAGGCCTGCGCCATTGCGGTTTCGCGGATCCGCTCGATCATCGCCCTCAGGCCGTTGGAGCGCTGCGAGGACAGGTGCTCATTCAGCTCCAGCCGCCCCAGCTCCGCCTTGGCGTCCACCGACGCAACCTGCTGCAGGGGCAGACCGTTGTACAGGCAGCGCAGCACCGCGATCAGCCCGCGCACGATCATCGCGTCGCTGTCGCCGTCGAACCGGAACACCCCGCCGTCGACCGTGGCGTGCAGCCAGACCTGGCTGGCGCAGCCGTCGACCTTGGTCGCAGGCACCTTCAGCGCCTCTTCCAGCGGCTCCATCGCCTTGCCCAGATCGATCACATGGCGGTAGCGGTCCTCCCAGTCCTCCATGAACTCGAAGTCCTCCACGATCTCTTCAAAGGCGGCTGTGGCCATCGTCCGTCTATCCTCAAAATCCGCATTCCGGGGCTGATCAGCACCTAAGCCCCTGCCCGCCCCTTTTCAACCGCTTTTCAAGCTGCAGCCAATCGGGTAATCCGTTGCAAAGACAATTTGAATGGGCGGGGACGGATGCAAAAACCATTGGCTCTTACATTGGCCTGCGCGCTTGTGCTTTCAGCGTGCGGCTGGCGGGATTCACGGCTGAACCCGAGCAACTGGTTTGGCAGCTCCGAACCGGCAGAGGTTGAGGTGGCCGCGAACGTCAACCCGCTGCTGCCGCAGGAGAGCAATGCGCGCGGCATCTTTGCCAAGAAACCGCCCGAAGACAAAAGCGTCCTGGTCAGCCGGATCGACGGCCTGGAAATCGAGCGGACCAGCACGGGAGCCATCATTCACGCAACCGGCATCGCTGCGCGCCAGGGTGCCTTCGACGTTGAGCTGCGCCGGGTCGAGGGCACTGAGGAGGGTGTTCTGACCTATGATTTCCGGATCGTGTACCCGGAGGAGCCGACGATCACCGGCAGCGAATTCAGCCGCACCCTGCACGCCGCCCGCACCCTGTCGAACCAGGACCTGCAGGAGGTGCGCCTCGTGCGGGTGAACGGCGAGACAAACGCCAGGGAAAGCCGCCGCCGTTAACTCAAACCTTCTAAAAAAGAAAGCGCCCGCGGATGCGGGCGTTTTTTGTGGTCACACGCTTAGGCAGGGCGATCAGAGTTCGACCACCATCACGTCCTGGCCTTTGGCAGCCAATCCGATCTTGCCCTCGCACAGCCGCAGCGCATCCGCTCCGAAGACTTCGCGGCGCCAGCCGCTGAGGGCCGGCACATCGCGCAGGCCGGCCGCAATTGCGTCCAGATCGGCGCTCGGTGCGATCAGCTTGGCAGCAACGCCTTCGGCTTCCGTCTTGGCCTTCAGCAGCACCCGCAGCAGGTCCGCCAGCGCCGGGTTCACCTGCAGCTTCTCCTTGCTGCGGTCCATCTTGGGATGCTTCTCAGCCGGGCAGGCAACGCCCTTGGCCACGGCCTCCAGGATCCCTTCGGCAATCGCCCCTTTGCGGGCCTCGCGCAGCAGCAGGCGGGAGCCGCCCAGATCCCCCGGATTGCGCGGCTTGGTTGAGGCAAGCTCGACCAGCGCATCATCCTTGAACACCCGGTTGCGCGGCACGTTGTTGCTCTGCGCATAGGTCTCGCGGAAGGCGGCCAGTTCGCGCACAACGGCAAGGAACTTACCGGAGTTGGTGCGGGTTTTCACCCGTTTCCAGGCGTCCTGGGGCTGAATGTCATAGGTCGCAGGATCGGTCAGTACCTGCAGCTCCTCGGTCACCCAATGGGCGCGGCCGCTTTTGTCCAATTCCGCAGCAAGGAATTCATAAATCTTGCGCAGATGGGTCACATCCGCCAGCGCATAGGTTTTCTGCGCCTCGCTTAAGGGACGGCGCGACCAGTCGGTAAAGCGCGAGGTCTTGTCCAGCCCCTGCTTGACGATCTTGCGCACCAGCGTCTCATAGCCCGCCTGCTCGCCGAAACCGCAGACCATCGCCGCAACCTGGGTGTCGAACAAGGGCTTCGGAAAGACCTGCGCGTCGACCCAGAAGATCTCCAGATCCTGCCGCGCGGCGTGGAACACCTTGACCACATTCTCATTGCGGAACAGTTCATACAGCGGCTCCAGCGAGATGCCATCGGCCAGCGGATCAACCAGAACCGCGTCATTCTCCCCATCCCCGGCATAGGCCAGCTGGATCAGGCAGAGCTTGGAATAATAGGTCCGTTCACGCAGAAACTCGGTATCCACCGTGACATAGGCGTGCTGCGCTGCAGCTTCACAGAAGGCCTGCAGTTCTTCGGTAGAGGTCAGAGTTTTCATCAATTACGGCTTTTTCATTATCAGTAAGACCGGGCCGTGATACGCGCTTGTCCCGGCCAATGCAAACAGGTGCGAGGCCGGGCAAAGATTTCTGCCAGCGGTGCTGTGGCCGCCAGCACACGGGCGCCACCAGAGTTCACATCTTGTGATGTGATCTGCTTCAAACATTCATTTTCATTATGAACGCCATGCTCCTAGATTGGGGATACACCCGTCACAGGAGGACAAACGATGACCATACTTGATCTTTCCCCCGCCAAAACCGGTGGTTTCACGCTGTCCCGAGGATTGATTCCGGTGCTTGCGGCAGCCTTGCTGCTGGTGCTGGTCGGCCTGCCCGCACTGATGGCGCCGGAACAGCAAGCCGAACAGTTGGACTGGCGCGGAAACAGCGCGGCCGTGCAGGAAACCCGTTAAGGCAGCCGCACCAGCGTCTTGTCGCCCGCGGCAAAGCGGCGCAGCACCGCCGGATAGAGCTTGTGCTCCTGCTCCAGCACCCGCGCAGCCAGAGCGTCCGGCGTGTCACCCGCCAGCACCGGCACCCGTGCCTGACCCAGAATAGGGCCATCATCCAGCAGCGGTGTTACCTCATGAACGGTGCAGCCATGCTCTGCGTCGCCCGCTTCCAGCGCGCGGGCGTGGGTGTGCAACCCCTTGTATTTCGGCAGCAAGGAGGGGTGGATGTTCAGCATCCGCCCCTCGAATTGCGAGACGAACCCGGCGGTCAGCACCCGCATGAAACCGGCCAGGCAGACGATGTCCGCACCGGCCTCAAAAATCGGCTTAACCAGCTCAGTCTCAAAGGCTTCCCGGTCGCCCTTAAACGGGCGGTGATCCACCACTGAGGTTGCGACACCAGCAGCAGCGGCCTTGACCAGCCCGCCGGCATCGGCGTTGTTGGACAGAACCAGGCAGGGCCGCGCCGGGTGATCGCCGGTCATGCTCTCCAGCAGCGACACCATGTTGGAGCCGCCGCCGGATATCAGGATCGCGACCTTCTTATGGCTCACAGCAGCTTGCCCGAATAGCGCATGCCGACGCCTGCGGTGACGGTGCCCAGGCGGGCGACGGTCTCGCCTTCCGCTTCCAGAACTTTAACCAGCTCGTCAGCGCGGTCCGCGGAAACGGACAGGATCATGCCAATGCCGCAGTTGAAGGTTTTCAGCATCTCCGCTTCGGCAATGCCGCCGGTTTCGGCCATCCATTTGAACACAGGCGGCAGGTCCCAGGCGTTCAGGTCGATATCGGCGCCCAGATTCTCGGGCAGCACCCGCGGCAGGTTCTCAGTCAACCCGCCGCCGGTGATATGGGCCAGCGCATGCACGCCCCCTGCCCGCACCGCGGCCAGGCACTGCTTGACGTAAAGGCGGGTCGGGGTCAGCAGCGCCTCGCCCAGGGCGCCGTCGCCGAACGGGCAGTCCGCGTCCCAGCCCAGGCCGGAAACTTCAACCAGCTTGCGCACCAGCGAATAGCCGTTGGAGTGCACGCCGTCGGACGCCAGCCCCAGCAGCACGTCGCCCTCAACCACGCCCTCAGGCAGCGCGGTGCCGCGCTCCATCGCGCCCACCGCAAAGCCCGCGAGGTCAAAATCTCCTTCCGGGTACATGCCCGGCATTTCCGCGGTCTCGCCACCGATCAGCGCGCAGCCGGAGCGCACGCAGCCCTCGGCGATGCCTTCGATGATGCGGGCAGCGACGTTGGTTTCCAGCTTGCCGGTTGCAAAATAGTCGAGGAAGAACAGCGGCTCAGCTCCCTGGCAGACCAGGTCATTGACGCACATCGCCACCAGGTCGATGCCAACGCCATCCACCACACCGGTGTCGATGGCGATCCGCAGCTTGGTGCCGACACCATCGGTCGCACCCACCAGGATCGGATCGCTGTAGCCCGCGGCTTTCAGATCGAACAGAGCGCCGAACCCGCCCAGCCCGCTGGCCACGCCGGGGCGGTTGGTGCGCTTGGCGGCCGGCTTGATCCGGTCAACCAGGGCGTTGCCCGCATCAATGTCCACACCTGCATCTGCATAGGTCAGGCCGTTCTTGCCGCTGGTCATCACATGGCTCCTTCAAATCGGTTGCGCAGCCTTTAGCGCAAGGCGCATCAGAAGGGAACTAGGGAATCTGCTGCGCCATCCCCGACAGCGCAGCAGAGCTGTTTTGACGGCAGGAATGCCGGTCTCAAATTCCGAATTGCCAGGGCGCCGCCTGATAAGCAAAGGCATCCCCCTGCCGCAGCACCCGGCCCAGCGCGGGGAAGTCCAGATGCGCGCCGGTAACCAGCAGATTGTCCGCCGCCGCCCGGTCCATCATCTTGCGCCGGGTCTGCGCAGTCTGCGCCGGATCGGTATCAAAGGCGATGGTCCAGTCCGGCAGCGCAAACTGCAACGCGGCGCTGTGGACCAGGTCGCCCCAGAACAGCAGCCCTTCGCCGCCCGTGTCCAGCATGAACCCGGTGTGGCCCGGCGTATGGCCCGGCAGCTCCAGCGCGGTGAAACCGGGCGCGGCCTCACCCTCTCCCTGAAGCAGTTGCAAACGGTCCGCATATGGCGCAACCGAGCTGCGGGCCATGTCGAAGAACCCGCGGCTGCTTTCCGGCACGCCTGCCAGGACGGCATCGTCGTGCCAGAAGTCCCATTCGCGCTGCGCCATAACCAGTTCGGCATTGGCAAAGGCCGCGGCGCCGTCCGCTGTGATCAGCCCGCCGGAATGGTCCGGATGGATATGCGTCAGAAGCACCCTATCGATGCTTTCCGGTGCAACGCCCGCCGCTGCCAGACCAGCGCCCAGCGCGCCAAGCCCCGGCCCCATCAGCTGCGCCGTGCCGGTGTCGATCAGCAGCTTCTGCCCGCCGCGCTCCACCAGGTAACCATTGACCGGAATTTGCAGCGCATCGTCCTGCAGCCGGTGCAGCCCCTGCGCCAGCACGGCTTCCGCCTTGGCCGGATCATAATCCTTGAACAGCTGCGTCCCCAGCGGCAGATGCCCGTCCAGCAGCACGGTGATCCTGGCATCTCCAAGGGTGAAGGAATGGATTACAGGAGAAGCCGCCGCAGCCCCCTCAGCCGCCCACGCCCAGCTGCCGCCTGCAAAACCGGTTGCCAGTGCCGCTGCCGGGGCCGCTGCCAGCCCGCCCAGAAATGCCCGGCGATTGATTGTCATAAGAAACTCCAATATCTGTTTCAGGAAATATTCCTGTGCACCGGACTTAAGGCTGCATTTTCCCGGCTCACAGCCCGGCAGCTCCGATAACAGTTATTAGCAATGCTTATAGGGATGCCATGGACAAGCTGACGCTACTGGAGACATTCACCATTGCCCTGGACGAGGGCAGCCTGAACCGGGCTGCCCAGCGTCGCGGCATCACCCAATCCGCCGTCAGCCAGCAGATCAAGCAGCTCGAGGCCGTGATGGGCCAGCAGTTGCTGCACCGCACCGCCAAGGGAATCCATGCCACCCGGGCGGGCGATCTGGTCTACAGCCACGCGCAGACGCTGCTGAGCAGCTACAACCGCATGACTGCCGAAGTGGACGCGCTGGAGGGCAGCGTCTCCGGCACCTTCCGCATCAGCGTGAACTCCTTTCTCGGGCGCAGTGTGATCGGGCCGATGCTTCTGGATCTGAACCGGGAGCACCCGGACCTGAACATCGTGATGCGGCTTGAGGACCGGCTGGTCGATGTGGTGCGCGAGGGATACGACCTGGCCATCCGCACAGGGCGGCTGGGGGACACTGACGGCTTCGGCCGCAAGATTTCCACCCTGGAAACGGTGCTGTTTGCCACCCCGGACTACCTGGACCGCGAAACCCGCCCGCAGACACCGGAGGAGTTGAAGCGGCTCAAGTTCATCCAGCACCACGAGGACCAGACCCGCGGGTTCTTCCCTTTGCGCCGTGGCGGCCAGGAATATCCGGCGCCCGTGCAGGTGGGGTTCACCGCCGATGATCCCGACCTGATCATGCACGCGGTCAGCAGCGGCTCCGGCTATACCCGCGCGCCCCGCTTCATGGTCGAGGACCAGCTGGCCAGCGGCGAATATGAGCAGGTGCTGCCCGGCTATGAGGCACCCTTGAAGGACGTGTTTGCCGTCTACCCGTCCCGCCGCACTCCGGACCGGCGCCGGGACCTGGCCATCGAGCACACGGTGGCCAGTCTGGAGGCCCTGCACCGGACCCGGACGGCGGAAACGCTTGCGGCTTCTGCAATCACCGCTTGACCTTGCCTGCCTCATTTCCTAACCACAAATCCATGGCGGGCCTGTAGCTCAACGGTTAGAGCAGAGCGCTCATAACGCTTTGGTTGCAGGTTCGAATCCTGCCGGGCCTACCAGAAACCCCGCCAGACTATTGATTTCAAACAGTAGAAATGCCCCAGAGCGGCGAAACCACCTCTAGTGAAATCAATAGCTTAGAATCTCGGTCACGCTGCGATTTCCTGAAATTCGGGCAAGTAAAGCCCCGGATTTCGAACCACACGCCACAACACAGGCCGAGGAACTCAGCTCTCTGACATCGCCTTGAACGCGCGCCATGCTGCCTCGAAATTACGGCTGAGCGGTGCGGTAAGCCTGGACTGCGCCGCGTAATAGGCGCCAGTGCGGCAGAGCTGCGCGGCAAACTGCGGATGCACGCCGGCATCATCGAACTTGCGCACCTTCTCCTGGGTCAGCCAGCCGCGGCTTTTCACTTCCTTCTGGATCAGCTCCAGCCGCTGCACGCAATGCAGGGCGGTATAAGCTGAGAGATACTCCAAGTATGCGCCAATCTCGTGGCCGCAGCCTGGATCGAAGGTCTCGATCATCACATCAGCCATCTTGTCCGGCGCAATTGGCCAGGTCTCGTCGCCGATCAGCCAGGCAAAATCCTCCGCCCCGTGGCGCAGGCCGGCATACTCAAAATCGAACCAGCGGACATAACCGTCGTCGCCGATCGCCGCGTTGCCTGAGCGGCAGTCCCACTTCAGGAACTGCACCCCGGGATGCTCCATGTATTCGGCAACCGCCGGGTAGTCGAACGCCTCGGGAATGCCCATGGAATAAGCTTCCAGCGCCTCAACCGAGCTGACGAAATTGCGGATCCAGCTGCGGTTGGCGCCCAGATGCGGCAGCACCGTGTGCAGCTCGGTTTTGCGGGCCGCCGCCTGGATGCGGAAGATCGCTGCACAGGCCTCAGCTGCCAGGTCGAGCTGGTCGGCTTCCTCGTGCTCAATGATCTCTTCACTCAGCCGCGTCTCGCCGGTATCGGACTGGAACAGCACGTCATTATGCATCCCCAGAACTTTTGGAATGTCATCGCAGTGGGGCGCCAGCTGTTCCAGTACGAAAGCTTCCAGATGGGTGCGGCGGAAATTGGCGCGCAGCGTGGCGATTGCGGTGCGGTCCTTGAAATGCAGCCGCAGTGAGGAGCGCGACTTTCCGCCCGGGGCGCTGATTTCCACCGGCTCTTCGCCGAGGACCTCCCAGGCCGCGCCCGCGATATAAGCGGTGCGATCGTCGAATCTTCCATCAGCCAAGACGTGCTCCCTTTCCCAACCCGCTGCGCACGACCGGCGCAGCGCACCCCAGACCCCTTAACCCTTTAGCGGCAAAAGAGGGCGGTTTTCGGGACAGATTGGGGCAATCCATCCCCCTCACGCGCTGATTCGAAGGCCCCTGGCAGAAGGCTGGCAATGCGATTGGATCAAGCCGGCGCACAATGCAGAGTCCGGCCTTCCGATTGTTTCCCTCATCCGCCGCACAATCTGGAATTTTGACTAAAAGGTGCCGAAAATTTGGCCGCTCCCGCCCGCTTTCCTACCCTCGTTCAATGTGCACTTACGGTCTGCCAAGGGCGCGCATCTGTGGTTCAGGATTTCTGTGGGGGGTAGATAATGGGTCGGGGACATCATTCATGGGGCTGGGGCGGCAAGCACGCTTGCGGTGGCAACAGCTATTACAACGGCGGGGTGCAGGGCGGTAATTTCAGCCGCTGGTATGACGGCCACCTGTCGGACCGCTATAGCTGGAAGGGTAAAGGCTACAAGGCCTGGCGAGAAGACAAAGTCGAAGAAGAGGACGGAACCGGAAGCACCAAGGGATCAGACGGCACCAAGGGATCCGGCGGCACCAAAGGATCCGGCGGCACCAAAGGATCCGGCGGCACAAAGGGCTGTGGAACCAAGGGGCATCACGGCAAGAAGCATTGGTGGTACCGCGAGGAAGATGACTGGAACGACGGCTCCGGCGGCGCCAGAGGTTCGGATGGCACCTGCGGCTCCGGTGGTTCTGGCGGCTCCGGTGGTTCTGGCGGCACCCACGGCTGCGGTTCGGGCACCAGGGGCTCGGGCGGCACCAAGGGATCCGGCAGTGGCGGCACCAAGGGGTCCGGTGGCACCAAAGGAAGCGGAGGCACCAAAGGAACCGGCGGCGGCAATGGCGGCGGCGACAAGACCTCGGTGTTCTTCGAGATCGGCGGCAACGGTGATCCGAGTGTCACTGTCGAGGTTCTGCAGACGCCGGAAAATCAGCTGTTCATCAAACTGGAACCCACTTCCTATGACGGCGAGGTCGCGGATATCGACGGCGTGTTCTTCAACCTCGCGGATGAGGCCAAGCTCGGCGGGCTGAACTTCTTCCCGGATAAGAACGCGCTGCCGGTGACAGGCCATGAGGCCAATGCCAACGCGGTCAGCCAGTTGGATGATGGCGCCGCCGTCCCGGAGAACTTCGACGCAATGGTGCAATTCGGCCAGGTGCCGGACAGCACCGATGGCACCGTCGCCACTGCCAACTTCACGCTGTGGTCCGACGCCGGGCTGTCGCTGGACGACATTGACCTCAGCAGCATGTCGCTGGTCATCAGCAACCCGGACGGCTCGCAAGAGGTGCTGGAAGGCGGCTATGATCCGGCAGCCGCGGCCAGCACCGGCAGCAGCTACGCCAACGGCGGAGTGACCAGAGACGGGCTCAGCAACTGGTATGACGCCCATATGGCGGGCCAGTACGGCGGCAGCTCTGAACCCGGCACCGGGGACATCCTGGCACTGATGAACCAGCCGGTGGGCGGCACCATGCCCGGCACCGGCGCCAGCGGCGGCACCGGCGGGGTCTACGACCTCGCCTGAACCCTTCCGGCTTTGCCAGGACATCTGAGAGGGCGCCTGCAAGCGCCCTCTTTTGTTCGTTGCGCAGCAGACCGGCGGTTGGCGAAAGCCCATGCTCTGCTCCTTGCTTGGATGGCCCATCCGCTCCACCCTCAAAAAAGTCCGGGCGCGCGGCAAAGGTTTCGATCAAATCAACGCACTTCGGACAGTGGATGGCTTGCAAGCCCAATCGCCTCTTGATCGCCTCCAGACTGCTTTAGTTGGCCTTTGCGCGCTCTCTTGCAGCTCCGCAAAGCTTCTTCCACTCCACTTCTCGCAGATGCAAACGGAGAAGGGCTGTTCCTTGCTGACCCCGCAGCCGCTTTTCCTTTAGGAAATCAATTTGGCAAACACAAAAGCCGGCCTTGGGTCTGATCAGCAGGAGTCCCGGCCGCGGTTCAAGCGCCCTCAGCGCGGCCTGGCGCGCCTATCCAATCCCCCAACCGTCCTTCAGATAGCTGACATTGCTGCCGGCCGCCCCTGCATCCAGGGTATCCGAATAGGCCAGCACCTCGCATACCGGCCCCCGCCACGCCCGGCTGGACCCGTTATTGCGCCCGCCGATTGCCGCCAGGGCAAAAGGCGTGGCGGATCTGATGTGGACCACCGACAACGGCATTGGCAGCAGTGTCGTGGTGGCGCCTCCGCCATTCAGGTGGATTGTCATCCCGGGCGGCAGCGAAGACGTGAAAACGCCTGCGTTACCCTCCTGGCCCATGACCCGGTTGACGCTGCTGGAATCAAGGCCCGCAAGGTCGGTGATCAGCGTGTTATAGGTGTCAAACGCCCCCCGCGCGCCATCAGCGTAGGCCATGACCGCAAACACCTCTCTGACAAGCGCATCCGCTGCGAGTGCCAAGCCGCTGGCATTGGCCGCATCCGGCCAGACCAGCGCCGGGCGCCCGCCTGCGAGCGGCTCCGACGCCGCATAGGCCGGCCCCCCGCCGGACAGCTTGCTGAGGCTGGCGCCGCCGGGAACCAGATTGGCGACAGCGGTGGCTTCCTCCCCTGCCCCGCGGGTGATGGTCCCTGTTGCCTTGGCACTGTACCATCCGATCAGGCCGGCGCCGGCAGGGCGGGATCCAGGCCCCTGCAGTGCCGCGCCGGTGGCGGAAAACCCCAGCCCCAGCATCAGTACCACCCTGCAACGGATGCGGTGGTGCCGGTTGCCTCGATGCCAACGGCCGAGAAGCCGATGGTTTCGCCAGCGGTGACCGCATAGGCAATCACGGTGCCCGCTTCATCACGCAGGGCCAGGTCGCCGGAGGCCAGCACCCGCAGGACCCTGGGCCGGACGGGCAGATCCACCCCGTCCTGCGGGGTAATGGCAATTTGGTGAGTGGCCGGGCTCTCGAGGCCGCGGCGGAAACTGGTGAACGGATCGATCTGAGGCATGTGAAAACTCCCAGGCAGGTTGCGCTACAGGACTGCTTCCCCTGAGCCTGAGTGATACCGGCAAAAGACGAAGATCCGGAAAACCGGGCGTGCGCTGTCCGGGCGCCCTGCGCAACACCCTGCGGTCGGCAGCCGCCCGCCCGAGCCGTGCCAGGCCAAAGCAGCGGCTGCACCGCATGCTGTGGCAACGCGCAAACGATGCGGTTCTCCCCTGCCGCCTTCATCCGGCCGTAAGCTTTTTGCTTTCATAATCCCCACCGTCCGGTAGGGTGGCCTCAGAACAGGGCAAATTACTTGTTCCGTAGCGATTTCGAGACTGTTTTCAGGCGCCGCCCCCGCCGCAAGATCACTTGAGAGGCACCAGATTTATGGCGACAGAAAAGCTCACCATCATCAAAGCTGACGTGAAAAACGAGGTCACCAAGAAGGTGAAACCGAAGTTCGTGCAGCTCGGCAACATGAACTTTGCGGCCACCGTCGAGGTGGACAAGAGCGCCGCCAAGGAGCTCGACACCGACGCGCGCTTTGTCGCCAAGCTCTATGACGATGCCACCAAGGAATACAAAAAACTGGTGAACGAGTGCAGCCTGCGGGTCAGCCAGGCCAATGATCTCGGCTCGGTGATGCCGCTCACCGACAAGGAATGCAAAGAGCTGGACGCCGACATCCAGAAGATCTTTGCCAAGTACCAGAAGTCGATCGAACAGGTGACGAACAAGCATTTCGACAAGTGGAAGCAGGCCAACAAGGACCGCAAGAAATACCGCATCAAGGTGGTGGGCGCGATTGTGCTCGGCAGCGCCTGCGCCATCGGCTCCACCGCTTCGCTGGCGGCCGGCGCGGTGACCGGCGGCGTGTCCATTGCTGCCAGCATTTATGGCATCGCGCAAAGCATCGTCTCGGTGGCGCGCGCCGTGCAGAAGGTGACATCCGACATCGTCAAGATCCACGGCGAGCTTGAGAAAGCGCTGAAGCAGCTGGTCTCGGCCTATGAAAAACAGTCCAGGGCCAAGGTGAAGGCGAAGGAGATCGGCAAGGAGTTCCTGGCGGACTTCCTGATGATTGAAACCGCCGGCTTCAACCGCGTCGACAAGCACCTGGAGACCTACAAGGCAAAGCTCAAGAATATCGATCTGGAAATCGCCGCCCTCGGCAAGGAGCTGAACAAGCTGCTGGACAAGCAGACCAAGCTCGACAAGGAAATCGAGAAGAAGCTGGGCAAGATGGCCAAGGACCGCGGCTACAAGAGCAAGAAGCTGGACGGCTTGTTTGCCGCCATGGAGGCGACCCGCAAGGAAACAGCCAAGCTGATCAAGAGCATCGAGGCCTATCACGTCAGCATCAAGCCGGCCGAGAAGTTCCGCGACAACTCGCAAAAAGCAGTCGACGCCCTGCGCCACAAGGATCCGGTCTGGGCCAAATGGGTGATCTGGGTCGGCAGCCTGGGCCTCAGCACCACGGTTACCAGCATTGCCTCTGGCGGCGAAAACCTGGTCAAGGCCGCTTCGGCCATCGAAACCGGCTTCAATACCCTGTCCAAAGAGTTTGCGTGACGGCCGGCTGGCCTGCAGGCGCAGATCATTGGAAATTCAAGCTGGCAGCCTCTGCAGGGCTGCCGGTTTGCTTTGGCCGGGGCGGTATCAGCGGGCGATGACAATATCCGCCTTCAGCCCGCCCAGATCAGCGCTTTCACCCAGCCGCAGGGTGCCGCCATGGGCGCGCGCGGTATCGGCCACAATTGCCAGCCCCAGCCCCACGCCAGAGCCCAGGTTCTGATTGCGGGCCGGGTCCAAGCGGGTGAAGGGGCGCACCGCGTCGCCGCGCTGCTCTGCCGGGATGCCCGGCCCGTCATCCTCGACCCGGATCCGCATGGACTTGTCGGTCACTGCAACCGAAACCCGCGCCCGGGTGCCATAACGCACTGCATTGGAAATCAGGTTCGACACCGCCCGTTGCATCGGCTGGCGGCGCAGCATCACCTCCCCCTCGCCGGTCATCTCGCCCATTGTCACCTGCTGCTCCTGGCGCTGCCAGTCGCTTATGATATCCCGGACCAGCTCCTGCGGGTCCACCGGCTCCGGCTCGCTGACCGCCGCGCCGCGGGAGAAATCCAGAAACGCGTCCAGCAGCGCCTGCATCTCGTCGACGTCGCGCAGCATCGGGGCCGCGTCCTCCTCGTCCAGCATTGCCAGTTCCAGCTTCATCCGCGTCAGCGGGGTGCGCAGATCGTGGCTCACCCCGGACAGCATCAGCGTGCGCTGCTCGATCTGCCGTTCGATCCGGGCGCGCATGTCCAGAAAGGCGCTGCCCGCGGCCCGCACCTCGGTTGCGCCGGATGGCGAATACGGCACCGCCCGCCCGCGCCCGAACGCCTCTGCCGCGTTGGCCAGCCGCTTGATCGGACGCAGCTGGTTGCGCATGTACAGGAAGGAGATCATCATCATGAAAAAGCCGAACAGCAGCATGGTGACGATCAGCTGATGCGGCGCCGCCGCAGTCAGCCTGCGGCGGTCAAAGCTCAACTCCAACAGCCCGTGCGCGGTGCCGAAATAGATCTGCACCACCCGGTTCGGCAGGAACCGCGCCGCCAGGAAGCCCGGGAAAGTCTTCTCCATCTCCTCCCGCACCACCCGCCCGGAAAACTCGATCAGGCTGAATTCATCCTCCGGCAGCGGTGCCCCCGGCGGCAGAAACCGCGCCTGCATCTGCAGCGGCTGCAGCACCGGCGCGATCTGCACCAGAGCCGCATCCTGGTCCGGCGCCGCATCCGCGATCTGGCGCAGCAGTTCCATCTCGCGCTGGATGGTCGCCGTCATCTGCACCGTCACATCCTCCAGGTCGCGCTTGATGAACACAACAGAGATCACGATCTGCAGCGCCACGATGGGCACCACCAGGATGAGGGCCGCCCGGGCATAAAGGCTGCGCGGCATATATCGTTTGAGCCATTGGAAGAACATGGGCTAAGCCTATAGGGCGCCGGGGAAAGAGGGAAGATTGCCCGGGCCAGGAAACAGCAATGGGGCAGGACAATGCAGGCACCGGATGACTTCAACCCGCAACCCGGACTGGCGGAGGAGCTGGAGCCGGGGCTGCGCCGTATCCTGGCGCCGAATCCTTCGCCGATGACCTACCGCGGCACCAATACCTATGTGCTGGGCACCGGCGGGCTGGCGGTGATTGACCCAGGGCCGGATTCGGACGCGCATCTGAAGGCAATCCTTGCCGCGGTGCAGCCCGGCCAGCAAATCACCCACATCATCGTCACCCACAGCCATCTGGACCATTCGCCGCTGGCCCGCGGCCTGAGCCAGGCCACCGGCGCACCTGTATATGCCTTTGGCGGGCCGCAAGCGGGGCGCAGCGAAGTGATGTCCGGCCTCGCCGCTGACGGGCTGGCCGGCGGCGGCGAGGGCATCGACAGAGAGTTCTCTCCCGATGTCACCGTTGCCGATGGCGAGGTCATCAGCGGGAACGGCTGGGAACTGGAGGTGATCCACACGCCCGGGCACCTGGGCAACCACATTGCACTGGCTTGGAAGGATGCCTGCTTCACCGCCGATCACGTTATGGGCTGGGCCAGCTCGCTGGTATCGCCGCCGGACGGAGACCTGACCGACTTCATGGCCTCCTGCCGCCGCCTGCGGCAACGCGATTGGCGGGTCTTTCACGCAGGCCACGGCGCGCCCATCTCCGACCCGGCCGGGCGGCTCGACTGGCTGATTGCGCACCGGGAATCCCGCGAGGCCGCGATTCTGGCGGCCTTGGCACAAGCCCCCGCCACCGCCCGCAGCCTGGCAGAGCAGATCTATACCGACACCCCGCCCGCTTTGCTGAAAGCCGCGGAACGCAATGTTTTTGCTCATCTCGTGGACCTCACAGGCCGCGGCCGGACAGCACCGCAAAGCCCCCTGTCAGCATCGTCGGTCTTTGCGCTGAGCAGCGGTTGAATTTTTCAAAAAATTGCCTGCTGCCCTCTGGACGCCCAATCCCGGGAACGCTATACGGCACGGACCGTTCCGGCGTAGCTCAGCGGTAGAGCAGTTGACTGTTAATCAATTGGTCGTAGGTTCGATCCCTACCGCCGGAGCCATGATAAGCCCTCAAGCCTCAGCCGCTTGAGGGCTTTTTTGCATTTACAGACTCCTGCTGCTGCCCTTCGGCGGTTGCACGCTTTCCAAGCTCATTATGTCTATATATATAAGCAATAAGAAAATTTATTGGAGGCAGCATGGCCGCACCCCGTGCAAACATGAGCTACCGTGATATCAAGCAGGTTGTGCTGGACCGGATTCACAACAAGATCTGGGCGCCGGACAGCCTGCTGCCCAGTGAAACCGACCTTGCGGAAGAATTTTCCAGCACCCGCACCACCGTCAACCGGGCGCTGCGGGAACTGGCGGAAGAAGGCTACCTGGAGCGGAAACGCAAAGCCGGCACCAGGGTTCTGAATGCGCCGGTCCGAAAGGCCCAGTTTTCGATTCCGCTGGTCCGCGATGAGATCTCGGAAACAGGGGCAGAATACCGGTATGCTCTTGTCGAGCGCGCGGTCATGCCCGCACCGGGCTGGCTGTCGGCCAGGATGAACATCCCGCAAGGCCGGGACGTGCTGCACCTGCGGTGCATGCATTACGCGGACAATGCGCCTTTTCAGTATGAGGTCCGCTGGATTGTTCCGGACAGCATTCCGGAGGTTCTGACGGCGGATTTTTCCCGCTCCGGCCCCAACGACTGGCTGGTGCAGAAGGTGCCGTTCACCAATCTGGAGCTGAGCTTTCTGGCGACTAAGGCGGACCAGGCCGTGGCCGAATTTCTGGACACCCAGGCGGGCGATCCGATCTTCACCGCCGAACGCATCACCTGGCTGCGCGGCCAGCCCGTAACGCTGGCCAAACTGTTCTTTGCACCTGGTTACAGGATGACAACCCACCTTTGATAAGGTTGCGACGAGGGGTCTCATCGCAGCCTTCCGGCCGCCGTCGGCACACCGTCATGCGCATCGAAAAAAATTCGCTTTGCGTGAGAATTTCCTCTGGACGCCGCAGGCCGGAAACCCTATACGACGCCACATGTTCCGGCGTAGCTCAGCGGTAGAGCAGTTGACTGTTAATCAATTGGTCGTAGGTTCGATCCCTACCGCCGGAGCCAAAAAATTCAGGGGCTTAGCGATCTCTCGCTAAGCCCTTTTCTTTTACGGCATTGGCCCGGTAAGGGCTGTTGAGGGCCGGTCTTACAGTTCGGGAACCCTCCTCAAATGCGCACCGCCAAACAGCCCTGTCCATGGCGGTGCGCCTTCCAGGCTCAGCTGTTGGGACGCACCCGGGCGGCGGTCTTGTTGGCAAAGGCCTCCAGCCGTTCCCGCGCCGCGGGCTGGGTGTTCACCACACCGGCCACAACCGCCTCCGCATAGGCGGCATCCATGCCGGACATGTTGTTCAGATGGCTGATTGCCGAACAGATCGCATAGTTGGTCAGCGGCAGGTTCTCGGCAATCTTGTCCGCCAGTTCCAGCGCCTTGTCGAAACTGGAGCCTTCGGTGATGTATTGCGCCAGACCCAGTTCAACCGCTTCCTGGCCCTGATAGACGCGGCCGGTCAGAATCATGTCGATCATCCGGTATTTCCCGATCATGTCAGAGACCCGGATGGTGGCGCCGCCGCCGGTGAAGATACCGCGCTGGCCTTCGGGAAGCGCAAAATAGGTGCTCTGGTCGATCACCCGGATATGGGCCGCACTGGCCAGTTCCAGCCCGCCGCCGACAACCGCGCCCTGCAGCGCTGCGATAACCGGAACGCCGCCGTATTCCATCTTGTTGAAGGCCTCATGCCAGCGCAGGCACACATGCATGAAATCGTCGGGGCTGCGGTCTGCCTTCCAATGCTCGACTAGGTCGAGCCCGGCGCAGAAGTGGTCGCCCTTCCCGGCCAGCACCACCGCCTTCACACCGTTGCGATGGGCGCTGCTGAAAAAGCTGACCAGTTCCTCGATGGTGGCGGTATCCAGCGCGTTGCGCTTGGTCGGCCGGTTCAGCCGGACGATGCTGACACCGTTGTCCCGCTGTTCGATTTCAAGGTTTTCATAAGTTTGCGCATTTGCCGCTTGGGTCATGGGTCCAACCCTTTCTTTGTTTTCCAGCACAGAGCCGTGCCACTGTTGTTCAATGTTCAGAGGTTAACCGCGGCATCGCCCAAGCTGGCGCTGCCTTCTGTGATACGCAGGCTTTCGGCGCCGCATTCCACAAGGATGTGCTGGGCGTAGAAGACTGCCGTGGCGATCTTCTGCGTCATGAAGGCCGTGTCTTCGCCCTGCTCCAGCTTGGCGCTGGCCGCCAGTACGGAACGGCCCAACTGCCAAGCCGCAGCGAGGTTGCCGGTCAGCATCAGGAACGGGACACTGCCGCCATAGGCCGCATTCGGGTCCGCCGCTGCATTGTCCAGCAGCCAGGCAAGGTTGGCCTCAAACATCCGGCGCGCTTCGCCCAGGCGTTTTGCCACGGCCTGCGCTTGTTCAGATCCCTGCTGCAGGGCCTGTTCGGTTTCCTGCACCAGCCCGGCAAACCGGCGTGCGGTTGCGCCGCCGTCCCGCAGCACCTTGCGGCCCAGCAGGTCGTTTGCCTGGATCGCAGTGGTGCCCTCATAGATCGGCAGAATCCGCGCATCGCGGTAGAACTGCGCGACACCGGTCTCCTCGATGAAGCCCATGCCGCCATGCACCTGCACCCCCAGCGAGGTGACTTCCAGCGACCGCTCGGTGCAGAAGGCCTTGACCAGCGGCACCAGGAATTCGGCCATATCCACTGCGTCAGAGGCGCCCTGCGTCTCAGCCTGCTTAGCCAAATCCAGCCAGCCCGCAGTGGCAATCGCCAGCGCCCGGCCGCCTTCGGTCAGCGCCCGCATCCGCAGCAGCATCCGCTGCACATCCGGGTGCCGGATGATCGGCGCCGCGTCTTTGGTGCTGCCATCCACCGGACGGCTTTGCACCCGCTCCTGTGCATACTGCAAAGCGTGCTGGCAGGCCCGCTCCGACACCGCCACGCCCTGCACGCCAACGGCAAAGCGCGCGGCGCGCATCATCACGAACATGTACTCCAGCCCGCGGTTCTCCTCTCCCACCAGGAAACCGGTCGCGCCATCGTATTCCAGCACCGCGGTCGGGCTGGCCCGGACGCCCAGCTTGTGCTCTAGGCTGACACAGGTCACCGCGTTGCGGCGGCCGAGCGTACCGTCCTCCTCCACCAGGTACTTGGGCACAATGAACAGGCTCAGCCCCTTGGGACCCGTCGACGCACCCGGGGTGCGGGCCAGCACCAGGTGGATGATGTTCTCCGTCAGCCCATGCTCGCCATAGGTGATGAAGATCTTGGTGCCGGAAACCGCATAGGTCCCGTCCGCTGCCGGTTCCGCCTTGCAGCGCACCCGCCCCAAGTCGCTGCCGGCCTGCGGTTCGGTCAGGTTCATGGTGCCGGACCACTGGCCGGAAATCATCGGCTCCAGGTACTTCTGTTTCTGGGCATCCGACCCGGTCAGCAGCAGCGCCTCCACCGCGCCGTCGGTCAGCAGCGGGCACAGGCCGAAACTCAGATCAGAGGCATTCAAAATCTCGGTCGCTGCCGCCGCTGCCGCCCGCGGGAGCCCCATGCCGCCGAACTCTTCCGGGTGCGGCAGACTTTGCCAGCCCATCTCGGCAAACTGCGCATATGCCTGCGCGTAAGGTTCGGGCAGTACAGCCTCTGCCCCCTCCAGCCGCGCGCCGGCCTCATCCCCCGTCCGGGACAGCGGCGCAATAACGTCCGAGCAGAAGCGCCCCAGCCCTTCCAGCGCTGCCTCGATATCCGACAGCTCAATCCCGCCGCCTGCTGCCGCCGTTTTGGCCGGCAGGTGTTCAATGTTGAACATGATATCGCGAATAGGCGCCTGATAGGTCATTTCCGTCGCTCCGGATTATTGTTCCTTCATGCCAGATACGCGTTGCAAGGAGGCTGTTCCACGTTCATTACAGACATTATCCTATCCAAAAGTGACAAACCGCCCTGACGCCCATGCAGTTCTCCACACCAGACTCTTCCAGCCTTGCAACGGTTTCGCCGCAGTTGGCCGGGGATTGGATACTGGCGTTGCGGCACTGCTGCACGGATGCCCAGCTGGCGTCCTTTCTGCAGCGGGCGGGATTGCACCTGTCAGAGGGGCAGCTGACCCACCGGGTCACCCTGGATCAGATCGTCCGCCTGTACCAGGTAGCCGCCGTCGAGACCCAGGACGAAATGACGGGTCTTTGGAGCCGGCCGGTCAGGCCAAGAGCCCTGCAGCACCTTTTGACCACGGTCCGCGAAGCCGGCACACTGCCCGCCGCCCTGCACCGGTTCTCCACTTTCTGGAACCTGCTGCTGGACGACTACAGGATCGATCTGACAGAGGACAGCACCAGTACCGGCCTGCAGCTGGTGCCGCAGGGCGGGCAGCCCGTGCAGCGGTTCGGCCACATGCTGATCCTGAAGCTGGCGCATGGGCTGCTCTCGTGGCTGGCAGGTTATGAGGTGCCGGTCCGGGCGGTGCACTTTGCCTTTGAACGGCCCGATTTTTCGCAGGATTACTCAGTCATTTTCCCAGCCCCGGTGAGTTTCAAGGCGCCCTGTTCGGCAATTGTCTTCGAGACCGGCAAGTTGGGCCTGCCCGGCCACCGCACCAATGCAGAGCTGAACGAGTTCCTGGCCCGTGCCCCCCGCGACTGGATCTTCACCGGGTTCCGCGAGCATACCCAGTCGCTGAAAGTTCGGGAATTCCTGTACCGGTCCAGCTGGGAGAACTGCCATCTGGCGGATGCGGCGCAGGCATTGAGCGTCACCCCGCGAACGCTGATGCGGCGGCTGGATGCGGAGGACACCTCGTTTCAAGCCATCAAGGACGGGCTGCGCCGTGACCTTGCAATCCGCGACCTGCAATCCGGCATGAAAAGTATCGAAGAAATATCGCAGGATACCGGGTTTTCTTCTGCGGCGAACTTTCACCGGGCGTTCCGCCGCTGGACCGGCGCACCGCCAAGCGCCTACAGATCACCCGGAGCCTGAACGCAGGCGCCGCGTCACCCCGGTTCCGCCGGCAAGGCCGCATAGCCGCGGAACCGGATCCGCCCGCCAGGCACCCGCCCGGGCAAAATGCGGTAGTCCGGGAACCGGCACAGCAGGCGCTCAATGGCAATCTTCCCCTCCAGCCGCGCCAGCGTCAGGCCGACACAGACATGCGGCCCGCCAGCAAAGGCCAAGTGCCGGTTCGGTGCACGAGTGATGTCAAATTCCCCGGGGTTCTCGAACACGTCCGGATCGCGGTTCGCCGCCCCGATCACCAGATGCAGGTTGGTTCCGGCGGGCGCCCGGATGCCGCCGATCTCCGCCTCTGCGGTGGTTTCGCGGTTGCCCAACTGGTTCGGGGAGCGGAACCGCAGCATCTCCTCCACCGCGGGCTTGATCAGCTCCGGCTCCTCCCGCAGTTTCTGCTTTTGGTCCGGATAGTCGTCAAGCAGCGCCAGCCCGTTGCCGATCAGGTTGGTGGTGGTCTCATGACCCGCATTCAGGATGAAGATGCAGTTCTGGATCAGCTCGATCTCGCTCAGGGTCCCGTCCGCGCCCTCGCCCCGGATCAGCCGGGTCAGCACGTCAGTCTCGATGTCGCCGGGTTTGGCCCGCCGCCGGGCGATCAGGTCCTGCAGATAGGCCTTGAACTCCTCCACCGCACGGTGTCCGGCCGCCAACTGCGCCTCGCTCAGCGCTGGTTCCAGCGCCCCTAGGATCGCCAGCGACCAGTCGCGCAAGGGCGCCCGTTCCTCCATCGGCACATCCAGCAGGTTGCCGATGATCTGGATCGGGATGGAGGCGGCAAAATCGCCGATCAGATCCACATTGTCCCGGCCCGTCATGGCGTCCAGCAGACAGTCGACAGTCTCAACCAGGCCCGGTTCCATTTTTGCAATTGCCCGCGGTGTCAGCGCCGACGTCATGATCTTGCGCACACGCGTGTGCAGAGGCGGGTCCGAGAACACCAGCGAGGTGGTGTGATGCTCAAACAGCGGCGACCCCTCGCCGTATTTGGGGGCAAAGGCGCGCTTCTTGTCCGAGGAAAACAACGTGGTGTCACGGTAGATCCGGTCCAGGTCCGCATGGCGGCAGACCAGCAAAGAGCCGTCCGGCTGCGGCAGAACCGGTGCCTCGCGCAGCAGGGCATCGTAGTAGGGAAAGGGATCCTCCACAAAGCCCTCAGGAGGATTTGCAAGATCAAATCCCTCAATATTCACAGCCACATGCGCCCCATCACTCATCCGTCGTCCTCCCCTCGGCCCTGGTGCCAGCGTTTCCGGCGCAAATGCGACTGTCAATCACCCAATCCGGTGCGGAACCCAGCGTCAGTGCACCGGAGCGCGATTTACGACGATACCGGATTTCCGCGTGACAACGGACCAAGGCAGGGATAGAAACAAACCATGAACACAGCCGTTTCCTCCATTCGAAACCTTGGCCCCGCCTATGAGGAAGCCTGCCACCGCGCCGGGATCACCTCAGCTGAGGAGCTGCGCGCGATCGGCGCCGATGCGGCCTATGCCAAGCTTCTGCAAACCGGCACCCGGCCGCATTTTATCGGCTATTACGTGCTGGTGATGGCGCTGCAGGGACGGCCCTGGAATGACTGCAAGGGCAAGGAGAAGGAAGAGCTGCGCAAACGCTTTGATGCGATTAAGGCAGAGACCCGCCCGCAGCACAGCACGAAGCTGCTGGCGGAACTGGACGCCATTGGTGTGCGGGCTACGCCCGCGGATTTGAAAGTCACCTAGGCATCCCGGCGCTGACGCTCTCACATGAGAAAAGAAAAGGCCGCCCCTGAACGGGACGGCCCAAAAACTTTCGGTAAGCCCTGAAGCTTAGCCGACCAGCTCGATGCCGGAGAAGAAGTAAGCGATTTCCACGGCAGCGGTTTCCGGCGCGTCGGAGCCGTGCACGGAGTTTTCGCCAACCGATTCAGCGAATTCGGCGCGGATGGTGCCGGCGGCTGCGTCTGCCGGGTTGGTGGCGCCCATCACTTCGCGGTTCTTGGCGATGGCGTTCTCGCCTTCCAGAACCTGCACAACCACCGGAGCGGAGGACATGAATTCGCACAGTTCGTCGTAGAACGGGCGCTCGGCGTGCACTTCGTAGAACTTGCCTGCCTGCTCTTTGGTCATGTGGATGCGCTTCTGCGCCACGATGCGCAGACCGGCTTCTTCAAACTTGGCGTTGATCTTGCCGGTCAGGTTGCGGCGGGTTGCATCGGGCTTGATGATCGAGAAAGTGCGTTCCAGTGCCATGGGGCAGACTCCTGTGCTGAAAAGCCGGACGTCATGCCCGGCCCGTTACGAATTGCCGCCCCGATAGCATGGCTCTGTGACAGGATAAAGAGGCGATTGCGCAGCTTTGACGCAGCTGCAGATTCGGGGTTGCAATTACTTGATTATTTCAGTCAGGTACCGCGGCGCGAACAGGGTTGAAACTTGAAACAAGGTTGAACAATGAAACCTGCATTTGCTCTGATCGCCTGCCTCGCAGCCGCACCTGCCTTTGCCGCTGAAACTGCAATGCCAATGGCCTACGGGTTGTTTGAAACAGCTGTTGCCCACGCCGATCTGGACAGCTGCCCGTCGGCACTCGCCAAAGAGGGCAGTTTCTGCCGTGCGACCCTGCGCCACGACGAAATCCACGTCTTTGCCTTCAGCCGCGAGGGTGACAATCCGCTGGTCGGCTTTGCTTCCTATTCCTTCGATGAATTCGCCGAACATTTGAACTAGCCGGGGCCGCCAGCCGCCGCCAGCGCCCTCCCCCATTGACAACACCGCAGCACTGCCGCAGTGCTCCGTCCATGTTACGCATTCAGGACATTACCTATTCGGTCGAAGGCCGCCCGCTGATCGAGGGCGCATCCGCCACCATTCCCACCGGCCACAAAGTCGGCCTTGTCGGGCGCAACGGCACCGGCAAGACGACGCTGTTCCGGCTGATCCGGGGCGAGCTGGCGCTGGAGACCGGCAGCATCTCCCTGCCCTCCAAGGCCCGCATCGGCGGTGTCGCGCAGGAGGTGCCCTCGTCAAATGTCTCTCTGACCGACACCGTGCTGGCTGCCGATACCGAACGCGCCGCTCTGCTGGCCGAGGCCGACAGCGCCACTGATCCTGCGCGGATTGCTGAGATCCAAACCCGGCTTTCCGACATTGACGCCTGGTCGGCTGAGGCACGTGCCGCCTCCATCCTCAAGGGTCTGGGTTTCGACGACGACGATCAGAAACGCCCCTGTTCCGATTTCTCCGGCGGCTGGCGCATGCGTGTGGCGCTGGCCGCTGTGCTGTTTGCCCAGCCGGATCTGCTGCTCTTGGACGAGCCAACCAACTATCTCGACCTCGAAGGCGCACTGTGGCTGGAGAGCTACCTGGCGAAATACCCGCACACCGTCGTGATCGTCAGCCACGACCGCGGCCTTCTGAACCGGGCGGTGGGGGCGATCCTGCATCTGGAAGACAAGAGGCTCACCCTCTACCAGGGCAACTACGACACCTTTGCCGAGACCCGCGCCGCCCGCATTCTGGCGGCCCAGTCCGAGGCCAAAAAGCAGGAGGCCCGCCGCGCCCATCTGCAAAGCTTCGTCGACCGCTTCCGCGCCAAGGCGACCAAGGCGAAACAGGCTCAGGCCCGCCTCAAGATGATCGCCAAGATGAAGCCGATCACCACCCCGCAAGAAGCCGCCCTGCGTGCCTTCACCTTCCCGGAGCCGGAGGAAATGTCGCCGCCGATCATCCATATCGAGGGCGGCATCACGGGCTATGGCGACACCGAGATCCTGAAACGGCTCAACCTGCGGATCGATCAGGACGACCGCATCGCGCTGTTGGGCAAGAACGGCCAGGGCAAGTCGACCCTGTCAAAATTGCTGGCCGACCGGCTGCCGCTGATGGCGGGCAAGATGACCCGGTCCTCCAAACTGCGCATCGGCTACTTCGCCCAGCATCAAGTGGATGAACTGTATGTCGATGAAACTCCGCTCGACCACCTGCGCCGCCTGCGCCCGGACGAGGCACCGGCAAAGTGGCGCGCGCGGCTGGCAGGCTTCGGCCTAGGCGCCGCACAGGCAGAAACCGAGGTCGGGCGGCTGTCCGGCGGCCAGAAGGCGCGTTTGTCGCTCCTGATCGCCACCATCGACGCGCCGCATATGCTGATCCTGGACGAGCCGACCAACCACCTCGACATCGAAAGCCGCGAGGCGCTGGTGGAAGCGCTCACCGCCTATTCCGGCGCGGTGATCCTGGTCAGCCACGACATGCATCTGCTGAGCCTGGTGGCGGACCGGCTGTGGCTGGTCTCGGACGGCATCGTCAAACCCTATGACGGCGATCTGGAAAGCTACCGCGCCCTGCTGCTGGCCCGTGAAAAACCCGCCGCCAAAGCCGACGCGCCCAAGCCCGCCAAGCCCAAGCGCGCCTCCCGCGATGTGCTGATCGCCCTGCGCTCCGAGGTCCGCAAGTCCGAGGCGCGGGTGGAGAAGCTCAGCGAAATGCGTGAAAAGCTTGACGAAAAGCTCGCCGACCCTAGCCTGTACGAACCGGGCAAGGCGGCGGATATGGCGGTCTGGCAGAAAAAGCACGCTGAGTGCATCGAGGCGCTGGAACGGGCCGAGGGCCTGTGGATCGACGCGCTGGAAAAACTGGAGCAGGCAGAGGCACAATGATCGACACCGCATTCCTGATCACCTCCTTTGTGACGCTGTTCGTGATCGTCGACCCGATCGGCCTGACGCCAGTTTTCATTGCCCTGACTCAGGGCATGCCCTCAGCCCGCCGCCGCTCCATCGCACTGCGGGCGACGATCACTGCCGCGGTCCTGCTGGCGATCTTCGCCGCCCTGGGTGAAGCGGTGCTGGGCTTCATCGGCATTTCCATGCCCGCTTTCCGGGTGGCCGGCGGCGCGCTGCTGTTCCTGACGGCGCTCGACATGCTGTTCGAACGCCGCAACAAACGGCGCGAAGACCGCAGCGAGGAAGATGACTTCGACGACCCCTCTGTCTTTCCGCTGGCAATCCCGCTGATGGCAGGCCCAGGCTCCATCGCGACCGTGATCCTGCTGACCGGCCAGCAGCCGGGGTTCGCAGGTTTTGCCATGGTCATGGGCGTGGTCATTGCGGTGCTGGCGATTCTCCTGGTGATGTGCCTGTTTTCCGGTCTGTTCGAGCGGATGCTGGGCAAGACCGGCATCACCGTTGTCACCCGGCTTCTGGGCATGCTGCTGGCAGCGCTTTCGGTGCAGTTCGTGCTGGACGGCCTGCGCGACTTCGGTTTCGCAGGCTAGTATAACGCCCCGGCCCGCCTACATCATAATCAGGAGGTGAGCGCATGGGCGAATATGAAATCGGGCGGTTTATCTATCTGATCATCCTGCTGGTTGCGGTCGGGTCCTGGGTCTTTGTCCAGAACCGCCAGAGCATCGGCAAGACGCTGCAGATGTTTGCGGTCTGGGGCTTCATCTTCCTTGGCGTCATCGCCTCATACGGGTTGTGGGAAGACATCCGCCAGACCGTCCGCCCGCAGCAAAGCGTCGCCATTGACGCAGGCCGGGTCGAGGTGCCGCGCGCACCGGACGGCCATTATTACCTGACACTGGACGTGAACGGCGCCCCGGTGGAGTTTCTGGTCGATACCGGCGCCAGCCAGGTTGTCCTGAATGAGCGCGACGCCCGAAGCGCGGGCATCGACACCGGCAGCCTCGCCTATCTCGGCCGCGCCAGCACCGCCAATGGCGAGGTGCGCACCGCATCGGTCTGGATCGATGAGATTTCGCTTGGCGGCATCACCGACACGGACGTGCGCGTCTGGGTCAATCAGGGGGAGCTGGAACAGTCTCTGCTGGGCATGGGGTATCTGCAGCGCTGGTCCAGCATCGAGATCCGCAACGGTGCGCTGGTGCTGACGCGATAAGGTCACCCCCATTCATCCTGCGCACCCTGAAACCATGATGTGCAACGTATTGAGGCGGATCAAGGAAAGACACCTGTTTGGCCCCTAGATTGGTCGTGATCAATCCAATCAAACAGGAGGAAAACAAGCCAGTGAACGAAGCAGAACTGAAACAGCTGCAGGACAGCTACAGCAAGCTGAAAGATGCAGCCGACAAGGCGCCTACGTATTTCTATGACGCGCTGTTCCGCCGTGCGCCCGAACTGCGCCAGATGTTCCGGGAAGACCTGGAAGGCCAGGGCATGAAATTCATGACCACGCTTGGCGTCATTCTGGCCAAACTGAATGACGAGAGTGCCGTGAGCACGCAATTTCAGGAGCTCGGCAAGACGCATGCGTCTCTTGGCGTCCTAACCCCTCACTTTGCCCCGATGGAAGAAGCGCTGATCGACACTCTGCGCAATGCCCTCGGCAAGGAGATGACACCTGAGCTCGAAGGTCTCTGGCGCGCTGCCTTCAAGGAAATTGCCGGCAAGATGATCCAGCGCGGCAAAATTCCAGGCAAATGACCCAAGCCGGGGCAGCGGTTCTATCCGTTGCCAGGCTCCGCTGCAATGAACCCCTTGACGGGATAGACCCGCCCGAACGCGCCCGGATAGCTCTCCAAGCGGACCGCAGACCAGTCGTTCTTTTCAGACACATCAATCACCGCCATGCCCAGCGAGATCTTGTTGCGGTGCCAATTGGCGTGGTTGACCCGGATTCTGCGCGCATCCTCTACCTTGGACACAACAGCAACATGACCCAGCGGGTTGGAGCGGGTGGCGCTGAACGCCATCACGGCGCCGGGCTGCGGCTCCTTGCTGCGGACAAACTGGTCCTTGGCCTGCGCCCACCAAGTCTTGGCATTGCCGAAGATCTCGATCCCGCTGGCATTGCGGGCAAAGGGTACACACCAGACGCGGCGGCCCTTGGATTGCAGGTACTGAACTTCCTGAACCGCATACTCCAGCCGCGCGGCCTCAGCCTCTGCCCGGCTTACTGATCCGTTCTGTATGTCGCCGCAATTGGCCAGAAAAAGAAGGCCGGCGCCGGCAATAGGAAGCAGCCGCAGCCGCTTGACCGCACGTCCAAATTTCATCTGTCCCCCCAGTGTCCTGGTCGTTTTTCCGGTGGTCCGGATATTGTGCTGGCAGGGATAAAGGCCGAGTGACAAAAAATCGAGCATTTGTTGCCCTTGTGAAACAATCGACACAGGCCGTCGGCGATTTTTCGCCAACACCAGACATCGCCACCGGATTTCCGCCTATTTCTCGGCCTTCTTTTCCCAGCGGCCGCTTTCCTCGGACCAGTACTGGGCGGAACAGCCCGCATCAGTCAGGAACTTCCACTGGGTGCGGGCGAGTTGGACGGCCTCGGGATCAGTGCCGTCAAACAGGATGCAGACACGGCTCAGCGCCTGCACTTCCTCCGCGCTGACGGCGGCGCCATCGACCGCCATCACGCATTCAGGACTATTGGCCGCTTCCAGCCCTGCTGTCAGCAGGACCGGCTGCAGCGCGTCATGGGGGCCGCCCGCCAGGCCGTGGGGGAGAAAACTCTCCTCCGGCCCCAGCCACAGGCGGTCATCCAGCCAGGCCATGCGCTCAGGATCGCGCCCGCGCACCGCGATGCGCCAGCCCGCTCCGCGCGCCTTTTCCAGCAGCACCGGCAGGGTCTCCTCCAGCGGCCTGCGCGTCAGATGATAGAAATAGGCGGCCCCCATTGGTGCTTATTCCGCCTCGAACTTGTCCGCGACCAGCCGGTTCAGCGCCATCACGCCCCAGCCCGTGGCGCCTTTGGGCGCATAGTCCGTGTCTTTGCTGACCGAAGCCACACCGGCGATATCCAAGTGGATCCACGGCATATCGTCCTTGATGAACCGCTGCAGAAACTGCGCCGCAGTGATCGAGCCCGCAGGACGTCCGCCCACGTTCTTCATGTCGGCGATGCGCGATTTCAGCTGCTCGTCATAGGCTTTGCCCAAGGGCATCCGCCAGGCGCCCTCATCCTCCGCCTTGGCGGCCTTCAGGAACGCATTGCAAAGATCATCGTCGTTGGAGAACACCCCGGCGTTTTCATGCCCCAGCCCGATAATGATCGCGCCGGTCAGGGTTGCCAGATCAATCACACCGACCGGCTTGAACCGCTCCTGCGCGTACCAAAGGACGTCGCACAGCACCAAACGGCCCTCGGCATCGGTGTTGATGACCTCGACGGTGTCGCCCTTCATCGATTTCACCACGTCGCCAGGGCGGGTGGCATTGCCCGACGGCATGTTTTCCACGAGACCAACCAGGCCAACCACATTTGCCTTGGCCTTGCGCAGCGCGAGAGCCCGCATAGTACCGGCCACGACGCCTGCGCCGCCCATATCCATGGTCATCTCTTCCATGCCGGCGGCGGGCTTCAGGGAAATGCCGCCGGTGTCGAACACCACGCCCTTGCCGACCAATGCCAGCGGCGCGGAATCCTTGGCGCCGCCCTTCCACTGCATTACCGCCACCTTGGAGGGGCTGTCGGAGCCCTGCCCGACGCTCAGCAGCGTGCGCATGCCCAGTTTATCAAGGTCTGCCTCCTCCAGGATCTCGACCTCCAGGCCGATCTCTTTCATTTCCTCAATGCGGCGGGCAAATTCCGTGGTGGTCAGTACGTTTGCGGGCTCATTGACCAGATCCCGGGTCATGTGCACCCCCTCGGCCACCGCCAGCAGCGGCGCGCAGGCGGCCTCCAGTTCCGCGGGCGACTTGGAAGCAATCACCACTTCCCCCTCCGGCTTGTCGTCCTTTGGCGATTTGTGGTTGTCAAAGGTATACCCCCGCAAGGCCATTCCCATGGTCAGATCCGCGGCCTTGTTCATGCTACCGGCCATGACGGTCAGCCGCTTGCCAGAGGCCCCCTTCACCAGCTTGGCGCCCGCCTGCCGCGCTTCCACCGGCGTCAGCTTGCGCGGCAGCACCAGCACGTCCAGCGCCTCGGCCTTCATGCCCGCGGGCCAGCTCAGCGAAATCACATCGCCTGCCTTTGCCTTCTTGAAGCCTTCCGAGTCGATCAGCCGGGCAATCGCCCCCTTGGCCAGACGGTTGGCACTGCGTGCAGCCTGATCCATGCTGCCTTCTGGCGTCACCAGAACCGCAACACGGCCGGTCAACTCCGCCAGCGCCTTGGGGTCGTATTCGGCAAAACGGATCGGGGTAAGGCTGCTCATTCTTGCGCGCTCCTGCTGAATTCGTTTGGTTCTTGGCACCAGAGGTATCCTGCGCGGCAGCGCTTGGAAAGACCCCGGCGGTACAGTCCGGCACCTGCGGTCCGCCGCCGATCGAAGGCTTGCTCGAGAATGCAGTTTTCCCCGCCATTCAAATCCACTAAGGTCCGGCAAAATAACAATGGCAAGATCTGGGGGGATCGGGTGTCACGCTACGACAGATATGTGCTGTCACAGTATCTGCTCTTCTTTGGCTTCTTTGCCCTGATTCTGGTGGCCGTGTTCTGGGTCAACCGGGCGGTTGTCCTGTTCGACACGCTGATCGGCAACGGGCAGTCCGCGCTGGTGTTCCTGGAGTTCACCGCGCTCACCCTGCCGAACCTGATCCGCATGGTGCTGCCGATCGCCGCCTTTGGCGCCGCGGTCTGGGTCACCAACCGGCTCAACGGCGAAAGCGAACTGACCGTGCTGCGCGCCACAGGCACCAGCCCTTGGCAGATGGCCCGCCCCGCGCTGGCTTTCGGCATCATCACCGCGCTGATGATGTCGGCGCTGACCCATTACCTCCTGCCTGCCTCGATCAGCCAGTTGGAAGTGCGCGAAAGCGAGGTCTCCCGTAACATCACCGCCAAGCTGCTGAGCGAGGGCGACTTCCTGCACCCTGCAGACGGGGTCACCTTCTACATCCGCCAGATCGACCCGGACGGCACCCTGAACGATGTCTTCCTGTCGGACCGCCGCGACCCTGCGCTGACAGTAACCTATACAGGCGCGCGTGCCTTCCTGGTGCGTGATGGCGCCAGCGCGCATCTGATCATGGTCGAAGGCATGGCGCAGCGGCTGGACCACGAAACACAGCGGCTTTCGACCACCTTCTTCTCGGATTTTTCCTATGATATCAGCTCACTGGCCCGCAAAGCTGAGAACCCCGCCCGCAATATCCGCGCCATTCCCAGCCTCGAGCTGATGAATAGCACCGCAGCCATTACCAAAAGCGATGGCTATTCCGCGGGCGCCCAGGCCGAAGAGCTGCACCTGCGCTTTGCCCGGGCACTTGTCTGTGTCGCGGTGGCGCTGATCGGCTTCTCCGCGCTGATGCTGGGCACCTTCTCCCGCTTCGGGGTCTGGCGCCAGGCCTTCCTCGCCTTCGTCGTGCTGATCTTCATCGAGGGCCTGCGCGGTGTTGTCACTGAACCGGTCTTGCAAAATCCCACCCTGTGGCCGCTGATCTACGTGCCTGCGCTGCTGGGCCTGGTTGTAGCGCTGATCTTTCTGATCCTGTCTGCCCGTCCGAAACGGATCCGGGCCCGGACGCCGGAGGCCGCGGCATGAAGCTGGATATCTACTACGCCCGCCGCTTCCTGCAGTGGTTCCTGGTGATCGTTGCGGTACTGATGACGCTGGTGGTGCTGATCGACCTGAACGAGCAGGTCCGCCGCTTCGAGGCGGTCGACCTCAGCCTGGCACAGCTGGTTGGCCTGACGCTGCTGAACATCCCTGCAGCGCTCAGCGAGTTCCTGCCGCTGATCATGATCCTGTCGACCATCGTGCTGTTTGTCGGCCTTGCCCGCAGCAGCGAACTGGTGGTTACCCGTGCCATCGGCCGGTCCGGTATCCGGGCCCTCGCGGCGCCGGTGCTGATGGCCACCGTTATCGGCGGGCTCGCTGTCACCATGCTCAACCCTATCGCAGCCGCCACTGCCAACCGCTATCAGGATCTGGCCGAGACTTACCACAACGGCGGCCCCTCGGCGCTGTCGCTCAGCGGTGAAGGGCTGTGGCTGCGCCAGGGCGGTCTCCGCGGCCAGTCGGTCATTCACGCCAAGGGCTACAGTGGCGATAGCGCCGACATCACCCTGTTTGACGTCTCAATCCATGCCTACTCCAATGCGGGCGGGCCGGTGCGCCGCATCAATGCCGACAGCGCCCGGCTGGACGGCAGCAATTGGATCCTGACCAATGCCAAGGTCTGGCCGCTGACGGCCGGCATCAACCCGGAAACCGGCGCTGCGCAGCATGATGAGCTGCAGCTGCCCACAACCCTGACAACGGACCGCATTCGCGATACGCTGGGCTCGGCCAGCGGCATCTCGATCTATGATCTGCCCTCCACCATCCGCGAGCTGTCCGCCGCGGGCTTCACCACCAAACGGTATGAAGTGCAGTTCCAGGCACAACTGGCCCGGCCGCTGTTTCTGATAGCCATGGTTCTGGTCGGTGCCTCCTTCACCATGCGGCACGCCCGCTTCGGCGGCACCGGCCTGGCGGTGCTGATGGCGGTTCTGTTGGGTTTTGGGCTTTATTTCATCCGCAATTTCGCGCAAATCCTTGGCGAGAACGGGCAAATTCCGGTGGCACTTGCCGCTTGGGCGCCGCCTGCTGCCGCAATATTATTGACCTTGGGACTGCTTCTCCATGCCGAAGACGGGTAATCTGCGCCGCGCCCTGCTGCTTTCCGCCGTGCTGCCCTGGCTGGCGCTGTCCGCCCCTGCCCTGCAAGCACAGACCGCCGCGCCGCCGGATCCGGCCCAGCCCGCGATGCTGGTTGCCGACCAGGTGTTCATCACCCCGGACCGCACCCTGGTGGCAGAAGGCAATGTCGAAGCCTTCCAGGGCAATATCCGGCTGCGCGCGCAAAAGATCACCTTTGACCAGACCACCGGCACCCTGCAGATCGAAGGCCCGATCCGCATTGACCAGAACGGCGATATCACCATTCTGGCCAATGCCGCGGAGCTGGACCAGGATCTGCGCAACGGCCTGCTGACCGGGGCCCGCATGGTGTTCCAGCAGCAGCTGCAGCTGGCCTCGCTGCAGATGACCCGGGTCAGCGGCCGCTACACGCAGCTTTACAAGACCGCCGTCACCTCCTGCCATGTCTGCGATGACGGCCGCCCGCCGCTCTGGCAGATCCGCGCCGAACGAGTGACCCACGACCAGCAGGAACGGCAGCTCTATTTTGAGAGCGCCCAGCTGCGGGTGCTGGATGTGCCGGTCTTCTACTTCCCGGCAATCCGCCTGCCGGACCCCTCGCTGGAACGGGCCAATGGCTTTCTGGTTCCCTCGGTCCGCTCGACTTCGAACCTCGGCACCGGGCTGAAGATCCCCTATTTCTTCACGCTCGGCCCTCACAGGGATCTGACCCTGGCACCTTATATCTCGTCCAGCACAAAAACCCTGGACCTGCGCTACCGCCAGGCGTTCCGGCGCGGTCGGATCGAGTTCAACGGCGCCTATACCCGGGACGATCTGTACCCGGATCAGGACCGCGGCTACATCTTCGGCGAAGGCCAGTTCGACCTGCCGCGCGATTTCCGCTTCACGTTTGACGTCAAGGCGGTCTCGGATGATGCCTATCTCGAAGATTACGGCCTGCCGGATCTCGACCGCCTGCGCTCGCGGGCGGAGCTGGACCGGATCCGCCGCGACAGCCTGTTCCGCCTATCGCTGACCCATTACAAGACCCTGCGCGACAGCGAGGTCCAAAGCGACATTCCTTCCGGCATTGCAGAGGCCTTCTATCAGAAGCGCTATTTCCCTGCCCTGACCGGCGGTGAAATGCGCTTCACGCTTCAGGGCCACGGCCACCACCGCAGCTCCAGCATCGAAGCCACCGAAACAGACAGCAACGGCCGCGACCTGGCCCGGCTGACGGCAGATCTCAGCTGGAACCGCACTTGGAAGCTTGGCTACGGCCTCCTGGCAGAGGCCGAGCTTGGCGCCGCTGCCGATGCCTTCCGGGCTTACGATGACGCCTTTTTCACCGAAGACGTCACCCGACTGACACCGCGCGGCGGGCTGACGTTCCGATTGCCGATGACCCGGCGCGAGGCCAGCGGCGCCACCCAGTACCTGGAGCCGATCCTGCAATTGGGCTGGCGCGACGAGGGCGGCGGCGAAGTGGTCAGCGAGGAGAGCCGGTTTGTCGAGTTCGACCAGGGCAATCTGCTGTCGCTGTCCCGCTTCCCATCGACCGATGCGCGCGAAGATGGCTTTACCCTGGTCTATGGCACCAACTGGGCACGCTATTCCCCCAATGGCTGGCAGGCCTATGCCACCATCGGTCAGGTCCTGCGCAGCGAAGACGACGCACGCTTCACCAAGAGCTCGGGCCTCAGCGGCACGTCTTCGGACCTGCTGCTGGCGGGTCAGATCAAATTCGGCGACGGTCTGGCGATCTCCAGCCGCGGTCTGCTGAACGGCTCGCTGAACTTCTCCAAGGCCGAAGTCCGCGGCGATTGGCACACTGAACGGTACAGCCTTTCCGGCACCTACCTGTGGCTTGGCACCGATCCGGACGAGGACCGGACAGAGGAAAGCTCGGAAATCTGGGTCGACGGGCGCTACGATATCAACCCCAGCTGGTCCGCCAGCGCCCGGCTGCGATATGACATTGCCGGCGCCCAAGCAACACGCGCAGGCCTAGGGCTGGCTTACCAGAACGAATGCGTTACGGTCGACCTTTCGGTCAACCGCCGCTATACCTCAACAACAAGTGTTGAGCCGACAACGGATTTCGGCTTTACCATTTCCCTCAGCGGTTTCTCCGTGAAGAGCGGCAACAAACAGTACAGGCGGTCATGCAGCAAGACGTGAATACCCGGTTCCCGGCTCCCTTCCTTTCCCGTGCTCTCAAATCCGCAGCCGCACTGGTGCTGGCCGCGGGTCTTTCGCTGACCGGCCTGCCGGCAGCGGCACAGAACCTTTTTGCTCCCGCTATCACCGTGAATGACGAGGTCATCACCCGCTACGAGCTGGAACAGCGCGCCCGCTTCCAGTCGGCGCTGCGGGTTCCGGGCGACCCGCTGGAAACCGCCCGCGATGAGCTGATCAACGACCGCCTCAAACTGGCAGTGCTGGAACAGGCGGGGATTGAACTCTCCGACGAGGACGTCACCGTTGGCATGGAAGAACTGGCGGGCCGCGCCAACCTGTCGCTGAACGAGTTCCTGACCGCGCTTCAGCAGCAGGGCGTCGCCCCGCAGACCGTGCGCGATTTCACCAAGATCGGCCTGGGCTGGCGCGAATACTCCCGCGCCCGCTTCCTGTCTCAGGCCCGCCCCACGCCCGAGGAAATCGACCGCGCGATGGGCAGCGCCGGCACCGGCAGCGTTCAGGTTCTGCTGAGCGAATTCATCGTGCCGATCAATGAGCAGAACGCCGCCCAGGTCGAAGAGCTGATCGAGCAGGTTTCGCGGCTCAAAGGCTACGACAGTTTTGCCGCCGCAGCCACTCAGTACTCCGCCGCAGCCAGCCGCAACGAGGGCGGCCGCCTGCCGTGGATGCCGCTGACCAAACTGCCGCCCCAACTGCAGGAGATCGTGCTGGCGCTGAAGCCGGGTGAGATTTCCGAACCGCTGCCGCTGCAAAACGCCGTGGCACTGTTCCAGATGCGCGGCGTGCGAGAGGTCGAGGGCGCCGCTCCGCGCTATACCGCAATCGAATATGCCACCTACTACCTGCCCGGCGGGCGAACACCGGAAAGCCTGGCGGCAGCGCAGGACGTCGTGAACAGCGTCGACACCTGCGAGGACTTTTACGGCCTGGCGCAGGGACAGGACCCTTCGGTGCTGGACATCCAAAGCCTACCCCCCGCGGACATCCCCCGCGACATCGCGCTGGAACTGGCCAAGCTCGACCCCAGCGAAACCTCCACCGCGCTAACCCGCAACAACGGCCAGACGCTGATGGTTCTGATGCTTTGCGGCCGCACCGCCGACCTCGGTGAAGGCGCCAACCGCGAAACCGTGGCCAATGCGCTTACCGGGCAGCGGCTGACTTCGCTGACTGACAGCTTCCTGGAACAGCTGCGCGCAGACGCCCGGATCGACATCAAATGACCTCCTCCGGGCCTATTGCTCTCAGCTGCGGTGAACCCGCAGGCATCGGCCCGGAGATCGCCGTCAAGGCCTGGGAAGCCCTGCGCGCCGCCTGCCCGTTCTTCTGGATCGGCGATCCGCGCCACCTGCCCGCCGGCACCCCGGTCAAGGAAGTCGCCGCCCCGGTAGAGGCCGCGGCAGCCTGCGCGGACCACTTCCCCGTGATGCCGCTCGCCTTGGGCGGCAGCGCCGCGAAGGGAACCGCGGACCCGGCCAATGCCGCCGGAGTCATCCAATCCATCGAAACCGCCGTGCGTCTGGTCCAGCAGGGTAAAGCCTCTGCCGTTTGCACCGCCCCCATCCACAAGAAAGCGCTGATTGACGGCGCAGGATTTGCTTACCCCGGCCATACCGAGTTCCTCGCGTCTCTTGCGGGCCGGGACCGCGTGGTGATGATGCTGGCCAGCGAGCAACTGCGGGTGGTGCCTGCTACCATCCACATTGCCCTGTCGGACGTGCCAACGGTTCTGACCCCGGGCCTCCTGCGCGAAACCATTGAAATTACCGCCGCAGGCCTGCGCGGCCAGTTCGGCATTGCCGCGCCGCGCATCGCGGTTGCGGGCCTCAACCCGCACGCAGGCGAAGGCGGCGCCATGGGCCGCGAAGAACTCGACTGGATCAACGCGCTGGTCGTTGAAATGCAGAATGAAGGGTTGAACATCACCGGCCCGCACCCCGCCGACACCATGTTCCATGCGGCCGCCCGTGCGCGCTACGACGCGGCCGTCTGCATGTACCACGACCAGGCGCTGATCCCGATTAAGACGCTGGACTTCGACAGCGGCGTCAACGTGACCCTGGGGCTGCCCTTCATCCGCACCTCCCCCGATCACGGCACCGCCTTCGACATCGCAGGCACCGGTCAGGCCAACCCCTCCAGCCTGATCGAGGCGCTGAAGCTGGCACAAGCCATGGCCGCCAGCACTTGATTCTTCTACTGGCGGCAAATATCCCCGCCGGAGGCATGAAAATTCCGGCGCGCGCCCCCGCGCCCTGTCCCAAGGTCCAGATGACATGAGCGCCATCGACTCTCTCCCTCCCCTGCGTGAGGTGATCGCCACCCATCAGCTGTCGGCGCGCAAATCGCTGGGCCAGAACTTCCTTCTGGACCTCAACCTCACCGCCAAGATCGCTCGCCAGGCAGGCGACCTCACCGGCTGCGACGTTCTGGAGATCGGCCCCGGCCCCGGCGGCCTGACCCGCGGCCTGCTGGCCGAAGGTGCCCGCCGCGTTCTGGCGGTGGAGAAGGACCAGCGCTGCCTGCCCGCACTGCAAGAGATCGCGGATGCCTATCCGGGCCGCTTCGACGTCATCAACGGCGACGCGCTGGAAATCGACCCGCTGGAGCATCTCACTCCGCCGATCCGCATCGCTGCTAACCTGCCCTACAACGTCGGCACCGAACTTCTGGTGCGCTGGCTGACGCCCAAGGCATGGCCGCCGTTCTGGCAGAGCCTCACCCTGATGTTCCAGCGCGAGGTGGCCGAGCGCATCGTGGCGCAACCAGGCACCAAGGCCTATGGCCGCCTGGCGATCCTGGCGCAGTGGCGCGCGGATGCAAGGATCGTGCTGTCGCTGCCCCCAGGCGCCTTCACCCCGCCGCCCAAGGTCTCCAGCGCCGTGGTGCATCTGGACGCCCTGCCGGAACCGCGTTTCCCGGCCGATGCCGCGATCCTGTCCCGCGTTGTGGCCGCCGCCTTCAACCAGCGCCGCAAGATGCTGCGTGCCTCGCTCAAGGGCATCTCGCCCGATATCGAGGCGCATCTGACGGCGGCCGGCATCCCGCCGACTGAGCGTGCCGAGCAGGTGAGCCTCGAGGCCTTCTGCGCCCTGGCCCGCGAAGTGGCCAAGGCCTGATCCTCATTCCCCAAAGAACTTGCCGGAGCATGATTCCCCGATGACCCAGCCCGTCGCCCCGCGCCCGACCCTTCTGTCCGTGAACGTCAACGCGGTCGCCTATTTACGCAACCGGCGCGAGGTGCCCTGGCCCGACCTGATCGACATCTCCCGCGCCATCCTGCAGGCCGGCGCCCACGGCATCACAGTGCATCCGCGCCCGGATGAGCGCCACATCCGCTTTTCCGACCTGCCCGCCCTGGCGCGGCTGATCGCCGAGGAATTCCCGCAAGCCGAGTTCAACATCGAGGGCTACCCGACCCGCCATTTCATCGACCTGGTGCTGGAAAACAAGCCGCATCAGGTGACACTGGTTCCTGACACCCCGGAACAGTCCACCTCCGACCACGGCTGGGACTTTGCCGCCGACGGTGAAATGCTCCTGCCCATCGCCGAGGAGTTCAAGGCGGCCGGCATCCGGGTTTCCTACTTCGTGGACGCCAGCCCGGCTGACCCCGCACTGGCGCGGCAGGCGGGTGCCGACCGGATCGAGTTCTACACCGGCCCCTACGCAGAACAAACCACGTCCGGCGCCGTTGCGCAGGAGCTTGGCAAGATCAAGGACACCGCCGACGCCGCTCGCGCGTTGGCCGCGGACGGCAACGGCGCACTGATGATGAACGCAGGCCATGACCTGACCGTGGAAAATCTCCCCGGCCTGCGCCAGGCCATCCCCGATCTGGCCGAAGTCTCCATCGGCCATGGCCTGACTGCCGACGCCCTGATGCTGGGCTTCCCCGAAGCTGTCCGCCGCTACTTACGGGTGCTTGGCTACGAGGCCTGAACGGCGCCACAGCAGACCACCTTCACGAAAAACCCCCGGGGCCAGCGGCTCCGGGGGTTTGCATATCTGACTGAAACCGGCTTACTCGGCAGCTTCTGCCGGGCCATCCTCTGCCTTCGGCTTCGGTTTGGCGCGCGGCCGGCTTGGCTTCTTCGGCGCCGGGGCGTCGCCGCCCCCGCCTGCCGCTTCAGGTCCCTCAGCCTTGGCTGCGGGCTTGCGGGCGCGGGGCTTGCGGGCCGGGGCTTTCTTCGGGGCCGCTTCCTCGCCGCCTTCTGCCGGAGCCGCGCTCTGGCTCTCCGGAGTTTCGACGAGGCCGCTGTCCTGGCCGTTGCCGTTGTCGCCGCGCGGATCAATCACCTCCGGCTGCGGCGCGCTGGCCGGGTCGCTGTCTGCCGCGGCAGTGGCTGCCGCCTCGCGCTCCTGGCGCTCCAGCCGTTCCGCGCGCTCGCGGTCGCGCTCGGCCTGGCGCTCGCGGTTCTGGCGCTCCTGCTCCTCGCGGCGCGCCTCGATCTCGCGTTGCGCTTCGTTCAGCATCCGCAGGTAATGCTCTGCGTGCTGCTGGAAGTTCTCGGCCGCAACCCGGTCATTGCCCAGCTGCGCATCGCGGGCCAGCTGGTTGTACTTGTCGATGATCTGCTGCGGGGTTCCGCGCACCTTGCCTTCGGGGCCGGAGCTGTCGAACACCCGGTTGACCACATTGGCGCCGTTCGGGCGGTTCCGGTTCGACTTGGAGCGTGAACGTGATTTGGACGATCTCATATGCCTATCATAAGCCTTGAGTTAATGCGCCGTTGACCCTGTGCAGCGCGCCTCAGCGCCGGATCGTTAGCTTTTTTGGGCTTGATGCCGCGGGAATGCTTGAGAAGCGTTCACCTCTATACGGCTCATCTTGAGTAACCATGTTCCGGAGCCCCAGACAAGGGGGCCAAGCGGATTTTCTGTGTTTTTTCGGTCGAATCTGCGGATTTTCGCGCTAAAATCCGCGATTTGAGGAATAATGCGCCCGCACCACCCGGTCGCGCCCGTCCAGGTCCGGCAGCACCGCGATGCCACTGAAACCTGCAGCCTCCAGCAATGCGCTGACCGCCTGGCCCTGGGCCGGGCCGATTTCCAGCAGCACCCGCCCGCCCGGCGCCAGATGCGCGGCTGCCTGCGCGGCAATCTTCCGGTAGGCCCCCAGCCCGTCGCCGCCATCGGTCAGGGCGATGCCTGGCTCATGCCCGCGCACTTCGGCTGACAGCCCCTCCATCTCATCCAATGCGATATAGGGCGGGTTCGACACGATCAGGTCAAACTGCCCCTCAACGTTTTCAAACCAATCCGATTGCTGGATATCGGCGCGCGCCTCCACCCGGTGCAGCACCGCGTTGGCGCTGGCCTGCAGGCAGGCCGCCTCGCTGATGTCGACCCCCAGCGCGGTGGCCTCCTGCCGTTCCGCCAGCAGCGTCACCAGAATGCAGCCGGAGCCGACGCCCAGATCCAGCACCCGCGCGTAAGGTTCCGCCAGCGCTGCCTCGATCAGGATCTCGGTCTCCGGCCGCGGGTCCAGCACATCGCGCGAGACCTTGAACCGGCGGCCGTAGAACTCCCGCTCGCCGATCAGATGCGACACCGGCACCCGTACGGCACGCAGCGAGATCAGCTGCTCATAGCGTTCCGCCACTTCCGCCGCCAGTTCCTCCGGCGCGATCAGCGTCACCCGGCTGGCCTCGATCCTGGCCGCATGCGCCAGCAGCACCCGCGCATCGCGTGCCGGGTCCGGCACCCCGGCTGCGCGGAGCTTGGCCGTTGCTGCCGCCATTGCCTGTGCCGCGGTCTCAGCCATGCTCACTGCCCATCTCGGCCAGCAGCCGTGCCTGATTGTCCGCGGTCAGCGCGTCGATAATCTCGTCCAGGTCGCCGCCCATCACCTGATCCAGCTTGTAAAGCGTCAGGTTGATGCGGTGATCGGTCATGCGGCCTTGCGGAAAGTTGTAGGTGCGGATGCGCTCGGACCGGTCGCCTGAACCAACCTGGCTGGCCCGATCCGCCGAGCGTTCGCTGTCGATCCGCTGGCGTTCCAGGTCATAAAGACGTGTCTTCAGAACCTGCATGGCGATCTCGCGGTTGCGGTGCTGGGACTTTTCAGACGAGGTCACCACCAGCCCGGTCGGCAAGTGGGTGATCCGCACCGCCGAGTCGGTGGTGTTCACATGCTGCCCGCCTGCGCCGGACGCGCGCATGGTGTCTATGCGAATGTCGTTGGCGTCGACATGTATATCCACATCCTCCGCCTCCGGCAGCACCGCCACGGTGGCGGCCGATGTATGGATGCGCCCGCCGCTTTCGGTCGTTGGCACCCGCTGCACCCGGTGCACGCCGGATTCGTACTTCAAGCGGGCAAAGACGTTTTCGCCCTTGATATGGGCAACCACTTCCTTGATGCCGCCCAGCTCGGTTGCCTGCTCCTCGATGATGTCGAACTTCCAGCCCTGCCCCTCGGCATAACGCTGGTACATGCGCAGCAGGTCGCCCGCGAACAAAGCCGCCTCATCGCCGCCAGTGCCGGGGCGGATTTCCAGCATCGCCGGGCGGCTGTCCGCCGCGTCCTTGGGCAGCAGTGCCAGCTGCAGCGCGTGCTCAGCTTCAGGAATGGCCGCCTTCAAGGCCGGGATCTCCTCCGCGGCCAAATCCTTCATGTCCGGATCGGCCAGCATCAGCTCGGCTTCTTCCAGATCGCCCAGAAGCTTGCGGTAGGCCGTCACCTGCTCCGCCACCGGCCGCAGGTCGGAATATTCCTTGGCCAAAGCAGCAATATCCCCGCCCCCGGCGCCATCCGCCATTGCGGCTTCAAGATACTGAAACCGCTGCAGGATCTGTTCCAGCCGTTCTTCGGGGACCATGGGTGCGCCTATTGTTGTTCATGTTTTGGCCAAGTGACCCCCATGTGATATGCTAGACCCATGCGACATGCCAGAGCCCTTATTGCCACAATCCTCCTCACCCTGCCCGGCGCAGGGCTGGCGGATGTGAAGGGACCGGGCGGCAGGACCATCGACTGCTACTGCACCGACAAATCCGGCGCCCGGGTGGAACTGGGCGAACTGCGCTGCCTGCAGGTAGACGGGCGGATGTTCATGGCGCAATGCCAGATGTCGCTGAACGTGCCGATGTGGCGCGAGGTGCAAAGCAGTTGCCTGTCGGCCTCGCTGGCCCCGCTGCCCGGCATTTCAGGCGCCCCGTCAGAGCTGCCGCGGCTCTGATTCACTGCGTCCCAGCTGCATTACGGTTCATCCACAGAAAAAACAGGAACCCTGGGACACTCCCTATTTTGACTTCACCCATTTTTCCAGCTCTCCATCATAGCGATAGGTCACCACAACACCGCCAAGACTGATCGGATAGAAAACGTCGATGGTAGCGTCATCAATGCGGGAATAGTGCTGGGCCCACTTGGATTTTGCCGCATCAACACCCCTGCAGTGGATCCGCCTTCCATCACCAAGGTCGAGCACTGCAACATAATCCAACCGGCTTTCCCTCCCTAGCTGGGCTCATTCCAAATGCCGCCAGGCCTCTTGGCGCCTGAAGTGCACTTAGGATGCACCACCATCATGCAGACCGGTAAAGTTTTGGCCCAGCCTCGCCTCATCGAATGGGCGGATACATTTTTCGCCATTGCCGCTCTTGGGCTTTTGGCATTCTTGGAGTGTTTTCTCAGAGCGTGTCCGGGTCAAGGGGGCAGCCACCGCACACACGCTCGGCTTCCCCTTGACCCGGCATGAACAAACACAATCTAAAGTGCGTCTTCAGGGACAGCCCGCACCTGAAGCAATTCTCAGCAGCGACGCTTTCGTCCCAGGCGGAAGCAGCCGGGCCGCGCCAGCGCGGCGCCCGGCCCAATTGCGAGTGGCTTTTCCAAAAGCCCGCGAGCAGGCGGGAGCCCCGCCTTATTCCCCCGCAGAAACAGCCTGCGCACCCTCTTCCATCTCCGCCAGCCAGGTGTTGATCCGCTCCTTGTTGGCACCCAGATCGGACCGGCCGAACCGCAGGCGGGCGTAGACTTTCAGCAGATCGCCGTCCTGCGCCGCGGTGGTGTAGTCGGGAAAGCCGAGCACCTGGGTGCGGGTGATATAGGTCACCATCCCGTCATCCGGCCCGCCCGCCAGCACGCTGGTGCGCGGCGCGTGGCTGGCGATGCGGTGGAACCGCTCCAGCCCGTCCGGGCCGGTGCGCACCACCCGGAACACGCCGCCGCGGAATTCCTTGTCCTCGCTCAGCTCCGGCTGGGTGTTCCAGTCCAGCGGATCGCTCGGCGCCAGCCGGATGAACCCCAGTCCGGCGACAATCGCGGCCAGCAGCAGCCAGCCCAGCAGCATCAGCCGCCTCAATGCGGTTTCAAGGTCACCCCTTGCCTCCTCCTCACGCGCGGCCCTCCCCCGGCCTCACGTTCAGGCCGGATCGCTTATTTTGTTTGCACGCCCGGCAGCACGCACAACAGCTCATAGAGCAGGTTGGCGCCCACCAGTGCGGTGTTGCCGGAGGGGTCATAAGGCGGCGACACCTCCACCAGGTCGCAGCCCACGATGTTGACCCCCTTCAGCGCCCGGATCAGCTCCAGCGCCTGCGGCGTTGTCAGCCCGCCGATTTCCGGCGTGCCGGTGCCCGGCGCATAGGCCGGATCAAGACTATCGATATCATAGGTCACATAGACCGGCCTATTGCCGATATCGCGGCGAATTTCCGCACCCATCTGGTGCAGCGAGCGGTTCCACAGCTCCTGCGCCGGGAAGTGCTGAAAGCCCCAGCCCTGCGCTTCGGAAAAATCGGTGGCGGCATAGCCGGTGCCGCGGATGCCGATCTGATAGGTTTTGTCCGGGACGATCAGCCCTTCCTCATAGGCGCGGCGGAACACCGTGCCATGGGTTTCGCGCTCGCCGAACATTTCGTCGTTCACATCGGCATGTGCATCCACATGCACCAGCGCAACGGGGCCGTATTTCTTGGCAATCGCGCGCAGGATCGGCAGGGTGATCGAATGATCGCCGCCCATCGCCACCGGGATCACCCCGCCGGACAGGATCGCGTCGTAGCTGTCCTCGATGATGCGCAGCGAATCCTTCAGCGAAAACGTGTTGATCGCCAGATCGCCAATATCGGCGATGTTCAGGCTGTCGAACGGCGCCGCCCCGGTCGCCATGTTGTAGGGCCGCAGCATTGCGCTCTCGGCCCGGATCTGCTTGGGGCCGAACCGCGTGCCCGACCGCCAGGAAGTGCCGATGTCCATCGGAACCCCCAGCACTGCCACATCCAATCCCTCCAGCGAGGTTGCCTGCGGCAGCCGCATATAGGTGTTCGGCCCGGAAAACCGCGCCAGGTCGTTTCCGCTGATCGGTTGATTGAAGTCAGTCATTGTCTCTCACGTTTCCGCCAAGGCGGCGGATGCATCCCGCCGCTGCCTGTTCCGGCAATAACACCTGCGCCGCGGCTGTCAAAGGGCGGAGACCGCCGCCGCGGCTCCGCCCCTAGGAGTGGTGCAGAGGCGCCGCGCCTTATCCGTTCAGCGGCTGCGCCCGCTCTACCAGCCGGGCAAAAAAGGACGCCCCCACCGGCGCAATCGCATCATTGAAATCGTACTTCGGGTGATGCAGCCCGGCGCTTTCGCCCTGTCCCAGGAACAGGTAGGAGCCGGGCCGCGCCTGCAGCATATAGGCAAAATCCTCTGCCCCCATCTCGCGCCCGCCATCCGCTTCCACATTGGCCTCGCCGGAAATCTCCCGCGCGACGTCCACCGCAAAACCGGTCTTTTCCGCGTCGTTGAAGGTGGCCGGATAGCCGACCTCATAGTCCAGCTCCGCCTCGACCCCGTAGCTGGCCGCCTGCCCTGCGACGATCTCCTTCATCCGCCGCATCACCATTTTCTGAACTTCGGGGTTAAAGGTGCGCACGGTGCCGTTGATATAGGCGGTGTCCGGGATCACGTTGTCGACGGTGCCGGTGTGAATCTGGGTGACCGAAACCACCAGGTCCTCCAGCGTGTGGTGATTGCGGCTGACGATGGTCTGGATCGCCTGCGCCATGCCGCAGGCCGCCATCACGGGGTCACGGGTCTCATGCGGCATCGCCCCGTGGCCGCCCTTCCCCTGAATATGGATGTGAAACGTATCCACCGCCGCCATCAGCGCCCCTGGCGTGGTCAGGAAATGCCCCTCCGGCAGGCCGGGCGCGTTGTGCAGCGCATAAACCTCGCCGATATCAAACCGCTCCATGATGCCTTCCTCGACCATGATGCGGGCGCCGCCGATGGCCTCCTCCGCGGGCTGGAAGATCAGCGCCGCCCGGCCCCGGAAATTGCGCGTCTCCGCCAGGTATTTCGCCGCCCCCAGCAGCATCGCGGTATGGCCGTCATGGCCGCAGGCATGCATGTTGCCCGCGTGGCCTGAGGCGTAAGCCACCCCGGTTTCCTCCGGGATCGGCAGCGCATCCATGTCCGCGCGCAAGCCGATGGTCGGCCCCTCTCGCTGCCCGTTGATGATCGCCACCATGCCGGTCTGCGCGATGCCTTCATGCAGCTCATCAACCCCGAACTCCCGCAGCCGCTCCGCCACAAAACCCGCCGTCTTGGGCAGATCCAGCGCCAGCTCCGGGATCTGGTGCAGATGCCTCCGCCAGGCCTTCATCTCCTCGGCATAATCGGCAATACGGTTCACAACGGGCATCGGGGTGGACTCCTGCTCCAGACTCGGGATGATGCATCTGACACCGGAAAAAGAGCAGCCGCAATGCAAGAAACAGACCTGATCCACGACCAGACCGCAGGCATCGAGCGCCTGCTGGAAATCATGGCACGCCTGCGCGACCCGCAAACCGGCTGCCCCTGGGACATCGAACAGGATTTCGCCACCATCGCCCCCTATACCATTGAAGAAGCGTATGAAGTTGCTGACGCGATCGAACGTGAAGCCTGGGATGAGCTGAAGGGCGAGTTGGGCGATCTGCTGTTCCAATCCGTCTTCCACGCCCAGATGGCACAGGAAGCCGGGCATTTCTCCTTCCAGGACGTGGTCAGGACGATGTCGGACAAGATGGTCTCGCGCCACCCGCATGTGTTCGGGGACGAAAGCCGCGAGAAATCAGCCGAACAGCAGACCCGCGACTGGGAGGCGATCAAGGCCGCCGAGCGCGCTGGAAAAGCGCAAAAGGGCACGCTGGACGGCGTTGCGGTCGGCCTGCCCGCCCTGCTGCGCGCCTACAAGCTGCAAAAACGCGCCGCCCGCGTCGGCTTCGACTGGCCCTCCGCCGACAATGTCATCGCCAAGATCACCGAAGAATGCGCTGAGCTGGTCGAGGCTCGCGACAGCCTCTCCCATGCGGAAGTTGAAGAGGAATTCGGCGACCTGCTGTTTGTGATGGCCAACCTAGGCCGCCATCTGGGGGTTGAGCCCGAAGCCGCCCTGCGTGCCGCCAACGCCAAATTCACCCGCCGGTTCGAAGGCGTCGAAGCCAAGCTCGCCGCCCGCGGCAAACGCCCCGAGGACAGCGATTTGGCGGAAATGGACGCGCTCTGGGATCAGGTCAAAGCCGACGAGCGCGCCTGAGCGCACCCCTCTCCTTCATCTTTCCCGAGGTACTCAAATCCCGGCGGCCCAGCCGCCGGGTCCCGCCGGCTCCGGAATCAGACCAGGCTTGCCTTTTTCAGCGCCGAGGACATCGCCTTGTAATCCTCGATGATCTTTTCCTTCTTCATCAGCTCTTTCCAAAGCTTTTCGGCGGTCTTCTTGTCGTCCACCGCGACGTTGACCATTACGTCTTTCAGCTTTTTCACATCAGTGATGCCCAGCAGCTTGGCCGCCTTCTTGGGGTCGCCCATGCCGTTTTCGGCGACGTATTTCTTGTACTCGTCGCTGCCGGTGAACCCCATCACGTCCTTGTTCAGCATCTTCACGACCTCATCCTTGCCGGTCGCGATGATCTTCTTCCAGTCGCCGTTTTTGAAGTCGCCCTTGTCGGCCAGCGCCTTAGCGGCGAGATGGGTCTTGGAGGTGATGTTGACCGGCTCCTTGCCCTTCTTCTGGTCCATGTAGCGGGTCCAGAGCGATTCCGGATTACCCTTATTCTGGGTGAACATAAACTCGTTCAGGCAGTAGCGCCGCTTGCAATAATCCATGTAGGCGGCGGTCATCTTCTTATCTTTCAGGATGTCGCCAACAACTTTGGGTTCTTTGGGCATGTCTTGTTTTCCCCATACAAATCAATGTGTTTCCGGCCAAACAATGCCGTACCAATAAGGCCCTTGATCCGGGCCGGCAGTCACTGCCCCACCCGCGGGCCATCCCGCCCGTGACGCGGCGTAAGGCAACTATAGGAAGCAAACGCGGGGGCGGCAAACTTCCGTCGCAGAAAATCTCCGGAAATTTGCAAAGGTTTGCGCGGCAGCGGTTCAATCCCGGCTGAACTGCGCGTAGTCTCGTGGCTCACGACCAGCGGAGGCCGACATGAGCGCCAGGAAAATCATCATCGACACCGATCCGGGCCAGGATGATGCCGTCGCCATCCTGCTGGCGCTGGCCAGCCCTGAGGAACTGGACCTGCTCGGCATCACCTGTGTTGCCGGCAATGTGCCGCTGGAGCTGACCGGCAAGAACGCCCGCATTGTCTGCGAGGCCGCAGGCCGCACGGATGTACCCGTCTTTGCGGGCAGCAAGGCACCGCTGTCCCGCCATCTGATCACCGCCGAACATGTGCACGGCCAGACCGGACTCGACGGCCCCGAGCTGTGGGAACCGCAGATGCCGCTGGCCGAGGGCCATGGCGTCGATTTCATCATCGAAACGTTGCGGGCGCATGATCCGGGCACCATCACCCTCTGTACCCTGGGCCCGCTCACCAATATCGCCGCCGCCTTCAACACCGCCCCGGACATCATCGAACGGGTGCAGGAAATCGTGATGATGGGCGGCGCCTATTTCGAAGTGGGCAACATCACCCCGGCGGCTGAATTCAACATCTACGTCGACCCGGAGGCCGCTGAAATCGTGTTCAGATCCGGCGCACCGATCACGGTGATGCCGCTGGATGTGACGCATAAGGTGCTGGCCACTAAACCGCGCGTCGAGGCGATCCGCGACCTCGATACCCGGGTCGGCCACTTCACCGCCGAAATGCTCGATTTCTTCGAACGCTTCGATGTGGAGAAATACGGCTCCGAAGGCGGCCCGCTGCATGATCCCTGCGTGATTGCCTGGCTCTTGAAGCCGGAGCTGTTCTCCGGCCGCAATGTGAATGTCGAGATCGAAACCGCCTCCGACCTCACCCTCGGCATGACTGTCGCCGACTGGTGGGGGGTCACGGACCGCAAGCCAAATGCCCTGTTCATCGGCGATGCGGACGCCGACGGCTTATTCAATCTTCTGACCGAAAGGCTCGCCCGCCTATGAGCGCCGCCCTGCATCTCGCCAAACCCGAACACCTGGACACGGTGCTGGCGCTGGTCGCCGCATTTCACGCCGAATCCGGGCTGGACAGCAGCGACGAGCACCGCCGCGCCGGGATCGAGCCGCTGCTGAACGGCCACCCTTACGGCGCCGTCTACCTGATCGGCCCGACCCGGGCGCCGATCGGTTACATCGTGATAACCTTCGGCTGGTCGGTGGAGTTCGGCGGCATGGACGGCTTTGTCGATGAGCTTTACATCCGCCCCGCCGTGCGCGGCCGCGGCATCGCCACCGAAGTGCTGACCGAATTGCCGAAATCACTGGCCAGTGCCGGCATGCGCGCGCTGCACCTTGAGGTCGACCGCGGCAACGAGACCGCCCAACGGCTCTATTTGCGCACCCGATTCCAGCCGCGGAAAAACTACATCCTGATGAGCAAGGAACTCTGAAACTCCGCTACAAAGGCGCCCCTCTGCAGGGAAGGCCCGGAAACCACCGGAACTCCGGGCCGCAGCCCGCCGCGGATCCCGGAATCTCGCGACGGGCCTTCCACCCCTCCCCGGCAAAAGCCCGCCGCTGAACGCCCGCCTCCGGCAGAATTGCGCTGCTGTCCCCGCCGCGCGCATTTATGCGGAACCATCCCCCAAGGCTCGGCGTTATAGTCCCGTCTGCGGCCCGCAATAGGGCTGCCTTCGACCTGAAAATGGAGATACCAAATGACTTTCCGCTGGATCCCTGCACTTGCAAGTTCCGCCGTACTGGGCTTGGGCGCCTGTACCAACCTGACCCCGGAACAGCGCACCGTTGCCGGTGTGGCAGGCGGTGCCGCAGCCGGCCTGATCGCAGCCGACGCGCTCAAGGCTGACGACGACTGGCGCCTGATCGCGGCCCTTGGCGGCGCCGCCGCAGGCACCCTGGTTGCGCAAAACAACCAGAGCCGGCAGTGCGCCTATTCCCGCGGCGACGGCACCTATTACACCGCCCCGTGCTAAAAATTTCCCGATCTGGCGCCCGCCCCCCGGCCGGGGCGCCAGATCTCCGGATGCAGCCTGTCAGGCCGCCTCCCTGGCATCAGCGTATTTCACCACCAAGATTCAACCGCTGGACCGGATCATCCGGCGACGCGGTCTGGCCGCTGAACGGATAGGTTCCCGGCTCGCTGCATCCCAGAAGGGTCGAAAGAACTGCACAGATTGCCACTGTGCGAAAAGCCCGCATCGTCATGGCCTGTTCCCCTTTCCCGCAGCGCCTGCTGCGCCGCGCAAGAACACGTTACCATGACGCCAGCGTGAGCGTCTGTGATCCCGGCCACATATGCGGGATCGGGTATTTCTTAAATTTCAGCGATTTCCATGGCCAGGGTGCGGCTCAGCTTCTGGGCATCGAATCCCGGACCGCACAGCACAGAAATCAGACGTCCTGCCTGCAGCGGGAAACCCGTCTCCAGCTCCCGCATCCACCCCAGAACATCAGCCCGATTTTGCAGGCTGTCCGGATCATCAAGACGCCTCTCCCTCGCGCAGAACCTCTCCGCGGCAACCTCCACGCTGCAATCGCAATGCACCTCCACCAAGGTGTCAAACTGTTGCAGCCAGTCAGAAGGCGTCCCGCGTCCAGCCGCAGCCGTGCGCGGCTGCCACTGCGCCACCAGCACGCAATGGCTCAGCGCCCCGGCAGCGGTCTGAAACAGACGGTCGCATTCCCGGCCCAGCTGAATGCGCTGTTCAGGCGAGGCAGCCCCGGCACGGACAGACAGCGCGTCCAGGAAATCATCCCGCTCCAGACAGGGCCAGTTCAACTGCCGCGCCAAAGCTTGCCCCAGCGCTGCTTTGCCGCTGGCGGGCAGGCCCGTCAGGTAAATTGCCGTTTTCATGTGTACTGCCCGGTTTTGCCTGTTTCCAAACCTAGCATCCGCAGCGCCGCACCTGCACAGGCTTTCTCATAGAAAGGAAAACTCGCGGAAACTTGCCGCCTCGCCCAGTTTCTTACCGTCAAGGCCAAGCAGCGGCCAGATCACCGCCCCCTGGATCTCGAACCGCCGCCCTGAGGCGCTGATCCGAACACCTGCATAGTTGCCTATGAACCCCTTGGCCCGCATCTCCGCAAACATCGCATCGCGCTGCTCCCGGTGTGCAGGTTCCGCCGTCAGCCGCGACGGCATCGATGTCAGCTGTTCCCAGCCCATCTCCCACAGCGCCTGCGCCGCCAGATTGCCATAGGTCAGCACCGGATCAGCAGCCGTGTTGTGCGACAGCACCGGGAACGGAGCGCGGTACAGCGCCTCGGCATCCGCGTTGTCCAGCAGCGCGCGGCCTGTCGCTTGTTCAAAGGACCGCAGCAGCAGCTCTGCGTGCGCGGATTGATAGCTGTTTTCCGGTCCGGGTGTCTGCATCTCTGCCGCCTCTGAAGAACAATCCCGCTGGAGCAATAAACTGCCTCCGCTTTTTCTTCCAGCCGCTCTGCATGCGAACCAGCTGGCGCACAGAGCAAAAGCCCCGCCAGACAGACGGGGCTTTCAGGCGGGTTATCCCGCCAATCTCTTGGCCTGCCGGCTTACTTCAGGATCGAGCGGCCCGCGTATTCTGCCACTTCGCCCAGCGCTTCCTCGATGCGGATCAGCTGGTTGTACTTGGCGAGCCGGTCGGAGCGCGCCAGCGAACCGGTCTTGATCTGGCCGCAGTTGGTAGCCACCGCCAGATCGGCGATGGTGGCGTCCTCGGTCTCGCCGGAGCGGTGCGACATCACGTTGGTGTAGCGGGCGCGGTGGGCCATATCGACCGCCTTCAGGGTCTCGGTCAGGGAGCCGATCTGGTTCACCTTCACCAGCATCGAGTTCGCGACGCCGCGCTCAATGCCATCGGCCAGGCGGGCCGGGTTGGTCACGAACAGATCGTCGCCCACCAGCTGCACAGAGTTGCCGATCTTGTCGGTCAGCAGCTTCCAGCCGTCCCAGTCATCCTCGGACATGCCGTCTTCGATGGAGATGATCGGATAGTCATTGACCAGCGCCGCCAGGTAGTCGGCGTTTTCCTCGGAAGTCAGGCTCTTGCCTTCGCCGGACAGAACGTATTTGCCGTCCTTGTAGTACTCGGTCGCCGCGCAATCCAGCGCCAGGTAGATTTCCTCGCCCGGCTTGTAGCCCGCTTTCTCGATGGATTTCAGGATGAAGTCCAGCGCTTCGCGGGAGGAGCCGATGTTCGGGGCAAAGCCGCCCTCGTCGCCGATTCCGGTGCTGAGGCCCGCCGCCGACAGTTCTTTCTTCAGGGTATGGAACACTTCGGAGCCCATGCGCACAGCTTCGCGGATGTTGTCCGCAGCCACTGGCATGATCATGAATTCCTGGATGTCGATCGGGTTGTCAGCGTGCTCGCCGCCGTTGATGATGTTCATCATCGGCACCGGCAGGACGCGGGCCGAGGTGCCGCCGATGTAGCGGTAGAGCGGCTGGGTGGTGAAATCCGCCGCAGCCTTGGCCACTGCCATCGACACGCCCAGGATCGCGTTGGCGCCCAGGCGGCCCTTGTTCTCGGTGCCGTCCAGCTCGATCATCGCCTGGTCAACCGCGACCTGCTCGGTGGCGTCAAAGCCGACCAGCTCCTCGGCGATCTCGCCGTTCACCGCGGCGACCGCTTCCAGCACGCCCTTGCCCATGTAGCGGGACTTGTCGCCGTCGCGCTTCTCCACCGCCTCATAGGCACCGGTCGAGGCGCCCGAGGGCACGGCGGCACGGCCCATGGTGCCGTCTTCCAGGATCACGTCGACCTCAACCGTCGGGTTGCCCCGGCTGTCGAGGATCTCACGGGCGTGAATGTCGATAATGGTGCTCATCTGTCCATCCTTGGTTGGGCCTGAAAGCGGCGCGTTTTGCTGCCAGCGTCATACCAGCCGCGGCAGAAATGTAAACCGTGAACGTTATCGCTAACACACCTAAATCCGGCAGGTTAGGGCTAACAAGGCGCTGTTTGCGCCAACAGGCCTGCGGAAAGCTGCGCGCCGGAACCCGGCCTGGGGCGTCAAGCCGCAGCCGCTGCCGCCCGGCGTGCCCGCCGCGCCAGCCGCTGCTCGCGCACAAAGGTATAAAGGCCGGAGCCGATGATCAGCGCCGCCCCGGTCAGGGTTAGCGCATCTGGCCGCTCGCCAAAGACCAGCACGCCCGCCAGGATCGAAAACAGAAGGCGCGTGTAACGGAACGGCGTCACCGCCGAGGCATCCCCCACCCGCATTGCGGTGACAATGCCGTAGTAGCCCAGAACGCCGAACAGCACCCCGCCTGCCATCATCAGGTACTCATTCTGCTCCATCACCTGCGCCTCGCCGGGGGTGAAGGCCAGCAGCAGCAGACCCGCAGGAATGACCGCCAGGAACGCCTGGAAGCTGACAACGGTGGAGGGCACCGCGCTGTCCATCACCCGCGTCATCAGGTCCCGTGCGGCAACCCCCAGCACGGCAATCAATACCAGCAATACAGCAGGCTCAAAACTGTCGAGCCCCGGCCGGATGATCAGCAGCACCCCGGCAAAGCCTGTGCAGATCGCCAGCCAGCGCCGCCAGCCGACCTGTTCGCCCAGAAACAGCGCTGCCCCCATGGTGATCACCAGCGGCGTCGCCTGAAACACCGCCGCAACCGTAGAAATGTCGACCAGCGCCAGCGCCGAGGCGAACCCCAGCGCCGATACGGCCTCCATTGCAGCCCGCAGAACCGGCCTGATCCGCCAGGACCGCGGCGCAAACAGCCGGTGCCCCTGCAACTTCGCCATCACCGCAAAGACCAGGCCGCTGCCGATACCAAGACAGATCAGGATCTGCCCCACCGGCAATGTGCCCGACAACTGCTTGATGAACATGTCCTCAAGCGTGAAGGCCGCCATCGAGGCGATGACCAGCAGAATGCCGTGCAGGTTGTTCATGTGCGCGCGTCCCGTATCTCGTCCCGGCAGCATGCCGGGCCATCCGGGCAAAAAACACCAGCGCCCAGGCACCGGCAACTCCGTTTCCGACCCCGCTCCATGACAAGTCGTTACGGCAATCATCAAGAGTTATGATATATGTTAAGGAACGGCGGCTCCCGTTGTCAGGCGCGCGGCGCTCCAGCCGCGCCCCGGTTTCCTGACGAAAACGTATCACGGATTGCGCCGCCTGCCGTTTCCATACCCAGCCGGAGACATCCTGATGCCAGACTTCGACCCGCTGAATTCGCTGATCAAAACCGCCAAGAACGCCGAAAAAGCGATCGACGAACTGGGCAAATCCGCGGTGGATGAAGTCAAGGCGGCAATGCACAACGCCAACAAATCAGCGAACAAGAATTACCCCATCGCCTACGAACACATGAAGCGCTCCATCGATGGCAAGGGAAACATCAGCCACGGGGTGAAGTCGAAGATCTCGCAGGCCGTTCTGCACAGCGCGGAACTGCGCAAGATCGCCGCCAAGCACAAGAAGCCCGCCAAGCTGAAGAACACCACGATCTTCTTCGTCAAGAACCGCGACCTGGCCAGAACGCTGTATCAGGCCTCCCTCTCCGGCAGCTTGACCCCCAAAGGCAAGACATTCGAGTTCGATGGCGCAGTGAATGATGTCTATGACTTCCGCTGGGACTGGCTGCCCAAGAAGACAACCGTCAAAGGGTTCAAGCTGCGGTACGCAGGCAATGCCGCCTACCTGGCGCAGAAGATGAAACTGATGAAGTCCTACAAGATCACGGTCCTGATCAAAGGCGAAGCCAAACTGTAGAACAGGCTGCTCCGGCGGGCTCAGGCCTTCTTGGCCGGCACCCCGTACAGTTCCAGCCTATGCCCGCGCAGCTCATAGCCCAGCTTGCGCGCGATCCGCTCCTGCAGTTCCTCGATCTCCGGGTCGCAGAACTCGATCACCTCGCCGGTGTTCATGTCGATGAGGTGGTCGTGATGCTCGCGCTCCGCATCCTCATAGCGCGCGCGTCCGTCGCCGAACTCCAGCCGCTCCAGAATGCCCGCTTCCTCGAAAAGCTTCACGGTGCGATAGACGGTGGCGATCGAAATCCCGGCATCCTTCGCGCTGGCGCGGGCATACAGCTCCTCGACATCCGGGTGATCATCGCTGTCCTGCAGCACCTGGGCAATCACCCGGCGCTGGCCGGTCATGCGCAGCCCCTTGGCTTCGCAGCGGGCGATAATCGGCTTTGGCATCGATGGTCCTCGCGGTTTTCTGGGCTTCCTCTTTAACGGATGCATTCTACGGCGAAAACAGCCTTTTCACCCGTATCAAAGGTTGACAAACGGCTTATCCACAGCCATTTGACGCTCAGGCATCCCTCCCTGCCGCGTGAGCAGAGGCCGAAGACCGGACGCGCATCCTGCGCAGAACCAATGTTCCGGGGTCTAGTGATATGCCGCCATTCCCAAGATCACGCGTGGGGATTGCAGAGGCCAGCGGCCTGGCATCCGGCCAGCGCGCGCCCGAGGTCCCTGCCCCGCATGAACCCGCTGCAGCGCAGCGGACCCGGCCCGTGCAGAGAGCAGGGCCGTGAAAGGACGATACGTGACTGAATTTTCGACCATGGGGCTGCCCGAGAAGCTCCTCGCCCGCCTCAAGGACATGGGTCTGAACGACCCCACCCCGATCCAGGCCCGCGCCATCCCCCATGCCCTCAACGGCAAGGACGTGCTGGGCCTGGCGCAGACCGGCACCGGCAAAACCGCCGCCTTCGGCGTGCCGCTGGTGGCGCGGATGCTGGAATACGGCCGCAAGCCCGCCGCGATGACCGTGCGCGGCCTGGTGCTAGCGCCGACCCGCGAGCTGGCAAACCAGATCGCCGACACGCTGAAGGGCCTGACCGAAGGCACCCCGATGAAGGTGGGCCTGGTGGTCGGCGGCGTCTCCATCAACCCGCAGATCGCCCGCATCGCCAAAGGCACCGACATCCTGGTTGCCACCCCGGGCCGCCTGATCGACATCCTCGACCGCGGCGCGCTGGACCTCGGCTCCTGCGACTTCCTGGTGCTCGACGAGGCCGACCAGATGCTGGACCTAGGCTTCATCCACACCCTGCGAAAGATCGCGGCGCTGATCCCCGCGGAACGTCAGACCATGCTGTTCTCGGCCACCATGCCGAAACAGATGAACGAGATCGCCAACTCCTACCTGCAAAGCCCGGTCCGGATTGAGGTCTCGCCCCCGGGCAAGGCCGCCGACAAGATCACCCAGTCGGTGCATTTCATCGCCAAGGCCGCCAAGCTGGACCTGCTCAAGGAACTGCTGAACGAGCACAAGGATGAGCGCACCCTGGTGTTCGGGCGCACCAAATGGGGCATGGAAAAGCTGATGAAAACCCTCGATAAAGCGGGTTTTGCAGCGGCATCCATCCACGGCAACAAGAGCCAGGGCCAGCGAGAGCGCGCTCTGGCGGCCTTCAAGGCAGGCGAAATCAAGGTGCTGGTCGCCACCGATGTGGCGGCCCGCGGCCTCGACATTCCGGACGTGAAATACGTCTACAACTACGAACTGCCGAATGTGCCGGACGCCTATGTCCACCGCATCGGCCGCACCGCGCGTGCGGGCAAGGACGGCCAGGCAATTGCGCTGTGCGCCCCGGACGAGATGGAAGAGCTGAAGGCGATCCAGAAGGTGATGAAGATCACCATCCCCACGGCCTCCGGACGCGCTTGGGAAGCCATGCCCGATCCGGCAGCCCCCGCAGGCAAACCGGGCGGCCGTCCCGGCGGGCGCCGCGGCGGCGGCAAACCCGGCGGCCAGCGCCGCCGTGGCGGCGGCAACAGCGGCCAAGGAAAGCCCCAAGGCAGCAAACCCGGCAACGCCCAGCGCCGCGGCCAGAAACAGCGCGCGCGTTAAGCCTTCCCCGCCAGCGCCGGGTCAAGGGTCCCGCAGGGACCGCGCGGCACGCGCGGCTTGCCCTTGACGCGGCGCTGGCGGAACACACACTTGAAATGGCGCTTAAGGGCACACCTGCCCTTAAGCGCCTCTCAGCAGAAAATATTCCGCGCTGCGCAGCAGCGCCACGCCCAAGCCTGACGGCAACTTGCCGGAAAAGGCGCGGGAGCGCTCCCGGCTCAAACCGCCCGCAAATCCGCCCAGACCGGCAAATGGTCAGAGGCGATATGCGCCGGCCGCGCGCCATGCACCCCATGCCCAACTGCCTTCAGCCGCTTGCAATGGGCAATCCGGTCCAGCGCCCCCAGCGGCCGCACCGCCGGAAAGCTCGGTTTCGGCGGCAGAAAATTCAACCCGGGGGCAATATGCTCCAGCACCGGGGTGCGCGACCATTCGTTGAAATCCCCCGCCAGCACCACTGCGGCGTCCTCCCGCTTTGCGGCCCGCGCCAGCGCATGCATCTGCTCGCGCCGCGCCCGGCCGGTCAGCCCCAGATGGGCGCCGATCACCCGCACCGGCCCCACCGCCGTCTCCAGCTCCACCCAGACCGCGCCACGCGGCTCCAGCCCCGGCAGCGCGATATGGCCCTTGCCCCGCAGCTGCACGCCGTTCCTGTAGAGCACTGCATTGCCATGCCAGCCCAGCGACCCGGCGCCGCCCAGATCCGCCGCCTGCCAGCCGGTTTCCTCGACCAGGAAATGCGGCAGCGCTGCGGGCCGCGGCGGCAGCCGCTTGTCGGCCTCCTGCAGCACCGCCACATCCGCGCCCAGCCCCGACAGCACCTGAAGGGTGCGCTCCGGCCGCCGGCGCAGATCCAGGCCAACGCATTTCTGAATGTTGTAGGTGGCAATCCGCAGGGTATCCGGCGGGGGGGTCTTTGGCATCTGCTCTCTCCAGGGCCTGCCGGAAGTGTGGCGCAGAATGCGGCCCAAGCACAACCGGCTTCAGGCCGCAACCGGCACAGGGGGCTGCCTGCTCCCAATTGAGCTTTCAGCTCAATTCATCCCCGAGGATGTTTTCAGCCGGATGAACAGGGGATCAGGTGCCGCAGAAAGTCGCCTGCACCACTTCCTCCGGCAGCGGCGGGCGCTGCAAATCGCTGTGCTCTGGCTGATCCGCATAAGGAGTCGCAAGCACAGTGCTCAGCCTGTGGAACAGCGCATAGTCGCCTGCCACGGCGCCGGCGATCATTTCCTCGATCCGGTGGTTGCGCGGGATAAAGGCCGGGTTGGCCGCGCGCATGACGCTTTCCGGCTCCGGCTCATCCTCCAGCCGCGCCTGCCAGTCCTCCGCCCAAGCGTCAAAGGCAGCCGGATCGGTGAACTGGTCCCGTGCCTTACCCTCTGCCAGGGCGCGGAAGGTATTGGTGAAGTCGCTCTGGTTCTCTGCCATCCGCCCCAGCAGCGCGGTGATCAGCTCCAGATCGCCGTCCCGTCCTGTGGTGATTCCCAGCTTGGCGCGGAAGCGCCGCAGCCAGGCCGCCTCGGTCAGCGCGGGCATCGCATGCACGATCTCCGTCGCCTCCTCCACACCCGCCTCCGGGTCGTCCAGCTGCTGGATCAGCGCCGTGGCCAGCTGCGCCAGGTTCCAGACCGCGATTGTGGGCTGATTGGCATAGCAGTAGCGCCGCCCCCGGTCGATCGAGGAAAACACCGTGTGCGGGTGATAGACATCCATGTAGGCGCAAGGCCCGTAGTCGATGGTCTCGCCCGAGATCGAGAAGTTGTCGGTGTTCATCACCCCGTGGATGAAGCCTACCGCCATCCAGGCCGCAATCAGCTCTGACTGCGCATCGCGCACCGCGCGCAGCAGCCCCATCGGCCCTTCGGCCTCAGGGTAGTGGCGTGCAATGGCATATTCTGTAAGCCGCTGCAGGCTAACCTTGTCGCCCCGCGCGGCAAACACTTGGAAGGTCCCAACCCGCAGATGGCTCGCCGCCACCCGGGTCAGCACCGCACCGGGCAGGCCGCCCTCGCGCCAGACGGTCTCGCCGGTCTCCACGGCCGCCAGCGCCCGCGTGGTCGGGATGCCAAGCGCATGCATCGCCTCGCTCACCACATATTCGCGCAGCACCGGCCCCAGCCAGGCGCGCCCGTCCCCGTTGCGGGAGTACGGCGTTCGCCCCGAGCCCTTCAGCTGAATGTCCCGGCGCTGGCCGTCCGTCCCTACCGTCTCACCCAGCAGGATCGCACGCCCGTCGCCCAGCTGCGGATTATAGGTGCCGAACTGATGCCCGGAATAAAGCTGCGCCAGCGGATCGGCCCCCTCCGGCACCTGATTGCCGCTGAACACCTCTGCCATCTCCACCGCCTCACCGGGCGTGATCGCCATGACCCGTGCCAGTTCCTCGTTAAACGCCACCAGCCTGGGCGCCTTCACCGCCTGCGGCGGCAGTTTGGAGTAGAACTGCCCCGGCAGGGCAGCATAGGTGTTGTCAAAGGGGATCATGAGTGTCATGGCCCAAACATATGACTGGAATAGAGATTTACCAGCACCAAAGCGTGGAGAGCAGCAATGGACGCAGACCGGATCATCCAGCACCTGGGCCTGCAGCAGCACCCGGAGGGCGGCTGGTACAAGGAAACCTGGCGCGCTGAGAATGAAGACCGCCCCACAGGCACCTGTATTTAGTTCCTTTTGAAGGCTGGCGAGAGCAGCCACTGGCACCGTGTCGACGCGGTCGAGATCTGGCTCTACCACGCCGGTGCACCGCTGGTGCTGTCGATGGCGGCAACGGATGCAGGCCCGGCGCGGGACCACCTGCTGACCCCGGACCTGACCAAAGGCGCACCGCAGCTGATCGTGCCGCAGGGCCACTGGCAGGCCGCCCGCACCACCGGGGACTACACACTGGTCAGCTGCGCGGTGTCACCGGGGTTCCAGTTCGAGGGATTCGAACTCGCCGCCCCCGGCTTCGGCATCCCGCGCGGCTGACCCGCCCCTTGCAGCGAATCGCCGGGCTGGACAAGACTGTCCATATGCCTGCGCATTTGGATCACACCGCCCTGATCAAGGCGCTGCCGCCGGACACAAAGGCAGCGCTGACCGCCCGCTCCGACGCGGCGGGCCTGCGGCATCTGGCACTGTATCTGGCGGTTCTTGGCGCCTGCACCACGGGCATCGCGCTGCAGGTCCCGCTCTGGCCGCTGCTGATGCTGCCGCAGGGGATCTTGCTGGTCTTCCTCTTTACGCTGTCACACGAATGCACCCACCAGACACCATTCCGCAGCAAATGGCTGAACGAGGCCGCGGGCCATTTCTGCGCCCTCGCCATCGCCTTGCCGTTTGTCTGGTTCCGCTACTTCCACCTGGCGCATCACAAATACACCAATGACCCGGAGCGCGACCCGGAGCTGGAACACGGCCCCCGCCCCGCAACCCTGCCGCAATGGCTCAGATACCTCAGCGGCTGGGGCTACTGGCGCGGCATGGGTGGCACCATCTGGCGCAACGCCTTCGGCACCATCGACGCCCCCTACCTGCCGGAACGCCGTCACACGGACATGCGGCTGGAGGCGCGTGTGCTGCTGACCCTCTATGCCGCCGCACTGCTGAGCCTGCTGGCGTCGCCGCTGATCCTCTGGCTGTGGATCGTACCGCTGCTGATCGGCCAGCCGTTCCTGCGCGCCTACCTGCTGGCGGAACACGGCCTTTGCCCGCCGGTCGCCAACATGCTGGAAAACTCCCGCACCACTTTCACCAACCGGCTGGTGCGTTTTCTGGCCTGGAACATGCCGTACCACGCCGAGCATCATTTCTTCCCGAGCGTGCCGTTCCACCAATTGCCCGCCTTCCACGCGATCACGCAGGCGCATCTGAAGTCGACGTCGAATGGATATGGCGAGTTCACCGCAGACTATGTGAAGCAGCTTGCTCGCTGAAAACCAGTGGGGGAGTGCCCAAGCCTAGCCCTACACAGCCCATTCCAGCGGCTCCGGAAGCGGGCAATTGGCATAGTCCACCCTGATTACCCGCCGGGGCTGCTGCGACTGCGCCGGCAAAGACCTGTGCACCAGCAGCATGTTCATCACCAGGATGTCGCCGCGCCGGGCCTGCTCCGTGTCATGAACACAGTCAGCTGCCAGCGCCTCCGCCTCATCCTTTGGCAAAATGCCTTTCCTGTGGCTGCTAAGCGCCAACTGCATGCCGCCGCTCTGTTCAGTGACATCGTCAAGATACAGGCGGACAAATAGCATTCTGTTCAGAACCGTTTCCTGCGGCTCGCAATGCCAGACCCCGCTCTTGCGGGACCAATTTTTCGCCATGGGGGTTTCCAGTTGCTCCTTGACCGCGACAACCCGGTCCTGGTGCCAGGGCAGTGACCAGTTGCGGCCCTCAGCCTTGTTAAAAGCCACCGCACGGGTGGCAAAGGCACCCGGCAGCAACCCATGCAGGACCGACCGGATCTCTGGCACGTTGAATGGAGTGAGTGCCGTGATCCGCTCCCCAGCCTGACCGAACCCGTCATACAGCGCATCAAGCCGGGCAAGGGTTTCCGGTTGCAAAACCTGCCGCAGCCAGCAGCGGCCATGAGTGTCAAGATCGCTCTGAGCGTTCATGGCGTTACGCCCCCGGCACGCTGACCACGCCGCCGCCAACACAGGCGCTCACCCCTGTTGTCCCAGGCGCCGAAGTCGGCATCCCCCTCGCCACCCGCACCGCCAGATGGGCAAAGGCCTGCGCCTCCAGCATGTCGCCATCCAGCCCCACGTCTTCAATGGGCTTCACCGGGCAATCGAGCGACACCCGCAGCATCTGCATCAGCACCGGGTTGTGCCGACCGCCGCCGGTGACCAGCACCGCCTCAGGCGGCTCCGGGCAATGCTCCATGCCTTGCGCCACCGCGGCCGCGCACATCGCGATCAGGGTTGCTGCCGCATCCGAGTCACTCAGCTCGTTGACCAGCCCGACCATCTCGGCAAAATCGTTCCTGTCCAGCGACTTGGGCGGCATTCTTGCAAAATACGGCTCGGCCAAAAACAGCTCCAGCGCGCCGGTCTCCACGGTGCCTGAACGCGCCACTTTGCCATCCTCGTCCCAGGGGATACCCAGCCGCTCCTGCACCAAATCATTGACCGGCGCATTGGCAGGCCCGGTGTCGAACGCCAGAAGCGCCCCCGGCTCCTCCGGCCGCTCAAACCGCGGGTCCACATAGGTGAGGTTGCCGACCCCGCCCAGGTTCAGGAAGCACAAGGGCCGTTCGGCGCCGATGTATTTGGCGCAGGCAAAGTGAAAGAACGGCGCCAGCGGCGCGCCCTCGCCGCCCATCGCCACATCGTCAGAGCGGAAGTCCCAGACCACCGGCTTGCCCAGGTTTTCGGCCAGCGCCGCGCCGTCGCCCACCTGCAGCGTGCCTTGCAGCCGCGGCGCATGGGCCAGGGTCTGGCCGTGAAAGCCGATAATCTCCACATCCCCGAACTCCGCCAGCGCCGCCGCATGGGCCGCATCGCAGACCGCTGCCGCGGCGTCCACCTCCGGCCCGGTCCACTTGCCAAGGCCCGCGCGCAGCACGCTGCGCTCTGCCGCCGAATACTCGCGGTAGCTGCTCTCGCCGAACCCGTGAATACGCGCGCCGTCGGTCACCACCACCGCCGCGTCCACCCCGTCCAGCGAGGTGCCGCTCATCGCGCCCAGCGCTCTGACCGCACCCGTTTTTGCAATGGCCTTGCTCATCGCCCCTGCCCCTTCAACAGAACCGGGCCGTCCCGCCCGTTTGCGCGCCACAATACAGCGCATATTTTGCCGGGAAAACAGGTTCCAACCGGCGCCAATGCGATTTATAGGGCATGGTGCAAAACCATAGACCGAGGCATGTTATGACCTACACACCGAAATCGGATTTCGTCGCAGTCATGATGGAACGCGGGTTCCTCGCGGACTGCACCGATTATCAGGGCCTGGACGACGCCCTGCTGCAAGGTGTGCGCCCGGCCTATATCGGCTTTGACGCCACAGCGAAATCGCTGCACGTCGGCTCGCTGATCCAGATCATGATGCTGCGCTGGTTCCAGAAGACCGGCCACCAGCCGATCACCCTGATGGGCGGCGGCACCACCAAGGTGGGCGACCCCTCTTTCCGCGCCGATGAGCGCCCCCTGCTGGATGAGGCTGCGATCAACGACAATATCGCCGGCATCAAGAAGGTGTTCTCCGCCTACATCGACTACGACAGCGACGCGCCGAACAAGGCGCTGATGCTGAACAACGCCGAATGGCTGGACGGGCTGAACTACCTGGAATTCCTGCGCGACATCGGCCGCCACTTCTCGGTGAACCGGATGCTGTCGTTCGAAAGCGTGAAATCGCGCCTCGACCGCGAACAGTCGCTCAGCTTCCTCGAATTCAACTACATGATCCTGCAGGCCTATGACTTCATGGAGCTGAACCGCCGCTACGGCTGCATCCTGCAGATGGGCGGCTCGGACCAGTGGGGCAATATCGTCAACGGCATCGACCTCACCCGCCGGGTGATCGACAATGAGGTCTACGGCCTCACCTCGCCGCTGCTGACCACCTCTGACGGCAAGAAAATGGGCAAAACCGCCGAGGGCGCGATCTGGCTCAATGCCGACATGCGTTCCCCGTATGAATTCTGGCAGTTCTGGCGCAACACCACCGACGCCGACGTGGGCCGCTTCCTGAAGCTCTACACCGAGCTGCCGGTGGAGGAATGCGAGCGCCTGGGCGCGCTGGCAGGGTCTGAGGTGAACGCCGCCAAGGTGATCCTCGCCAATGAGGTCACCACCCTCTGCCACGGCGCCGAAGCGGCCGCCGCAGCGGAAGCCACCGCGCGCGAAGTGTTCGAGAAAGGCGGCGTCGGGGACGACCTGCCCACTCTCTCGCTGTCGCCCGCCGACCTGGGCGATGGCATCTCGATCGTGCAGCTGATCGTGAAATCGGGCCTCGCCAAATCCGGCAAGGACGCCAAACGCCTGATCGCCGAAAACGGCGCCAAGCTGGACGATCAGCCGCTCACGGACGCAGGGCTGATGATCGACGCAGGCGCGCTCTCGTCGCCGATCAAGCTGAGCGCGGGCAAGAAACGCCACGCCCTGGTGCGGTTGGACGGTTGATCCATTTTACATGAACCGGAAAAAGGGAGCCTTTGCGCTCCCTTTTTTGCTGCCCGCATGCTCTCCCGCCCATTCCAGCCCCGTCAAAGACGGGTCCTCAAGGTTGGGCCGGGCGCCGCTGCGCGGCGCGCCAGCGGTTTCACGCAACTGCTCTTCAGGCCAGGCCCGGGTCAAGGGCCGCTCATGCGGCCGTGCGCAGCACGGTTTGCCCTTGAGGCGGGGATGGCCGGGATACACTGGACCAAGCGTTTAAGGGCAGACCTGCCCTTAAACGCCTCTCAGCAATCCATCTGCAGCGCCGCGCAGCGGCGCCCGGCCCAAGGCCGCCAAGGTTCAATTGGCAAAGCCAATGCACCTGCGGGCGCGGGAGCTTTCCCGCGTGTCAAAACACCACCGCTTCCACCAGCGTCAGCACCAGAAACACCGGCACCGACAGGCCGATGGCAATCAGCAGCGCCGCCGCCTTGGTCATCCGCGGGGCCGCTGCCGCCTGCCCCATGATCCGTTTTGCTTTCCTCATGCTGGAAATTAACCATGATTTAGGTTTCCAGCGCGTTAATGGAGCCATGTTCGACAGCGCCCCCGGTCCCGATCTGCCCGCAGCAGCAACCGCCCGCCCTCTGCCCCGCGCCCTCCAGCAATCGACGGAGTTCGCCCGTGCGCTGATGGCCTGCGGCCAGGAGCCCTTGATGCTGGACGGCACCCTGGTGCTGCAGCGGCGCCTGCCCGGCGGGCTGCGGCTGGCGATGGTGAACAGGGCGGATCTGACGGATCCCGCCCCTCTGCTGGCCGCCTTGCGCACCAGCGGTCTGCACCGCGCCCCGCTGATCCTGTCGCCGGAGGCCCCCGCGCCGCATCTCTCCCGTATCGGTGCGGTGCCGCTGGTCACCCCGGCGCATACCGCTCTTTGGGACCTGACCCGCGATCCCGACCAGCGCCGCGGCGCGCTGCATCAGAAATGGCGCAACCGCCTGAAACACGGTGAAGCGCAGAAGCTCCGCCTCACCCGCCAGAACCTGCCGCATGACGTGCGCCACTGGCTGTTCCAGGCCGATACCAAACAGCAATCCGCCCGCGGCTACCGCAGCTGGCCCATCGGCCTCACCCTCGCCTACGCGCGCGAGAACCGGGGCCAGGCCAAACTTTTTCAAGCCTTCGAAGGCAAGGAACCCGTCGCCGCCATCCTGATCCTGACCCACGGCATCGCCGCCACCTACCACATCGCCCACACCACTGCCCGCGGCAAACAGCTAAGCGCCCACCCCCTGCTGCTGTGGGAGGCCGCCAATTGGCTCGCCTCCAAGGGCATCTGCCGCCTCGACCTTGGCCTCATCAATACCGAGGACGCCCCCGGCCTTGCCCGTTTCAAGCTCGGCACCGGCGCCCATCTGCACCGCCTGGGCGGCACCTGGGGCTTCTGGCCGCCGCTCGGCCGCATCTTAAGCCCGCTGGCACGGCTCGACCGCGGCCTGATGGGCGACTGAACATCCGCGACGTCCCGTCCCGCTGGACAGGCGCTCGGCCTCTCCATTATATGAACACATGTTCAGATAACCGGGAGGAGCCCCGCTCATGAAACTTGCAGACACCGCAGCCGTCGTCACCGGCGGCGCCTCCGGCCTGGGTGAGGCCACCGCGCGCTATTTCGCCGAACAGGGCGCCCAGGTCACCATCCTGGACCGCGACGCCGAACGCGGCACCCAGGTGGCGCAGGAGATCGGCGGGCATTTCGCCCAGACCGATGTGACCAGCGAGGAGTCGGTTTCCGCCGCCATCGCCCATGCGGCAGAGAAAATGGGCAAGATCACCGCCTGCGTGAACTGCGCGGGCATCGCCATCGGCGCCAAGACCGTGGGCAAGGAGGGCGCGCACCCCTTGGATGCCTACAAGCGCACCATCGACATCAACCTGGTCGGCACCTTCAACGTCGCCCGCCTGGCCGCTGTCGAAATCGCCAAGAACACGCCCGATGCGGACAACGCCCGCGGCGTGATCATCAACACAGCCTCAATTGCTGCCTTTGACGGGCAAAAGGGCCAGGCCGCCTATGCCGCCTCCAAGGGCGGGGTGGCCGGCATGTGCCTGCCGATGGCGCGCGATCTCGCGTCTTCCGGCATCCGGGTGATGACCATCGCGCCCGGCATCTTCATGACCCCGATGCTGGCCGGCCTGCCGGAGGAAGTGCAGCAGCAGCTCGCCGCAGACGTCCCCAACCCCGCCCGCCTGGGCGACCCGCGCGAATACGGCCGCCTGGCCGGCTTCATCGTCGAGATGGGTTACCTCAACGGCGAGGTCATCCGCATCGACGGCGCCCTGCGCATGCGCTGACCCCCTGCCGCTGAGACCGGGTCAAGGGCCGCATGAGCGGCGGCGCCTGCGCCGTTTACCCTTGAGGCGGTCTCAGCGGTTCACACACTGGAAAACGCGCCTTCAGGGCAGACCTGCCCCTGAAGCGCTTCTCAGCAAATCCTTCGACGCTGCGCAAGCAGCGCCCGGCCCAAGGCCGCACAAAGATGCCTTGGCGCAGCCAAGGCACCTGCGGGCGCGGGAGCCCTCCGCCATTTGACAAGCCGCCGCGCCCGGTGTCCTCTCCCCGGCAAGGAGACACCGATGACCAAAACCGAACGGCAGAAGATGCAGGCGGGCGAGTGGTACTGTTGCCTGGACAGCGAACTGGCGGCGTTGCGCCACCAGGCCCGCGTTTCAGTGCATCAGCACAATGTGGCGGCCCCTGATCCGGCTGAGGTCTTAAGCCCGCCGCTCGCCGCACTCTTTGGCGGCTACGGCAAAAACTGCCTGATCGAGACGCCGTTCCACTGCGCCTATGGCATCAACATCAGCCTCGGCAACAACGTCTATTTGAATGCGGGCTGCACCATTCTGGACACTGCACCCGTGACCATCGGCGACGGCACCATGCTGGGGCCGAATGTGCAGATCTACTGCACCCAGCACCACAAAGACAGAGACTTACGGGCGAAGGGCCTCGAAATCGCATACCCCGTCACCCTGGGCGCCGATGTCTGGATCGGCGGCGGCGCCATCATTCTGCCGGGCGTCACCATCGGCGATGGCGCCATTGTCGGCGCCGGGGCCGTAGTCACCCGCAGCGTGGCCGCCGGTCAAACAGTGGCGGGCAATCCGGCCCGCCCCCGGAGCGGGTGATCCGGCCAGTGATCAAACCGTAAAGCCTGCGCCCGCACCCTTTACACTTCGTTCACATTTCCTGATGAATTCCAAAGTTTTACGGCAGCATCTTTGACTAAATGTTTCGCGCGCGAAACATTTGATCAGCCTCTCTGTCCTGATTGAAAAGAGCCGCTTCAGCCTTCGGCCTTTTCCTCCAGCAGCAGCCATTCTTCCTCGGCGGCCGCCAGCTTTTCCTGCCGCTCCACCAGCGCCTCTGTGGCCTTCTTGAACTTGACAGGCTCTCGGGTGAACAGCTCCGGATCCGCCATCAGCTCCTGCAGCTTGCCGATCTCCGCCTCCAGCCGCTCGATCTCACCCGGCAGCGCCTCCAGCCGGTGCTTTTCCTTGAAGCTCAGGCCGTCCTTGGGCTGGCTCTCCTGCTTCGGCTTGGGCTTCGCAGGCTTCACTTTCTCAGGCCGTTCCGCCGCCTCCAGCGGCCCGCGCTGCGCGATGTAGTCGCTCCAGCCGCCGGCATAGGCGGTGGCCTTGCCGTCGCCTTCCATTGCAATGGTGGTGGTCGCCACCCGGTCCAGGAAATCCCGGTCGTGGCTCACCAGCAGCACGGTGCCGTCGTAATTGTCCAGCAGCTCCTGCAGCAGGTCCAGCGTCTCGACGTCCAGGTCGTTGGTCGGTTCGTCCAAGACCAGCAGATTCGAGGACCGCGCCATCAGCCGCGCCAGCAGCAGCCGCGCTTTCTCGCCGCCCGAGAGCGACCGCACCGGTGCCCGTGCCTGGCGTTCGTCGAACAGGAATTCCTTGAGATATCCCACCACATGTTTCGGCTGGCCGCGCACCATAACCTGGTCCGCCTTGCCGGAAATCCCCAGCAAGGGGTCGGCGGTCAGGTTCTCCCACAGGGTCGAATCGCCGTCCAGCTGGTCACGGGTCTGGTCGAACAGGGCGATCTCCAGATTGGTGCCCAGCTGCACCTTGCCGACATCCGGCTCTTCCATGCCCAAGAGCATCTTCAAGAGCGTGGTCTTGCCCGCCCCGTTGGGTCCGACAAAGGCCACCCGGTCGCCGCGCTGCACCTTCAGCGAGAAGTCCTTGACGATCTGCTTGCCGCCAAACGCCTTGCTCAGCCCCTCGGCTTCGATCACCTTGCGGCCCGACTTGGGGCCTGCCTCCAGCGCCATCTCGGCGGCGCCCTGGCGCTTGATCTGGGCAGAGCGTTCCGCCTTCAGATCCTGCAGCGCCCGCACCCGGCCCATGTTGCGCTTGCGGCGGGCAGAGATGCCTTCCACCGCCCAGCGGCTTTCCGACTTGATAAGCCGGTTCAGCTTGTGGCGCTGCATGTCCTCGTCTTCCCAGACCTTGTCGCGCCAGGCCTCGAAATGCTCAAACCCCTTTTCCTGACGGCGCACCTCGCCGCGGTCTACCCACAGGGTGGCGCGGGTCAGCGCCCGCAGGAACGCCCGGTCGTGGGAGATCAGCACAAACGCCGCGCGGGTCGCCTTCAGCTCGTTCTCCAGCCAGGTGATCGCTTCGATATCCAGATGGTTGGTGGGTTCGTCCAGCAGCATCAGGTCCGGCGCCTCGGCCATCAGCTTGGCCAGCGCGGCGCGGCGGCGTTCGCCGCCCGATGCGGTCTCAACGGGACGCGCAGGGTCGAACTTCAGCCCCTCGCCCGCGCGTTCCACCTTGTACATCTCGCCGGGGTCCAGCTCGCTGGCGGCAAAATCGCCCAGCGTCGCGAACCCCTCCATCTTAGGGTCCTGCTCCATATAGCCGACGGATTTGCCCGGCGGCACCACGATGTCGCCCTGGTCGGCCTCAACAATCCCCGCCATCACCTTCATCAGGGTGGATTTTCCCGACCCGTTGCGGCCCACCAGCGCCACCCGGTCGCCCGGCTGAACCACCAGATCGAGATTCGAAAAAACCGGATCGCCCCCGAAGGTGAGGGAAATGCCGGACATCTGCAAAAGAGGAATTCGTGCCATGCCAGCCAGCTACCCCGGCGGCAAAATCGCGTCAACGCTCCGCATTCATCTTTCCCGAAATACTCAAGCCCCGCCGGCCACCGCCCGCAGCAGCCGTTTGCGGGCCTCCGGGATCGCGCCGGTCTCCAGCCCGGTGAACACATGCAGCGTGTTCATCTGCCGGTCCACCACCGCGTGATCGCTGACCCAGCCGCCCATCGCCAGGTACGTCCGCAACAAGGGCGGCATCCCCTGCAGCGCCTTCTTCGCGTCCGGCTCCTGCGGCAGCGCCGCGGCATAGCGGACCACCTCAGGCGCCTTCACACCCGGCCGCCACTCTACCGGTGCCAGGTGCCGCTGCCGCAACAGCGCAAAGACATCCTGGTATGGCGCGGCAGATATGCCTGCAAAGGAGGAGCAGCCAAACAGCATCTGCACCCCCTGACCATCGACCAGCCCCGTCATTGCGCCCCAGGCGATGCGCAGGATGTCGGGGTCCTGACATTCCGGGCGGATGCAGAAGCGGCCCAGCTCCGCCATCCGTCCCTCGAACGCCCGCAGCGGCGACAGGTCATAGAATTGCGCCGCATAGCTCTGCGCCAGCTGACCGCCGCTTTCCAGCAGCAGCAGCCGGAAGCAGCAAACCAGCGTGCCGCCGGCTTTCTCCTCCACCAGGACATGGGAACACAGGCTGTCATAGGGATCGCTGTCCATGCCGCCGGTCCGGAAGCACAGCGTCCGCAGGGATTGCGCCGCCGCCACATCCGCTTCCCCGGCGGCCAGCCGGGCGCGGTAGCGCCCCCTGCTCAGCAAAATCTCAGGTTCCGCCACATCGGCCTCCAGCTTTCCGGCTAAGCCCATAAAGCCCTGCCCCTAGCATAGGCGATGCGGCAAACCCGTGAAGCCGTCTTATTCGTCGTTCAGCAGCTGGCCGGGGGCGAAATTGCCCAGGTTGCCCAGCAGCTGGCGCAGGAAGGTGTTGTCCTGCACCCCGGAGCTGGTCACGCGGCGCTCCAGCGGCACCACCTTGCCGTCTTCCAGGCTGTAGCGCTCGATCGCCTGCACCACGCCCGAAGTGTCGAAGCTGATCGCCACCAGATCGCGCGCCACCGGCTCGGGCGCCTTGGCCCCGTAGTGGCGGAAGCGGGTGGCGACATAGTAATAGCCGCTGTCGTCCAGCACGCCAGTCGAGGACGGAATGCCGATGGTTTCCGCCACCGAATCCCTTGTGTCGATGCCCGGCACCACTTCGGCCAGCTGATGCGGCGACGGCACATAGCCGTGCTTGCGGTAGACCGCGGTGCAGGCCGCCAGCGCCAGCCCTGCCGCCGCAAATACCGCGCCGCGCAGAACGGCCTTGAAGTGAAATGCCTTTGCAACCATGACTGCCCCCCAGCCTGCCGCCATCAGGGGCGGCTTGAATACGTCTTTCAACCCGATTACCTAATGACCGCCTCCGGTTCAAGAAACGAAAGTCCCCGAAAATGTCTGACAGCACCGCTTTGCGGGTGGCGGACCTGCCGCAAAACGCCCCGACCGCCTTTGAAATCACCCCGGACAAGGACGCCCTGGCGGCGCTGGCAACGGAAATGGGGGTGAATGCCCTGCGCAAACTGCGCTTCACCGGCGAGATCAGGGCCATGGGCAAGAAAGACTGGAAACTGACCGGCCGCCTGGGCGCCACCGTGGTGCAGGACTGCGTGGTGACGCTGGAGCCGGTGACCACCCGGATCGAGGAGCCGGTGGAGATCACCTATCTGTCCCGGTTCGAAACCCCGGAAGGCGCTGAGATCGAAATGCCGGAGGACGACAGCATCGAGCCGCTGGGCAGCCACATCGACCCGGCCGCGGTGATGGCCGAGGCGCTGGCGCTGCACATCCCCGCCTACCCGCGCAAGGACGGCGCCGAACTGGGCGAGGCAGTCTATGCCGAAGACGGCGTGCAGCCGATGCGCGACGAGGACACCAAGCCCTTTGCCGGCCTCGCTGCCCTGCGCGGCCAGCTGAAAGATGAGGACTGAAGGCAGAATTTTTGCGGCGCAGAAAATCGCCTCTGGCGCCGCCGCCCTGCCTGACTTAAAAAACAGCTTGCGCCAGCGGAGATTCGCAGTATTTTCGCGCGCTCATCGGAATTTTTGGTTGGACAATGCTTGGGCAGACGCCTAAACGCACGTCAGACTGATCGAACAGAATGCAATCGCGCCGCGGGGATGGCCCCAAGGCCCAAACAGACAAAGGTTGAGACATGGCCGTCCAACAGAACAAAGTATCCAAATCGCGCCGCAACAACCGCCGCGCGCACGATGCACTGGTTGCTGCGAACCCGAACGAATGCGGCAACTGCGGCGAGCTGAAGCGCCCGCACCACGTATGCCCCTCCTGCGGCCATTACGACGACAAGGAAATCGTCGCAGCGGCTGACGAGATCGAGATCGACGAGGACGCGGCGTAAGCCACGGACAGGATCCTGATGCCAGGCAGGCTTTCGCATGACGGGTAAACCCGATCAAAATCAGGCAAAAGCCGGCCGCATCACTATTTCTGTTGACGCCATGGGCGGAGACGCCGGCCCCGCAGTTGTGGTGGCCGGCATTGCCATGTCCGCACAGAAGAACCCGGACATCGGGTTCATCCTGCACGGGCCTGCCGAACAGCTGACACCCCTGGTTGCCAAGAAACGCGCGCTGAAGGGCCGCGTCGAGATCCGCGATGTCCGCGATGTGGTCACCATGGAGGACAAACCCTCCCAGGTGATGCGCAACGGCAAGGGCACTTCGATGTGGTCGGCGCTGGACGCGGTCAAGAACGGCGAGGCCGACGGCGCGGTGTCCTGCGGCAACACCGGCGCGCTGATGGCGCTGTCGATGCTGCGGCTGCGCAAGCTGCCGGGCGTCAACCGCCCTGCCATTGCGATCCTGTGGCCGTCGCTGAACCCGCAAGGCTTCAACGTGATGCTGGATGTCGGCGCCGACGTGAAGGCGGATGCCGAGGATCTCTTGCAGTTCGCACTGATGGGCACCTCCTATGTGCGCAACTCGATGGACATCGCCCGCCCCCGCGTGGGACTGCTGAATGTCGGCACCGAAGAGCACAAGGGCCGCGCCGAACTGAAGGAGGCCTACGGGCTGATCGCGGACCAGGCGGAGCAGGCGAATTACGAATTTGTCGGCTTTGTCGAAGGCAGCGATATTCCCGGCGACGCCGTGGATGTGATCGTCACCGACGGGTTCACCGGCAATGTGGCGATCAAGACCGGCGAAGGCACCGCGCGGGTGATGCGCGCGGCCCTGCGCGAGGCGTTCCAGTACTCCTTCCTGTCGAAGATTGCCGCGGTCCTGGCGATGACCTCGCTCAAGCGGCTGTCCAAGCGGATGGACCCGCGCCGGGTCAACGGCGGCGTGTTCCTGGGCCTCAACGGCACCGTGGTGAAATCCCACGGCGGCGCCGATGCCATGGGCGTCTCGGCCGCGGTCAAGCTGGCTTTCCGGCTGGCACAGCACGGTTTCGCCGAAAAGCTGGCGGCACGGGTTGCATCTGCAGGCGTGCATACCCAAGATAATACTGCGGTCCGCAGCATGCGGACGGCCACCGAAAAAGACTAATATAGGCAGGCAGACGAATGACGCGACGCGCGGTAGTTGCTGGCACAGGACACTATCTCCCCGAGCGGGTGGTGGAAAACGCGGAATTCGAAGCCACGCTGGACACAACGGACGAATGGATCCGCAGCCGCTCCGGCATCGAACGCCGCCACTTCGCCGCCGAGGGAGAGACCACATCGGATATGGCTGCCAAGGCTGCTGAACGCGCTTTGGCGGATGCAGGCCTGACGGCGGCTGATATCGACGCCATCGTGGTGGCAACCTCCACTCCGGATCTCACCTTCCCCTCTGCGGCCACCATGGTGCAGTCCAAACTGGGCATGACCAAAGGCTTTGCCTTTGACGTCCAGGCGGTCTGCGCGGGTTTTGTCTATGCGCTGTCAAACGCCAGCGCGCTGATCGCTTCTGGCCAGGCAGACCGCGTGATGGTGATCGGGGCGGAAACCTTCAGCCGGATCATGGACTGGACCGACCGCTCCACCTGCGTGCTGTTCGGCGACGGCGCCGGCGCGCTGCTGCTGGAAGCGCAGGAACAGCCCGGCACCAACAAGGACCGCGGCATCCTGGCGACCGACCTCAACTCCGACGGCCGCTACAAGGACCTGCTCTACGTCGACGGCGGTGTGTCCACCCAGTCCACCGGCCACCTGCGGATGCAGGGCAACCAGGTGTTCCGCCACGCGGTCGAAAAACTCGCCTCCACCGCCAATACCGCACTGGACCGCGCCGGCCTCTCGGCCGCGGATGTCGACTGGATCGTGCCGCATCAGGCCAATATCCGCATCATCCAAGGAACGGCCAAGAAAATGGGCCTCAGCATGGACAATGTGGTGGTTACCGTGCAGGATCACGGCAACACCTCCGCCGCCTCCATTCCGCTGGCCCTGTCGGTCGGCAAGGAACGCGGCCAGATCAACGAAGGCGATCTGATCGTGACCGAGGCCATCGGCGGCGGCCTGGCCTGGGGAGCAGTTGTGCTGCGCTGGTAACCGCGCAGCTCTAATTTCCGCCCGAATACCCCGGTGCAATTCATTGATATTGACAGGGAAATTCCCTCCGCCCTATGCTTTGGCAAACAACGGGGATTGGTATGGGCGAAAAAACACTGACAAGAATGGATTTGAGTGAAGCAGTTTTCCGGGAAGTCGGCCTGTCGCGCAACGAAAGCGCACAGCTGGTGGAAAGCATGCTGCAGCATATGTCGGATGCCCTGGTGCGCGGTGAACAGGTTAAGATTTCCTCGTTCGGCACCTTCAGCGTAAGGGACAAGTCGGCCCGGGTCGGGCGCAACCCGAAAACGGGCGAAGAAGTGCCGATCCAGCCGCGCCGCGTGCTGACCTTCCGGCCCTCCCACCTGATGAAAGACCGCGTGGCAGACGGCAACCGTAAGTAACGGGACCAATAGGCCATGTCGAAATCACCGGACGCCTTCCGCACCATCAGCGAAGTTGCGGAATGGCTGGACGTGCAGGCGCATGTTCTGCGCTTCTGGGAGAGCAAATTCACCCAGGTCAAACCTGTCAAGCGCGCCGGCGGGCGGCGCTATTACCGGCCTGCGGACATGCAGCTGCTGGGCGGGATCAGGAAACTGCTGCACGACGACGGCCTGCCGATCAAGGAAGTGCAGGCGCTGTTGCGCGAGAAGGGCGTGGCCCATATCGCCAGCCTGTCGCACCCGCTGGAGGGCGAGGAGGAGCCCGCCGCCGAAGCGCCGCCTGCGGATAAGCTGGGCGAGGACTGGCAGCAGTCGCTGGAGCTGAGCGCAGAGGCCCCGTCCGAAGCCCCTCCCGAAGACAGCAATGTTGTTGGCTTCCCGCAGGCAGCCGGTGCAGACGCTGCCCCGCCCGCCTCCGCAGCCCCGGCGACAACCAGTGCCCCTGCCTCTGCCGCGCCGCGGCCCGAAGCCGCCGCCGCCCCGCAAATGCAGATGGATCTTGCGCCCCCCGCGGCGGAAGGCGGCGCAGACGCCGCTGCAGAGGAACCGGCCGGCACCTGGTCACAGCCGCCCGCGGCCCCTGCAGCAGAGACGGGCAACCTGCAGGATGCCCCGGCTGCTTCCGAGGCTCCCGCAGATTCAGACGATATTCCTGTACAAACCCAAGAGGCAGACCCTCAGGAGGCGGCACCTTCCGAGGGCTTGCCGGAGGCAGACCAGCCGGCACACGGCGCCGGGCAGGACCCGCAACCCGCCGCAGAAGCGCCTGCCGGAACCGCTCCCTTGGATCAGGCAGCGGACTCTGCCGGGGCGGCCCTTCCGCAGGAAAGCGGAACGGCACCTGAACAGCCCGCCGGTCCTGCTGCCGAAGCGCCGCAGGATCCTTTGGCCGATGCCCCCGCCATCGGCGCACCCCCTGCTGCAGACCTCCAGCCCACCGCACCGCAGGCGGAGGAGGAGCCGGATGCCGCACAGATGCCGGAGGCTGCGCCGGAAGCGGATGCGCCGCAGCCGGCTTTGGCTGATGAACCCGCCGCCGCTGAGGATGCCCCCTCGGCCATGCTGCAACCGGCTGAGGATGCAGGGGTTTCCCTGGAAACCGGTTCGGAGCCGGCAGCAGAGCCAGCCCCGGAAACACCGCCCGCGCCGCTGCAGGAAATTGCCCCGCTGACCGGCCAGGAGCATCTGCCCGAACCGGAGCCGGAAGCCGCTGCCTCAGAGGAACCGGCCCCTGCCGCCGCAGCGGCGCCCCTGCCGGAGGCGCTGCAGCCGACAGAGGACGCAGGGGACGCACAGGAAACCGCTCCGGAACCGGCAGCGGACCCGGCCCTTGAGACACCGCCCGCCCCGCTGCAGGAAATTGCCCCGCTGACCGGCCAGGAGCATCTGCCGGAACCGGAACCAGAGCCCGCAGCCGGCCCTGCAGAGGAGCCTGCTGCCGCAATTGCGGAATTCCCGGAGGAAGCCAGCTCTGCTGCGCCGGAAGTCCCGGCAGAGGATCTGGAGCCGCTGACGGCGGACGCCGCCCCGGCCGAACCGGACCCCGTACCGCTGGCAGACGCGGACCCTGCAGAAGACACGCTGATTGCCGCCGCAGGGATGCAGCCCGAGGAGCCGCTGGACTTCACCTTTTCCGCTGAAGAACCCGCCCAGGATATTGCATCCGAACCGGACACGCCCCCTGACACCGCCGCGGCCTTTCCGCCGCATGACCTCGATCAGGCCGCCCGCCAGGTCGACGCGCTGGAATTTGCCAGCGGTTTCAACGGCGGCGATGACGAGGACGAAGAAGAGGACGCCCTGCCGGAGGCAGAGCCGGACCTGCAGCCGGATGCCATGGCGGAAGCAGCAGCCGGTCCGGAAGACCTGCTGGAGGAAACGGCAGAGGAACCCGCGGAAGAGCCGCCAGCTGCCCCTGCCCCGCCGCAGCCCGGCATCCTGGCGCTTCTGGCTGAAACCCGCAGCCTGCCGCCGCAGTCGCTGGCGGGAATTGCCGCCTGCGCCGACGAACTGCGGGCGCTGGCCGGGAACCGGCCCTGACGCCAGAAGTCCGGAATCCGGAACGCAGTCCGGCCCGCAAATCTCTTGATTTCCGGTCTGTTTTCCGCGCCGGAAAACGGCTTGCTGATCAGCGGGCGCAGGCAAGGGGCTCAGCCGGCAGGATTTTTACAGAGGTCCGCAAAAAATCTTGCCGCCCCCTCTTGCTCCTGCTGCGAAAACGGTTAGAAGGCTTTGCAACGGGCTATGGCGCAGCCTGGTAGCGCGTCCGTCTGGGGGACGGAAGGTCGCAGGTTCGAGTCCTGCTAGCCCGACCATATGAAAAACGCCCGGGTGTTCATGCACCCGGGCGTTTTCGTATCCTGCGCAAGGCTTTGGCGATTGCGCACAGGAGCCGTTTGGGCCAGCATCGCCGCAAAGCCGGCGCGGAGGGGGACAGGACATGACAGGCGTATTGCCCAGCCAGACCATTGAAATGATGCTGGAGCGCGGGGAGATCACCGTCAGCACGCCGCTGGTGGAGGGCCAGGTGCAGCCCGCCAGCCTCGATCTGCGGCTGGGCCATGTCGCCTACCGGGTGCGGGCGTCATTTCTGGCCGGCCAGGGCCGCAGCGTCTCCGACCGCCTGACTGAATTCGAGATGCACCGCATCGACCTGAGCAATGGCGCGGTGCTGGAAAAGGGCTGCGTCTATGTGGTGCCGCTGATGGAAGGCCTGGCGCTGCCGGAGGATGTCTCGGCCGTCGCCAACGCCAAAAGCTCCACCGGACGGCTCGACCTTTTGACCCGCACCATCACCGACGGCGGCGAGGAATTCGACCGCATCAAGCCCGGCTACACCGGCCCGCTCTACGCCGAAATCTGCCCGCGCTCCTTCTCGGTGCTGGTGCGCCCCGGCATGCGGCTGAACCAGATCCGCTTCCGCACCGGCCAGGCGGTGCTGTCGGATGCGGAACTCAAGATGCTGCACGCCGGCTCCCCGCTTGTTGATGGCGAGGCGGTGATCGAGGACGGCCTGGGCTTTTCCGTCGACCTCAAGCTGCCGGGCACCGATCTGGTCGGCTACCACGCCAAGCCGCACACCGGCGTCATCGACCTGGACCGGATCGGCGAATACGACCCGCAGGAATACTGGGAGGAAGTGCGCACCAAGGACGGCCGCATCATCCTGGACCCCGGCGCGTTTTACATTCTGGTCAGCCGCGAAGCGGTGCATATCCCGCCTGCCTATGCGGCTGAAATGGCCCCCTATCTTGCGATGGTCGGCGAATTCCGGGTGCATTACGCGGGCTTCTTCGACCCCGGCTTCGGCCATGACGCGGCCGGCGGCACCGGCTCGCGCGGGGTGCTGGAGGTGCGCTGCCACGAGGCGCCCTTTGTGCTGGAGCACGGCCAGGTGGTGGGCCGCCTGGTCTATGAGAAGATGGCAGAGGTGCCGGAACAGCTTTATGGCGCCGGCATTGCTTCCAACTACCAGGGCCAGGGGCTGAAGCTGTCGAAGCATTTCAAAACGCCGGAGTAACCCTTCCGGCGCCGCCTCAGCGCTTGATGTACAGCTCTTCTTCCAGCTCATCGCTGACACCGGCCTGCACGGTCCGTTCCAGATGGGTGGACAGCGTCATATAGGTGCGGGTGCCGCGCACCCCTTCGACGTCGTAGATGCGGGCCAGGAGCCCCTCCAGCGCATGCGGTGAAGCCACCCGCACCTTGAGGATCAGACAGGTGTCGCCGGTGGCGGTGTGGATCTCCTCCACCTCCGGCCAGGCCTCCAGCGACAAAAGCTCTGCCGTCTTGCCCCAGCCCACCGTGTCGACATGGATGAAGGCCAGCATCGGCTTGCCCACCGCAGGCCCGTCCAGCTGCGCCACCGTCGCCCGGATCGCGCCGGAGGCCCGCAAGCGCTTCACCCGCTCATGCACCGCCGGAGCAGACAGCCCGGCCACCTGCCCGATAGCCGCATAAGACAGCGTCGCATCGACGCTCAGCGCGCCTAATATTTTTCGGTCCAACGCGTCCAGAACACGGGCAGCCCCGCCGTTCCTCCGAACCTCATCTGTTTTTTCCCTGACCATATCCGCCCGCCCTTCACAGAACTTCATTCAGCACATAGCAAAGATACCTGAACATTCTTCAAGGTAAACCCATGCGAACCCCGATTCTGATCCTGATGAGCGCCATTGGCGTGATTGGCGCAAACTCCCTGCTGCTGTCGCCGGTGGTGACGGCGGTCAGCCAGAGCCTGAATGCCACCACGGCAGAGGTGATGCGGGCCGCCAGCGCCTATGGGCTGGGGGTGGCCGCCGCGGCGCTGCTGCTGGCGCCGCTGGGGGACCGGCTCGGCGCCGGGCGTCTGCTGCGCGCGGCGCTGCTGCTGCTGGGGGCCGGGCTGGGCGCCAGCGCAGCGGCGCCGGATGTCTGGACGCTGATGGCGGCGCAAGCCCTCTGCGGGCTGGCGGCGGGGGCCGCCCTGCCCTCGATTTACACGCTGGCGATGGTGATTGCCCCCAAGGGGCGCGAAGCACAGGTACTGGGCTATGTGCTGGCGGGCTGGACCGTGTCGATGGTGCTAGGCGTCAGCGTCAGCGCCTGGGCCACTGATCTCGCGGGCTGGCGCTCGGTCTACGGCACGCTTTCGGGCGTGGCGCTGCTCTTGTGGGCCGCCTCCGCCTCCCTGCGCGCCGCGGGCAGCCCCAGCGGCCAGGCCACCTCGCCGCTGACGGCGCTGCGGGTGCCGGGGATCTTCCGCGGCCTCCTGGCAACCGCCCTGCTGATGCTGGGCTTCTACGGCAGCTATTTCTTCACCGGCGCCCATATCACGCAGGAATTGGGGCACAGCACCACCCAGGCGGGCCTGCTGCCGCTGTTCTACGGTATCGGCTTCGGGCTCGCCGTGCTGCTGGATCCGCTGCTGGACCGGCTGGGGCTGGCGCGCGCCACCGCCCCGGTGCTGCTGGCCGTCACCGCCAGCTACCTGCTGATGGCGGCCGTGGCACCGGAGTACCTGCTGCTGCTGGGAGCTGCCCTGGTGTGGGGTGTGTTCCAGCATCTCGCCCTCAACCTGCTGGTGGCGCGGCTCACCGCGCTGGACCCGTCGCAGCGCGGCGCCATCATGGGGCTGTACAGCACCGTCACCTATCTCTGCGTGTTTGCGGCGCCCTTCGGCGGCGGGCTGCTGTATGCCGCCTGGGGGCTGGCGGGCTGCCTGGCGCTGTCGGCGCTCTTGGCGCTCAGCGGCGCGGCAGAGGCGCTTGGCCTCAGGCGCCGGTCCGGTGCGCTGCCTACCAGCGCCCCGGTTTGACCTTGGGAATGCGCGAGGTCGCGTTGCGCAGCTTGCGCTGCGGGCTGGGACCTGCCCCCATTCCAGGTGCCGGTCCCTGTTGCTTGCCCAAACGCTGCGCCCCGCGTCCGGCGGCGCGGCGCAGCCCGGCATTGACGGCGCGCCCGATCAGGCGGCGCAGCACCATGCGGAAGATCCAGTTCGCATTCATGGCCTCAGTCCTCTGCCTTCGCTTGCCTGCCACCGTAGCAGCGTAATGCGGCAATTTCCGGGCGTGCTGAGCCGCGGAGGCGTCACTCCTCGAACAGTTCCGCCTGTTCTTCGGCCTCGTCGTCCTCGTCGCCGCCCTGGCCCAGCGGCAGGCTGCCCGGCGGCGGCCGGTTCTCCAACAGGCCCGCGGCGCGCAGCTCCTTCAGGCCCGGCAGATCGCGGGCGCTTTCCAGGCCGAAGTGGTCCAGGAACACCGGCGTCACCACGAAGGTCACCGGGCGGCCCGGCGTCATCCGGCGGCGGCCCAGGCGGATCCAGTCCATCTCCATCAGCTGGTCGATGGTGCCTCGCGAGACCGACACGCCGCGGATTTCCTCGATCTCCGCCCGGGTCACCGGCTGGTGATAGGCCACGATGGCCAGGGTTTCGATGGCGGCGCGGCTCAGCTTGCGCAGCTCGGTGGTTTCCTTCTGCATCAGGAAGCCGAGGTCCGGCGCGGTGCGGATTGCCCAGGCATCGCCCAGCCGCACCACCCGCACGCCGCGCCCCTCATAGCGTTTGCGCAAATGCTCCAGCGCCTCGCGCGGGTTGCAGCCATGCGGCATCCGGCCCTCAAGGTCGCGCAGGGTCACCGGCTCGGCACTGGCAAACAGCACCGCTTCCACCATCCGCTCCTGCTCCGCCATCGGCGGCGCATCGAACAGCGTGTCATTGTCGTCGCGCACCGGGGCGCCCTGGCCGTGGCCGTCCATGATCTGGTCTTCCATCAGCTATCCTCGTTCAGGCTGCGCAGCTGGATCGGCGCAAATGTTTCGCTCTGGCGCAGCTCGGCCTTGCCCTCCTTGACCAGCTGCAGCGAGGCGGCAAAGGTCGCCGCGGTGGCCGACCGCCGCTTCACCGGATCGCTGTGCCAGCCGTCCGGCAGATAGCTGATCAGGTCGGTCCAGTCGCCGGTAAAGCCCAGCAGGTGGCGCATCCGGTCCAGCGCCTCCTCCATGGTGAAAACCGAATCCCGGTCCATCACGAAGGGGCGGAAATCCTCCTTGGTGCGGATGCGGGCATAGGCCTGCATCAGATCCAGCAGGTTGGCGGTATAGGTGACGGTCTTGATCCGGGCGACACTCTCTTCCTCGCCGCGGGCAAAGAAGTCACGGCCCAGCCGGTCGCGCCCCATCAGCCGCGCAGCGGCGTCGCGCATCGCCTGCAGGCGCTCCAGCTGGAACGCCAAGTGGGCGGCCAGCTCCTCGCCCGACGGCCCTTCTTCCTCCGGGTCAGGGGGCAGCAGCAGGCGGGATTTCAGGAACGCCAGCCAGGCCGCCATCACCAGGTAGTCGGCGGCCAGCTCGATCCGCAGTTCCTTGGCCTTCTCGACAAAGGCCAGGTACTGTTTTGCCAGCTCCAGCACAGAGATCTTGCGCAGGTCCACCTTCTGGGTGCGCGACAGCGTCAGCAGCAGGTCGAGCGGGCCTTCGAACCCGTCCACATCGACGATCAGGGCCTCGGCCGCCAGCCGCTCCTCTACGCTTGTGTCCGCTTCTGAAAAAAGTGACTGCTCAGCCATACACCTGCCCGCCCATGAGGGCGGCAAGTTCGTCTTCGGCAGCCTGAATGTCAAGGTCTGCAGGCGGGCGCCGGGCCGCCAATGCGGCCTCTGCGCGGGTCTGTGCCGCCGCTGTCATGGCACCGGCAGCCTCCGCCACCGCAATGCGGTCTGCCAGCGGCGCGTTGCACAGCAGGACCACGTCGCAGCCCGCCGCCAGCGAGTCCCGAGTGATGTCCGTCAGCGGTCCCTGCAGCGCCTTCATCGAGATGTCGTCGGTCATCACCAGCCCGTCAAAGCCGATTTGCTCGCGGATCAGCTGCATCATCACCGGCGAGGTGGTGGCGGGCCGGTTGTCATAAGCGTCATAGACCAGATGCGCAGTCATCCCCAGCGGCAAGTCGTTGAGCGCCTTGAAGGCCGCGAAATCAGTCTGTTCCAGCAGCTCGGGCCGGCTGGTCACATGCGGCAAGTCCAGATGGCTGTCGGCAGTGGCGCGGCCATGGCCGGGGATGTGCTTCAGCACCGGCAGCACGCCGCCGTCCAGATGCCCCTGCGCCACGGCGCGGCCGATGGCGGCCACCGCCTGGGTGTCCTCGCCATAGCAGCGGTTCTTCAGGAATTCATGGGTGTCCGCGCAGGCCACATCGGCAATCGGGGCGCAGTTGCTGTCGATGCCCAGGGTGTGCAGCTCATGCGCGATCAGCCGGTAGCGCAGGTACATGGCGCGTTCGGCGCCCGCGCCGGCCCGTTGCACATGCTCCAGCGGCGGCAGCCAGTTGCGCGCCAGCGGCTGCCGCAGCCGCTGTACCCGGCCGCCCTCCTGGTCGATGGTGATGGGACACTCGCGCCCCACTGCCTCGCGGAAATCGCCGCACAGGGCACGCACCTGCTCCGCGTCTTCGATGTTGCGGGCAAACAGGATGAAGCCGAAGGGATCGGCGTCGCGGAAAAACGCCTTTTCATCCGCGCTCAGGCGCAGGCCGCCGGCGTCAAGGATGGTCGCTCCGTAGGTCATGATGGCCCTCTGCAATGCCCCAGTGCTGTGTCCCGGAAAGGGTTGCGCCCGCCCCGTGGGGGGCGGGGCGGGCGCTGCCCGGGCTTGCGGCCGGGCGGTACATTAATCTGCTGTCCGTACTGTTACCGGGTGGTCACCGGAATGCAATCGGCATTGCCCGCGACCAGTGCCGAACAGAACCGGCGCGCGTCCGACAACCCGTCAAAGCCCATTGCCCGCAGGCGGTAGAAGGTGCGGCCGCCGCTTTCGGCGCGCTGGATCACCCGCTGCTTGGTTTCCAGATACTCCGGGAAACGGGCGCTGATGCGGTCCCATTCGGCGCGCGCCACTTCGGGGCTTTCATAGGCGCCCAGCTGCGCAAGGCGGGTGCCGGCTGCCAGGGTGGCCGGGTCCACATCGACCGGTGCGGCCAGCGCTGCCGGTGCGGCTGCGGCCGGAGCCGGGCTGAACCGTGCGGGACGGGCCGAAGGCCGCAGCGAAATCTTGACGCCGGGCGCATTCAGCAGCGCCGGAGACGCAGTGGCAGCGGCCAGCGCCGGCTGCAGCGGTTCCGGCTGCACGATCGCAGGCGCTGCCGCAGCGGCGGGCACCGGGGCCGAGACGTTCTCGGCCTCGCGGGCCAGTTCCGCCACCAGCGCGTCGATATCGCCGTTCCGGAAGGAGGCCACCGCCTCCCCGCTGACGCCCGCTTCCGCGCCAGGGGCCGCCGGGGCATCAGGCTCCGCCGGGGCGGCAGGCAGCTCCGCAACAGGTGCGGCCTCTGCGGCCAGTTCCGGCAGCGGCTTGTCATCTTCGGTGAGTTCAATGGCAGAGGGCGCCAGGGTCAGCCGGTCGGCAGGCGCCTCGGCGCTGCCGCTGGCCGCCACCGCGTTCACCGCCAGCCCCTGGTGATCCGCCTGGCTGCCGCCCGGGTTCTCAGGCTGCTCGCGCATCGGCCCCTCGGCGGCACGCACCACCGGCACGCCGCTGACGTCGCGCATCACCAGCTTGTAGCCCCAGAAGCCGACGCCCGCGACCAGCGCGATGGAGGCCACCGCCCCCAGGATGCTCAAGCTTTTGGAGAACCGCGCCCGCAGGCCCGCCGGAGCCGCAGCATAGGCGGCGTAATCATCAGCGCCATAGCCCTGCCCCTCCGGCTGGTAGCCGTAGGCCGGGTCTTCATAGCCATAGTCCGGCTCGGCGCCCGGCCCGGTGTACTGCTGGCCGGTGTACTGCTGGCCGGTGTACGGCTGCCCTGCATAGCTCTGATCGGAGTACTGCTGCCCGTAAGGACCGCCAGTTGCGGTGTCCTGCTGCTGCCGGTCACCGCCCTGTGAATAGGCGCGCCCCTGGCCCGCCTGCGCAAAATACGCCATTGTCCGCCTCACTGCCCGGTTCGGCAGCGCCTGATCCGGCGCTGCACCCCAAGTCTCTTGAACTGCCTCAGTCCGGCGGATGTGCAATTTTCACCGCAAGGGCTTGCGCCCCTTTGGCTATCGCATCTCTTCTGCCGGTTTCACGCCAAGAATACCAAGACCAGCGGAAATGACAACGGAAACGGCCCGCGCCAGCGCCAAATTTGCATGTGTTGCCAATTGGCTGCTTTCATTAACAAAGCGTAAACCTTCGTTCGATTTGCCGAGGTGATACAGCCCGTGCAGCTCGGAGGCGAGGTCGTAGAGGTAGAAGGCCACCCGGTGCGGCTCATGGGTGCGGGCGGCGATTTCCACCTGGCGCGGCCATTCTGCCAGCTTCTTGGCCACCGCCAGCTGCGCCGGATCGGCGATCAGGCTCAGGTCCGCAGCGTTCAGAGCGGCATCATCGGCAGCAATGCCCTGTTCCTCCGCCTTGCGCAGGGTCGAGCAGATCCGCGCGTTGGCGTATTGCACGTAGAACACCGGGTTGTCCTTGGACTGCTCCAGCGCCTTGTCGAGGTCGAAGTCGAAGCCCTGGTCGTTCTTGCGCGTCAGCAGCATGAAGCGGGTGACGTCCGGGCCGACCGAATCCACCACATCGCGCAGGGTGACAAAGGTCCCTGCCCGCTTGGACATCTTGAACTCCTGGCCGTCCTTGAACAGCTTCACCAGCTGGCACAGCTTGATGTCCAGCGGCACCTTGCCGTCGGACAGCGCCGAAACCGCCGCCTTCATCCGCTTGACATAGCCGCCGTGGTCAGCGCCAAAGATGTCGATCAGCTCGTCAAAGCCGCGCTCCACCTTGTCGTAGTGATAGGCGATATCAGGCGCGAAATAGGTCCAGGAGCCATCGGATTTCTTCACCGCCCGGTCAACGTCGTCGCCATGGTCGGTGGACTTGAACAAAGTCTGCTCGCGCGGCTCCCAGTCGTCGGGCTTCTTGCCCTTCGGCGGCTCCAGCACGCCCTGGTAGATCAGACCCTTGGCTTCCAGGCTGGCCAGTGCCGCCTCGATCTTGCCGGTGCCGTAAAGCGACTTCTCGGAATAGAACTTGTCCATTCTAATGCCGAGCTGGGCCAGATCCTCGCGGATCAGTTCCATCATCGCATCGGTTGCGAACTCGCGCACCTCCGCCAGCCAGACGTCCTCGCCCTTACCGACGTAGGCATCGCCCACCTTGTCCTTCAGAGCCTGGCCCACGGGAACCAGGTAGTCGCCGGGATAGGTGCCGTCGGCAAAGGCCACCTCCTGCCCGTGCGCCTCCAGGTAGCGCAGGTAGACCGAGCGCGCCAGCACGTCGACCTGGCCGCCGCCATCGTTGATGTAGTATTCGCGGGTGACGTCATAGCCGGCATAGGCCAGCAGTGCCGCCAGCGCATCGCCGAACACCGCGCCGCGGGTATGACCCACATGCAGCGGGCCAGTCGGGTTGGCGGAGACATATTCCACGTTCACGCGCTTGTCCGCACCCAAGTCCGAGCGGCCGAAATCCGTGCCTGCGTCCAGGACCGTTTTCAAAACCCCCTGCCAGACGCCCGGCGCCAGCCGCAGGTTCAGGAAGCCGGGGCCTGCAACCTCAGCCGAGGTGATCCGCTCATCCGCGGCCAGCTTGGCCGCCAGCGCCTCGGCAATATCGCGCGGCTTCATCTTCGCGGGCTTGGCCAGCACCATCGCCGCATTGGTCGCCATGTCGCCATGGGCCGCATCGCGCGGCGGCTCCACCGCCACATTGGCAAAATCGAGCCCCTCGGGCAGCGCGCCTTCGCCGGTCATGGCGGTCAGGCTGTCAATCACAAGCGTGCGGATATCGGTAAAGAGGTTCATGTCTGGCGTCCCAACTGTTCAGAACTGCGGATACCGGGGGCTGCAGGAAGGGTCAACAGGATTGCAGGGGCAGCCCGGGGCCTTGAGAGGGCCGTGCCGGAAAATCCGGATTATCCGGCCGGTATTCTTACTCAGGAAAATTGCGCCGCTGCCGCGGCGCCGGCCTCACAAAACCGCGGTGCGGTCCTCCAGGATCTTGCCCCAGGTGAAGATCTCGTATGAGCGGAAGGCGGGCACGTAAAACGGATCGCCATGGATCAGATGCTCCACCTCGATGCGGTCCTCGGCCTCGACAATCCACAAGGCGCCGCAGAAATCGCCATCGGTGTCCGGCTTCAGCCCGCCGCCGATGCGCAGCTCCGGGTGATCCTCGACATAGGCCACATGGGCATCGCGCCGGACCTTGTCGGCGCGGATATCCATCATTGCCGGCGCATCGCGGAACAGCACCGCCCAGCGGGTCAGCGCCGGCGCGGATTTGCGGGCTTCACCGGCCGCGGTCACGAGAACATCCCCTGAATGGCTGAGGCGGTGCCCCATTCGGTGATCTTGTAGGTGCGCAGGGAGGCCACGTAATAGGGGTCCTGCAGGATCAGCCGCTCCACGTCCTGGCGGGTCTCGGCCTCCACGTTCCAGATCGCGCCGGGAAAGTCCTGCATCGGCCGCATCGCCAGCGCGCCGCCGATCTGCAGCTCGGGCCGCGACCGCACAAAGGCGATATGCGCCTCGCGCCGCTTCTTGTCGCCGCGCACCCGGTCCATGTCCGGCTTGTCCGTGAATGTGACGGTCCAGCGTGCCATGGCTTTCCCCTCGTAATGCCTCCCCCTGCGGATACCGCCGATGCCCCGCGGCATCATAGGGCCAGATCATAGCACGGCTTACGGCCAATTTGCAGCGCAGCGCGGGAACCGGGGTGCGGACAGCACCCCGGCTCACTAATATCCCGGATCAGGCCGGATGCCCCTGCGACTGCTTTGCCCCGTCGCAAATTTCATACCAGCCGGGCTTCTCACCCACGAACTCATGGAAGGTGTTCACCGCCTCCAGCACCCCGTCCAGCGCATTTGCGGCAATCGGGAAGCTCTCCTCCTCCGAGAGGATCTCCCCCAGCGAGCTGCCGCAGATCCGGCAGAAGCAGCGGCCGTATTTGTAGGGCGGCGCGGGCTGGTACAGCGCCACGTCCTCCTTGCCCGCAATCCAGCGCAGGTCGTCCTTTTTCACAAAGACAATGGTGCTGGCCCCGGCCTTGCGGCAGCGGGAGCAATGGCAGGTGCCCATCAAAGCGGGCTGCGCCAGCAGTTCAAACTTCACCGCTCCGCAGCAGCAGCTTCCCTCAATCATTCCGGCAATCCTCTCTATCATGAATTCAAATGAGAACATTACAGGAACATTTGCAGAGAAACAAGCCGCACAGGGCGTTGCGCAAAGGCCCGCCGCAGCGCACGCCCCGCTTGCGCGGCCTTAACCGGACTATGCCACGATCACTTCCGCTGCAGCACATGGCGCGGGTCTGGCACCCCGCGCGCACAGGAGACCAGGACCCCAAAGACCACCTCCACAAAAGGTGCAGGGACGTCTGACTGATGAAGCTTTTGACCGGACCCGGGGCGCGCTGGCGCTCCGGCCCTATCCTCCGCCCCCGTGGCGGCGCCGCCATCCCTATCCCGCCCCTTTGAAAGGCACGCAGGCAGAACAACAGCAAAACGGCAGCAGCCGGAAGCCTTTAGACCTCGACCTTCACCCCGATCAGCCGCTCATGCAGCTGCAGGGCAAAACGGTCGGTCATGCCGGCGATATAATCCGACACGATCCGCGCCAGCGCGGTGCGGTCTGCTGCGGCCGCAATCTCGGCGTGCCAGCGTTCCGGCATGTCCTGCGGGTTGTCCAGAAAATAGGGAAACAGCGCCTCAACCACCTTGGCGACCTTGGCGCGTTTCTCCATCACCGAGGGCGCCCGGTACATGCGGGTGAACAGGAAGGCGCGGATGTCCTTCAGGTCGCGCCACAGCGGATCAGAGAATTTCACCACCGGATGGCCCAGGCCGCGCACGTCCTCGACGCTCTGCACGCCGGTGTCCGCCAGCAGGCTGCGGGCGGTGCTGATCACATCCTCGACCATGAAGCCAAAGAACCGCCGCAGCGCCTCGTGCCGCCGCCGGTTCGCATCCAGCCCGGGATACTTCCGGTCCACCTCGCCATAGGCCCTGTCCAACAGCGGCAATTGCGCCAGATCCGCGTCGGTGAACAGCCCGGCGCGCAGCGCATCATGCAGATCGTGATTGTTGTACGCGATGTCATCCGACAGCGCCGCCACCTGCGCCTCGGCGCTGGCGTGGGTGTGCAGCTCCAGGTCCACCGCCGCGTTGCACTCGGCCAGCGCCCAGGGCAGTTCCCCAACCACCGGGCCATTGTGTTTGGCAATGGCTTCAAGGGTTTCCCAGGTGAGGTTCAAGCCGTCGAACTCGGCATAGTGGCGCTCCAGGCAGGTCACGATGCGGATCGCCTGGGCATTGTGGTCAAAGCCGCCGTAGGGCGCCATCAGCGCATGCAGCGCGTCCTCGCCGGTGTGGCCGAACGGCGTGTGGCCCAGGTCATGCGCCAGCGCGACCGCCTCGGTCAGCTCCTGGTTCAGCCCCAGCGCGCCGGCAATGGTGCGGCCCACCTGCCCGACCTCGATCGAATGGGTCAGCCGGGTGCGGTAATTGTCGCCCTCATGCTCCACGAACACCTGGGTCTTGTGCTTCAGCCTGCGGAAGGCGCTGGCGTGGATGATCCGGTCGCGGTCGCGCTGATAGGGCGAGCGGAAGGAGCTCTCCTCCTCCGGCACCTGCCGCCCGCGGCTGCGGTCCGGCATCGTGGCATAAGGTGCGTGCAATTCAAATCTTTTGACCAAAGCTGGGGCTCCACATCTTGCCGCTTGAATTGCACCTTTCTATATAAAGCTTTGCGCTGCAACCTACGCCCGTGGAGAAACCTGATGCACCTGCCCCCGAAAGTCACCGACCGCGCCTTTGCCCGGCTGGCCGAGATCGGCGCCGCGGATCAGGGCCAGGCGCTGCGGGTCGCTGTGGAAGGCGGCGGCTGCTCCGGCTTCCAGTACGAGATCGCGCTGGATGAGGCCAAGGAGGATGATCTGGTGCTCGAGGGTCAGGGTGAAAAGGTGGTGGTCGACAGCGTCTCCCTGCCGTTCCTGGAAAACGCGGTGATCGATTTCACCGAGGAGCTGATCGGCGCCCGCTTCACCATCGAGAACCCCAACGCCACCTCCAGCTGCGGCTGCGGCACCTCGTTCTCGATCTGAGAATACGTTTGCGAATTCCCCGGCCTTGCCCAAGCAAGGCCGCGCCCGCCCCCGGCTGAAGGGGCGGGAGCTTCGCCCCTGCGGGGCTCAACAGCCATTTCTCAGGCGTTACGGATCGGTCTGCAGCCGCCCGGCACTGCGCAGCCTCGGCATAGCCGGGGCAAACTGGTCCCACACCAGAAAAAGCCCTGAAGCAATGACAATGGCGCCGCCCGCATAGGTGGAGGCCGGCGGGAACTCCCCGAAGAACACCGCTCCGATGACCGCCATCCAGATGAACTGCAGGTTCATAAGCGGGGTGACGGCGTAGGAGGCCAAGAGCCGCAGCGCCACCACCAAGAGCCAGCGCGCCCCGAACAGGAGGAACGCATAGGCGGCCGCCCAACCCGCATCCGCCAGCGGCATCGGCACCCAGACAAAGGGCAGCGCCAAAAGCATCGCGCCGCACAGCGTCAGGTTCGGATAGAACACCTGCGCCAGCGCGTTGCTTTCATGACGGCCGATAAACCGCGCCATGGTCATCGAAAACGTGCCGGACACCACCGCGCCGAAAGCAATCAGATGCCCCCAAGCGGCATGCGCTCCGCCATCGTTGTGGGGCAGCAGGAACAGCACCCCTGCAAAGCCTGCCATCAAGGCGATCCAGGCCGCCGGGCGCACCGGCTCCTTCAGCACCAGCCCGGACATCGCGCCCGCCAGCAGCGGCATCATGCCGATGAAGACGAACACTTCGGCAAAGGGCAGCAGCCGGAAGGCATAAAAGAAACAAACCGCGGCGATAAGCGTCGCCACCGAGCGCAGCGCCATCGCCCGCGGGCACCGGGTGCGGAAGCCGCCGCGCTGCGCGGGCAGCCGGTCCGCCAGCAGGCAGAAGCCCGCCACCATGGCGCCCGACAGCGCATAAAGCTGCGCCGCCGCATACTGGCCCGCCAGCAGTTTGGTGATCCCGTCAGCTGAGGCGATCAGGCCGGTATAGGCCACCACCAGCAGCGCCCCGCCCAGGGCCTGGTTGCGTGAACAGCCCATCATGCAGCCCCCGCGCTGCCCGCGCGGGCAAATCCTTCAAAGAAGCCGGCAAACCCGGCGCAGCTGCGCTCAGCCGCGCAAAGCAGCCCGTGCTCCTCCTCGTTCAGCATGGCCTCGGCCCGCGCTTTGACCGCGCCCCAGCCGGACCGGCCTGTTCCAGCCTCAAAAACGGCTTCCGAAAGACTTTTCAATATACTTCCTCCCCGCAGCGCCGACACATGCACGCCCCCTGCGGGTACCGCCTGCCGGAACGCCTTGCGGCCGGACAGGATCATGAGCCAGTTAACAACAAAATACTCGTGATAGGAATCGTGAAGTCCAGAAAATTCCCGTTTTGATAGAGTAAACCCGGAAACCTGTCTGTCAAGCCAGCTCTCCCAGGCGGCGGGCGGCTGCTGCCCGGCATAGCGCAGCGCGATGCAGATCTCGGCCAGCAGATCAGCGTTCTGGTCGAGGAAGGCCACCAGGCCCGCAAACTCCAGGCTGGTCAGCGCCGCCTGCGGCAGCTGCGGGTCGCGGCGGCCGTATTCCGACAGGTAAAAGACGATGTGCGTCAGCTCGTAAGCCGCTTTTTTGTTCGGGATCGCAAAGGTTTGCGGGCGCGAGATGAAGGCGCGCAGCCGGTCGTCCAGCCCGTCGTCGCGCAGGACCGCACCGCGCCGTGCCAGCAGGCGGCGGGCCTCGGCCCGCTGCAGGTCCGACAGCTCCGCCTGCGCCAGCCCCTCCCGTTCGATCCATGCGGCCAGCTGCGCCCCGGTGCCCCCGGGCAGGCCCAGATCCTCCAGATCCAGGCAGATCGACAGGATGAATCGGTAATACTGGCGGAAGAAACTGATATGCCGCGCCGCGCCCTCGTAAAACCCCTGCAGCGGCGCCAGGGCCTCAGCGGCAACATCCGCCCCGGTGCATTCCAGAATGTTCAGAAGCTCGGCGTTTTCCTTGAGCCAGAACACGTCGTCCTGCGTGCGCCGGTGCGCGGCGAAACCGCCGATCAGCGCTGCATGCGCAGCCGCCCGGGACTGGCGGGCGGCGGAAGAGAAGAACGGGATGATCTGGGCCATGGGAACCTCCTGCGGATAGATGCGGCGCGGCAAGGGCGGCCCCGCAGCCGGGACCGCCAAAGGTCAGGGGCCGGGAAGGAGGCCGGCCCGCTCCCGGTCAGCTGCCCGAGGAGAACAGCCGGGTTGCGTCGCCGCCGCTGGTGCGCGCTTCTGCCGCCGGAGCGGAGCCGGAGGAGAACAGATGCGTGCCCTCGCCCGCGCCGGTCTCAGCCGCGGCTGCCGGGGCCGAGCCGGAAGAGAACATTTCCGTCAGACCGCCGGACGCGGTTTCGCATTCCGCCGCCGGCGCGGAGCCGGAGGAAAACATTTCCGTCAATTCCCCGGAAGCAACCTCAGATTGAGCTGCAGGCGCAGAGCCTGAAGAGAACATCTGCACCAGATCGCCCCCGGACGTCTCTGCCCGTGCCGCCGGAGCAGAGCCGGACGAGAACATTTCCACCAGGTCGCCAGCCGCCGTTTCGCTGCGGGCCGCCGGGGCCGAGCCGCTGGAGAACAGCCCGGTTTCACCGCCTGCCCAACTGTCCGCCATCTGCGGCATGGAGCCGGAAGAGAACAGCGAAACGCCTTCCCCTGCTGACAGATCCGCGGTGCATTCAGGCGCGGAGCCGGAAGAGAACATCTCCGTCGCATCGCCTTCGAACAGGCTGGCGCCTGCGGCCGGGCGGGTGGCGCGGATGGTCTGGATTTTACGCTGAGCAGTCATGTTGGAACCCCATTCGTTAAGGACAAAAGGCTCCTTGACGCTGGCACGGGCGCCGCGCAGCGCAAACAAAAAATGCAATTTCACATTGTATTTTGCATTCGCAATTACTTTAACTTCAACCCGCTATTTTTTGCGCAATTTCAATTATTTCAATTCATCCACAGGATATTCACCGTGTTATTCACACGCATATTATTGCAAAATAATTAAAATCAACCTGAGGGTTACTTTTCACCCATGCAAAACGCCAGCGGGCCGCAGCGGCACAAGTGATTCGCGATTCGCGCTCCGGGCTTGCCCCGGGGCGCTGATTCAGCGATAGATCGGCCCCGAATAAAGCAATCTGGGCCGGAGGCAAGCCATGAAAATCGCCACTTTTAACATCAATGGCATCAAGGCCCGCGCCCAGGCGCTGCCGGACTGGCTGGATGAGGCGCAGCCCGACGTGGTTCTGCTGCAGGAAATCAAGTCGGTGGACGAAGCGTTTCCCCGCGAGATCTTCGAGGAGCGCGGCTACAACGTCGAAACCCACGGGCAGAAAAGCTTCAACGGCGTGGCGATCCTGTCCAAGCTGCCGCTGGAAGACGTGTCGCGCGGGCTGCCCGGCGATGACAGCGACGAACAGGCGCGCTGGATCGAGGCGACGGTGGTGGGCAAGCAGGCGATCCGGATCTGCGGCCTTTACCTGCCCAACGGCAACCCGGTGGAGCTGGAGGCGGACGGCAGCCCGGTGGCGGGCGGCAAATACGCTTATAAACTGGCCTGGATGGAGCGGCTGAAGGCCCGGGCCGAGGCGCTGCTGGCCGGCGAAATGCCCGCGCTGATGGCCGGTGACTACAACATCATCCCGCAAGCCGAGGACGCCAAGCGCCCGGAGGCCTGGGTGGAGGACGCGCTGCACCGCCCGGAAAGCCGCGCCGCGTTTCAGCGGATCGTCAACCTGGGCTTCACCGAGGCCTTCCGCGCCCGCCACCAGGGGCCGGGGCATTATTCCTTCTGGGACTACCAGGCCGGCGCCTGGAACCGCGATGACGGCATCCGCATCGACCATTTCCTGCTGACGCCGCAGGCGGCGGACCTGCTGCGCGACTGCCAGATCGACAAGGACGTGCGCGGCCGCGAGAAGCCTTCGGACCACGTCCCGGTCTGGATCGAACTGGATAACTGAACGCCATCAGCGCGGCGCCACGCCCAACCTGTGCCGGTTCATCTTTGATGATCCGGAACGGGGCGGGAGCCTCCCCTGCCCGCCTCAGGCGGTGACGTCGTGGCGGTAGATCCAGTCGAACTGGCTGACCATGCGGTCCGGGGCGAAACGGCCGCCCAGTTTCAGCACCTGGTGCGCAGGCCAGCTGAGCGGCGCCCGCAGATGGTATTTCCAGGCATTGTTGCTGGCCGCCCGCACCACTTTCTCCGCCCGGTCGCGGCGGCGCGACTGGTACATTGCCAGCCCGGCCTTGAGCCCCGTCGCCTCCTGCAGCGAACGGGCCAGCACCCAGGCATCCTCCAGCGCCAGATTGGCGCCCTGGGCCATGAACGGCAGCGTCGGATGCGCGGCGTCGCCCAGGATGGCGGTGTTTTCGCCGTGCCAGCGCTCTGCCACCGGATGGCGGAACAACCCCCAGAGCAGCACTTCCTCCACCGCGTCCAGCAGCGCCGCGGCGTTGCCGCCGAAGCCCGCAAAGGCGGCGCGCAGGTTGGCCGGGTCGTCCTTGAGGTTCCAGCCCTCCTCGGCCCAGGCGCGGCGCTCCTGCACCGCGACCAGGTTCATCAGGCTGCCGTCGCGCAGCGGATAGGCCACCAGATGCCGCCCCGGCCCCATGAACACCTGCGCCTCCGGCGGCATGTTCAGATGGTTGGGCACGGTGGCGCGCCAGGCCACCTGGCCGGTGAAGAAGGGCTTGCGCTCGCCGTTCAGGGCCACCCGCGTTTTCGAATGCAGCCCGTCGGCGCCCACCAGCAGGTCGCCGCCGCATTGGGCGCCGTTCACCAGGTGCACAAGCGGCTGCGGGCCGGGTTCGATCCGCTCCGCCTTTTGCAGAAGCCGCACCTGCACGCCTTCGCGCCGGGCGGCGCCGGCCAGGATGCCGACGAGGTCGGAGCGGTGCACGAAGTAATAGGGCAGCCCGGCGGCGTATTCATCCAGGTCCAGCCGCAGCACTTGATTGCCGCGGCGGTGGCCGCGCAGCACCACCGCGCGGGCGCGCTGCGAGCACCAGGCCAGATCATCCGCCAGCCCCAGCGCCTTCAGCACCTGAACGCCGTTGGGGGTGATCTGCAGTCCCGCGCCGACCTCCGAGATCGCCTCGGCCTGCTCCAGCACGGTGACGGATGCCCCGAAGCGGCGCAGCGCCAGCGCTGCGGCCAGGCCGCCGATGCCGGCGCCGATGACGGTTATTTTCAGGCCTTTGAGGTCCATGGGGCTCCTGCAGATTCTCCGCCTGCCCCCAATGAAACAAAAAACGCCGGAGCAAAAGGCCCCGGCGTTAATGTTTCTTGCGTTTTTACCGCCAAAATCAGCGGTTAATCGTCACGGTGGACTTTTTCGCGGCGCTCGTGGCGTTCCTGCGCTTCCAGGCTCATGGTCGCGATCGGACGCGCATCCAGGCGCTTCAGCGAGATCGGGTCGCCGGTCACTTCGCAGTAGCCGTATTCACCCTCGTCGATGCGGCGCAGCGCCGAGTCGATCTTGGCGACCAGCTTGCGCTGGCGGTCGCGGGTGCGCAGCTCCAGCGCGCGGTCGGTCTCTTCGCTGGCACGGTCGGCGACATCGGGAATATTGCGGGTGCTGTCCTGCAGCCCCTCAATCGTGTCGCGGCTGTCTGCCAGCAGGTCCTGCTTCCATTCCAATAGTTTGCGTCGGAAATACTCAAGCTGCCGTTCGTTCATGAACGGCTCATCTTCGGCCGGTCGGTAGTCGTCCGGCAGAAACACTTCTTGCTTCATTTCGGCTCCTTCGGTCTGGCCCATCATGCTGGTCATAAACAATACCTCAACACTTTGGATCCCCCTCTGCCGCAGCGTTTATCCCTATCGGACAGGAATGTCACTACACAATAGTGGCGCTGTTTGGTTAAAAGCGTGATAACAAGACGGCAACCACGGCTGAAACGGGAAAGATATGCGATTTCAGGGCACTAAGGAATATGTTGCAACCGATGACCTGAAGGTTGCGGTGAACGCGGCGGTGACGCTGGAGCGTCCGCTGCTGGTCAAGGGCGAGCCCGGCACCGGCAAGACCGAGCTGGCCAAGCAGGTTGCCAGCGCGCTGGGGCTGCGGATGATCGAGTGGAACGTGAAATCCACCACCCGCGCCCAGCAGGGCCTTTATGAATATGACGCCGTGAGCCGCCTGCGCGACAGCCAGCTGGGCGAGGAGCGCGTGCATGACGTGAAGAACTACATCCGCAAGGGCAAGCTGTGGGAGGCGTTCGAGGCGGACGAGAAGGTCGTGCTGCTGATCGACGAGATCGACAAGGCCGACATCGAGTTCCCCAACGACCTCTTGCAGGAGCTCGACAAGATGGAGTTCCACGTCTACGAGACCGGCGAGACCATCAAGGCGAAGCACCGCCCGGTGATGATCATCACCTCCAACAACGAAAAGGAGCTGCCGGACGCTTTCCTGCGCCGCTGCTTCTTCCACTACATCCGCTTCCCGGACGCGGAGACGATGAAGAAGATCGTCGAGGTGCATCACCCGGGAATCAAGGAGGCGCTGCTGACCGCCGCGCTGACCCAGTTCTACGAGATCCGCGACACGCAAGGGCTGAAGAAGAAACCTTCGACCTCGGAGGTGATCGACTGGCTGAAACTGCTGCTGGCCGAGGATCTGAGCCCGGAGGATCTCGCCCGCGACGGTGCCAATGCGCTGCCCAAGCTGCACGGGGCGCTGCTGAAGAACGAGCAGGACGTGCATCTGTTCGAACGCCTGGCCTTCATGGCGCGCGGGCGGCGCTGACCGCGCGGGCAGAGGACACAGGCGGCAGGCGCTTTCCCCGCCGCCTGACTGTTTCGCTTCAAATCGCTGCCGCATTCCCCTATCAGAGGAAACAGGGCCGGGCTGAGGCAGCCGGGCCGCTAGGGAGACACCTGAGTGCCCGCGGACGCAGCAATCGACCCGGAAATGACCCCCCGCCGCAGCGGGAAGCGCCTGCTGAAGGCCGCCGCCGGCGTTCTGGCGGCGCTGGCGCTGGCCGCCTGCGCGGCCCCGGCGGCCCGCGTCGAAGCACCGACCCGCGCCGCCGCCGCGCCGCTGGCGCTGCCGCCGGTCAAGGTGTTCACCACGCCCCGGCCGCAAGCCCCCCAGCGCTCCAACGCCGATATTGCCCGCGACTTCCTGGATTTGCATTTCCAGCTTGAGGGCGGCAGCACCCTGCCCCAGTTCACCCGCTTTGAGACGCCGATCACCCTGCGGGTCACCGGCGACCCCGCCCCCGGCTTCAGCCGCGAGCTGAACGCGCTGCTGGCACGGCTGCGCGCGGAGGCCGGGATTTCCATCCGCCGGGTCACCGGCGGCGAGGCCAGCATCACCGTCCAGATGGTCTCCCGCAACGAGATCCGCCGGGCGCTGCCCAAGGCGGCCTGTTTCGTGGTGCCCAATGTCTCCTCGCTGGCGGAATACCGGCGCAACCGGCGCAGCCCGCGCACCAACTGGGCGCTGCTGCGCGAGCGGGACCGGCTGGCGGTCTTCCTGCCCAACGACACCAGCCCGCAGGAGGTGCGCGACTGCCTGCACGAAGAGCTGGCGCAGGCGATCGGACCGCTGAACGATCTCTACCGGCTGCCGGATTCGGTCTTCAACGACGACAACATGCACGCGGTGCTGACCGGGTTCGACATGCTGATCCTGCGCGCGACCTACGCGCCGGAGCTGAGAACCGGCATGAACCGCGATCAGGTTGCCGCCCGCCTGCCCGCCATCCTCGCCCGGCTGAACCCGCGCGGCGCAGGCGCCGCGGCCCCGGGGTTGCCGGACACGCCGCGGGCCTGGGCGGCGGCCTACGAACAGGCGCTGGGGCCGCAGGCCTCGCTGCGGGAGCGGCTGCGCGCCGCCAACAGGGCGGCAGAGATTGCCCGCGACCTGGGCTGGATCGACCACCGCCGGGCGCTGAGCCACTATACGCTGGGGCGGATGCTGCACATCCGCGAGCCGGAGCTGGCACTGCAGCATTTCCTGACCGCGCAAGACTTCCTGCAGGGGCTGCCCGGCACCGGCATCCATCAGGCCAAGGTCGCGGTGCAGCTGGCCGCCTATGACATTGCCACCGGCAACGGCGCGTCGGCCCTGGCCCGGCTGAAGCCGGCGGCTGACGCTGCCGCGGCCCACGAGAATGCCGCCCTGCTGTCCACCCTGCTGATGCTGCAAGCGGAGGCGCTGGAGCTGGAGGGCCGCATGGTGGAGGCGCGCCGCGTCAGGCTGGACAGCCTGGGATGGGCGCGTTACGGCTTTGGCCCGGATTGGGTGGTGGAGGCCCGGCTGGAGGAAGTCGCCGCGCTGCGCCCCTCCGGCTCCTGATACGGCCCGCAAGAGACAAATCCTGAAAGACAAGAGACGGATAGAACCATGATCGTAATCATCGGCGTTCTGCTGGGCGGCCTGATCGGCGCCCTGAAGGCCCGCAAACGTGGCGGCAACACCCTGGACATGCTGCAATACGGGGCTGTCTATGCCATCATCTTTGGTATTGTCGGACTGCTGGCAACCATCCTGACCCACCGGGTGCTGGCATAACAGCTGACAGAGGCCCGCGATGTTCCAGCCCTTCTTTGAAAACCTGCGCAAGGCGGCGGTTCCGGTCTCGCTGCGCGAGTACCTCACCTTCCTTGAAGGGATGAAGGCGGGGCTGGCGACCTATGACATCGAGGCGTTCTATTTCCTCGCCCGCGCCGCGATGGTGAAGGATGAGCGCAACATCGACAAGTTCGACCGCGCCTTTGCCGCCACCTTTGAAGGCTTGGAGGCGATCCCTGCTGATGCCGTGATGGAGGCGGTGGACATTCCCGAGGAATGGCTGCGCAAGATGGCCGAGAAGCATCTGAGCGCGGAGGAAAAGGCCGAGATCGAGGCGCTTGGCGGCTTCGACAAGCTGATGGAAACCCTGAAGGAGCGGCTGAAGGAACAGCAGGGCCGCCACCAGGGCGGCAATAAATGGATCGGGACAGCGGGCACCTCTCCCTTTGGCGCCTATGGCTACAACCCCGAGGGCGTGCGCATCGGCCAGGACAAGAGCCGTCATCAGCGCGCGGTCAAAGTCTGGGACAAGCGCGAGTTCAAGAACTTCGACGGCGATGTCGAGCTCGGCACCCGCAACATCAAGGTGGCGCTGAAGCGCCTGCGCCGCTGGGTCCGCGAGGGCGCGCAGGAGGAGCTGGATCTGGACGGCACCATCCGCTCCACCGCCGAGCACGGCTATCTGGACGTGAAAACACGCCCCGAACGGCACAATGCGGTGAAGGTGCTGCTGTTCCTGGATGTGGGCGGCTCGATGGATCCGCATATCCAAGTGGTGGAGGAATTGTTCTCTGCCGCCCGCGCCGAGTTCAAGCATCTGGAATATTACTATTTCCACAATTGCCTCTATGAGGGCGTGTGGCGCGACAACCGGCGGCGCTGGAACGAGAAGACCCCGACCCATGAGGTGCTGCGCACCTACGGGCCGGATTACAAGTGCATCTTTGTCGGCGATGCCTCGATGTCGCCTTACGAGATCGCTTATCCCGGCGGCGCCAATGAGCACTGGAACGAGGAAGCGGGCCAGGTCTGGCTGCAGCGCGCGCGCGAAGCCTGGGCCTCGAACCTGTGGATCAACCCGGTGCCGGAGAAATACTGGGACTATACCCATTCAATCGGCATGATCCGGGAGATCTTCGAGGGCCGGATGGTGCCGATGACGCTGGACGGGCTGGAACGCGGCATGCGGGAGCTGAGCCGGTAATCCGCTGTAAATTCAGGAAATTCACCTCATGACTATGATCCATGTGGTCGATGCTTTCACCCGAACGCCCGGGCAGGGCAACCGCGCCGGTGTCGTGCTGGAGGCGGAAGGCCTCAGCAGCGGCGACATGCAGGCGATTGCGGCCTTTGCGGGATTTTCCGAGACCGCCTTTGTGCTGCCTGCGCAGGCCGCGGATCACGACCTGCAGGTCCGCTACTTCACCCCCAGCGCCGAGGTTCCGATCTGCGGCCATGCAACCGTGGCCACCCATTTTCTGCGGGCGCAGATGCTGGGCCAGGCGGACTATCGCGTGCGCGCGCTGACCGGTGCCGGGGTGCTGCCTGTGCGGACCTGCGGCAGCGGCGCGGAAGCGCGGGTGGAGATGACCCAGGGCGAAGTGGCCCATGGCCATGTTCTGGATGCCGAAGAGCGCGCGGAGCTGCTGGCGGCGCTGGAGATATCTGAGGCGGATCTGGCAGAGGGGCTGCCGGTGCAGGTGGTCTCCACCGGCCATTCCAAGGTGATGGTGCCGCTGCGGAGCCGGGAAACGGTGGACGGGCTGCAGCCGTCCCTGCCCCGGCTGGCGGCACTGAGCAAGCGGATCGGCTGCAACGGTTATTTTCCCTTTGCCGCGGAACCGGCGGACGGCGGGCTGGAAACCCACGGCCGCATGTTCGCCCCGGCCATCGGCATTGCCGAGGACCCGGTGACCGGCAACGCCAACGGCCCGGCCGGCGCCTATCTGCTGGCCCAGGGGCTGCTGCCGGATGTGCCGCTGCAGACCTACGCCGGGCACCAGGGCCGCGCCCTGGGCGGGCCTGGCACGGTCTTTGTGACGCTGGACCAGACCGGCAGCGGCCTGACGGTCAGGATTTCGGGCCACGCGGTGGAGGCCGGCACGCTGACCTTCACGCCGGGCCGGCCGGACAGCCGTTAGCCCCGGCCGGCGGTGCGCGTCCGGACGGGCGGCATTTGCAATGCGGGCCGGACGGGCGGGAGGTCTGCCGCCGGCGCTTTGCCCCGGCTTCAGCCGCCCCACAGCCCCCACGCGCCCAGGGCCGCCACGGGCACGAACAGCCAGCCCTGCGGCAGCAACCCGTACCCCGCCCGGCGCAGCAGCGGCAGCAGCAGGCCCACCGCCGCCGTCACCGCGGCCATTGCGGTCCCCGCCAGCGCCATCCCTTCCGTTCCGCGGGCGCCGAGAAACAGGAACAGTGCCATCAGCCCCAGAAAGCCGGTCACCATATGCCAGCACAACAGCGTGGTTTCGCGCACCGCATCCGGCAGCTGCCGGTCGCGCGCCAGGGGCCGGGCGCACTCGCGGCCTCCCGCCAAGGCGTGCACCAGCATCCACAGGGCCGCCAGCGCCGCAGCGGCCAGAAAACTCCATTGCATGTCAAATCTCCTGAACTGTGAAATCCGCCCCTGCGGGCAAACCGGAGGCGGCAAAGGCAATATGCGGGCGCAGTCTGACCACGCCCGCCGCCGCGGCGCCACCGGTAATTCTGCCGCAGCACCGCAGACGCTGCGCAGCACCGCTGCCAGCGGTTGATTGCGCCGCTGCCCGCACCTAGGTGATGTGGCGGTATGAGCAGCAGCACCCGGACAACAGGCCCCGTCAGCGGACCAGCCGCAGACCCCGTCACCGGCCCCATCCTGATCCTTGATGATCTGCGGGATGGCCGGATGCATCTGGCTGCCCTGTTCATTGCACCGAAGGGCACCGCGGTGCCGCCGGTGCGGCTGGAGAGCGGCACGATGCAGCCCGAACTGCTGGCGGAGTATGAAACCCGCCAGGTGCTGCGGGCGCGGTTCGCGCTGCCCGCGGACCGTCCCTCCGCCTACCAATGGAACGGCACGCGCTATGACCTGGCGGGCGGCTTCGGCGGCGACATGCGGATCGCCTATGCCTCCTGCAACGGCGAGGAGCACGGCGACCTGGACCGCGACGGCGGCGAGCGCAACGCGATGTGGGCACGGATGGGCGCGGAGCACCGCGCGCAGCCGTTCTCGCTGCTTTTGCATGGCGGCGACCAGGTCTATGCGGATGAGGTGACGGACGGCCATCGCTTGAGCCAGGACTGGCCGGACCGCATCCCCCGCGATCCCGCGCGCGAGGATCTGGCCGGTCTGCGCCGTCATCTGCGCGAGCGGTTCCTGCAGCGCTACCTGGCGGTCTACAGCGCGCCGGAGCTTGCCTGGATCGCCGCCCGGGTGCCCTCGCTGATGCAATGGGACGATCATGATATCTGCGACGGCTGGGGCAGTTTGCGCCGCTCGCGCACCTATTCCCCGGTCGGCCAGACCCTGTTTGCCGCCGCGCGGGAGGCGGCGCTGCTGTTCCAGCACGGCTGCCGCGACGGTGGCCTGCCTGCGCGGTTCACCGATCCCGAAGGCACCCATCTGGGCTGGCGCATCGAGGCGCCGGGGCTGCGGCTGCTGGCACCTGATCTGCGGTCCGAGCGCAGCCGGCGGCGGGTGATGGCGCGGGGCGGCTGGCGGATGATGAAGGCCGCGGCGGAGCAGCGCTTTGCCGGGCGCAGCCTGATCCTGTCCAGCGTGCCCCTGCTGGGACCGCGGCTGTCGCTGCTGGAAGCCCTGATGGTGCTGACGCCCCGGATGCAGAAATACGAGGATGACCTGCGCGACCAGTGGCAGAGCCGGGCGCACCGGGCCTCCTGGCGGCGGATGCTGCGGCTGCTGCGGGACATGGCGGCGCAGGACGGCCAGCAGGTCACCGCGATCTCCGGCGAGATCCACCTGGCCGCGCGCGGCGAGATGGCGCTTGGCGGCGGCAAGGTGCTGCACCAGCTGGTCGCCTCCGGCATTTCCCACCGGGCGCCGCCCCGGGCCTGGGCCAAGGTGCTGGGGATGCTGTCCTGGCTGGGGGACGCGCCCCTGCCCGGCCACCCGATCCGCATCCGCCGGATCCCCGGCCAGGCCGGGCGCTACGCGGCGGAGCGGAATTATCTGGTCCTGGAGCGGCAAGGCGCGGACTGGTCCGCCAGCTGGGAGCTGGAAACCTCGGGCCGGTCGGCGCCGCTGGCACTGTAGCCGCGGGCGGGCGGCGGAAACGGCAACCTTTTTCTGCTCAACCGCAGGCGGATCATCTGCGGAAATCCGCCGCCGGGCAAAGCCGCCGGCGCTTGTCCGCCGAAGCCCTGCCAGCGCGGTTGAACCGTCGCCCTTCAGACGGCTACGCAAGGGGAAAAGACGCGGCGGAACAAACCCGCCACCCCCGAGCAGGAGCATCGCGTGAGCGTGCCGCATCAAGACATAAAACCCCGTGGCAGTGCGCCTGCCGCCAGCGTGAAGCCGTTCCAGATCCGCGGGCGCTACTTCACCGCAGTTGCCCTGCGGCCCGAGGACGGTCCGCTGGACCAGGCGTTTTACGCCGCCCTGGACGCGCAGCTGCGCTGGAGCCCGCAGTTCTTTGACGGCGCGCCGCTGATTCTGGATCTGGCGCAGGCGCCGGGACTGAACCGGCCTGCCGAGATCCGCGCCCTGACGGACAGCCTGCGCAGCCGGGACCTGGCGGTCTTCGGGGTGCAGAACGCCACCCCCGAACAGGCCGCCGCGGCAGAGGACGCCGGTCTGATCGCCCTGTCCAGCGGCAAGGACGCGCCGCTGAACACGGGCCCCGGCACCCGCCGGGAAATCCCCAAGAAACTGCGCCCGCCGGAGAATGTGCTGATCACCCGGCCGGTGCGCTCCGGCCAGACGGTGGTGGCCGAGGGCGGCGACCTGGTGGTGGTCGGGCCGGTCAGCTCCGGCGCCGAGCTGATCGCGCGGGGCAGCATCCATGTCTACGGGCGCCTGCGCGGCCGGGCGATGGCCGGGGCCGAGGGTGACGAAAGCGCCCGCATCTTCTGCCGCAGCCTGGATGCGGAGCTGCTGGCAGTGGCGGGCCTCTACCGGACAAGCGAGAATTTGGAGCCGGAGCTTTTGAACCGCCCGGTGCAGGTGTTCCTGCAGGACGGGCGGCTGTGTGTGGAAGCGCTGGGGTAAGGAAGGCAGGACAATGAGCAAGGACCTGAAACTGGAAGAGCCGCTGGGCCGGGTGATCGTGGTCACCTCGGGCAAGGGCGGCGTCGGCAAGACCACAACCTCTGCCGCCGTCGGCGCCGAACTGGCGCGGCGCGGCCACAAGACGGTGGTGATCGATTTCGACGTGGGCCTGCGCAACCTGGACATGATCATGGGCTGCGAGCGCCGGGTGGTGTTCGACTTCATCAACGTCATTCAGGGCGATGCCAAGCTGAAGCAGGCGCTGATCCGCGACCGGCGGCTGGAGAATCTGGCAGTGCTGCCGACCTCGCAGACCCGCGACAAGGATGCACTGACCAAGGACGGCGTCGAGAAGGTGCTGGACGAGCTGCGCCAGGAGTTCGACTACATCATCTGCGACAGCCCTGCAGGGATCGAGCGCGGTGCCCAGATGGCGATGCACTTTGCCGATGAGGCCATCGTTGTGACCAATCCCGAGGTGTCCTCGGTGCGTGACAGCGACCGGGTGCTGGGATTGCTGAACAGCATCACCGAACGGGCCAGCAAGGCCGGTGCGGAGCCGGTCAAGGCGCAGGTGCTGATCACCCGCCACGACAAGGCCCGCATCGACAGCGGCGAGATGATGACGGTGGAGGACGTGCTGGAGGTTCTGGCGGTGCCGCTGCTGGGCATCATTCCGGAAAGCGCCGCGGTGCTGCGCGCCTCCAACCTCGGCGTGCCGGTGGTGCTGGATGACCCGTCGGCAGCCGCGGCGGCCTATGAGGACGCGGTGGGCCGGCTGATCGGCGAGCAGATCGAGATGCGGATTGCCGCGGATCCCCGCCGCGGCCTGCTGCAGCGGCTGTTCCGGCGGGCGGTGTAAGGGATGTTCGGCTTTTCCCTCCGCCCCCGCAAGGCCTCGGCCAGCACCGCCAAGGAGCGGCTGCAGATCCTGCTGGCGCATGAGCGCAGCGGCAGTGGCAGCGCCCGTCCCGACTGCCTGCCGCAGCTGCAGCGCGAGATCCTGGACGTGATCCGCCGCCATATGCAGATCGGCGACGAGGCGATCGACATCCGCATGGAGCGCGGCGACGAGCTGTCGAGCCTGGAGATCAATATAGAGTTCCCGGAAAAACTGGGTGTGAACTAGGGCCGGGGCCCGCGGGGCGGCCCTGCCGCCCCGGAAGTTTTGGCATGGGGCGGCTTTGCCGGCCCCGAACATATTAAGAAAACCCGGCGCGGAATCCCCACCCCTACCCTGCGCCGGGTCAGGGCAGGTTCATCCTGCCCGTGTTGTCATGGGCCTTCCGCACTTGCCCTGCAGAAGGCCCATGACACATTCCGGTTCCCCTTCAATCCCGGACAGCCCGGCGGCGGCGCGCCGCAGGACACCCTGCGGACGGGCGGCCTGCCGGGCGCGCTCAGCCGTGCGCTGGACCTGACGGAGGGCCGGCCCGAGGGACACAGTGTGCGCTGCTGCCGGAGCGGCATGCAGGCAGCGATGCGCCTAGCTGGCGAGGTTGCGGTTCTTCTGCGAATAGAGCGCCAGCGCCGTCACCTGCCCCGCCACGATGGCCGAGAACATCAGGAGCGCCGACAGGCCGATGCTGGCATCCGCCATCAGGGTCTCGTTGAACAGCGACTGGGTTGCGCTCATCAGCACCCGGCTGCCGGGGACCAGAATGAGGATGCCCTGCACGATATAGATGGCACCGGTCAGGTTCAGCGTCTTGGCGAGCCAGGTGCCGTAAAGGGTGATGCACATGGCGGTGACCCAGGTGCCGACGATCCAGCCGCCGCCGAAGCCGAGATAAAGCGGCCCCCACATGCCCAGCACGGTGACCGGCAGCGCCCGCAGGATGTCGACCATGCGGGCGTTGAAGATCACCCCGATCGAGAATGACAGCGCCGGCAGCGCCAGATAGGGCATCCACCACAAGACGCCGTTCACGTTCTCCACCTGCGGCGCTGCCCCCCACAGCGCGGCGCCGATGCTGACGCCGATGTAGATGCCGATGAACAGTTTCATCAGCACAAAGATCGACTGGGCAAACAGGCTGGAGCCGGAAATCACGTCGTTGAAGGCAAGGCATTCCAAGGAGTTGGCAATCGACAGCCCCGGCACGAACAGCACGATGGCGGCGATGCAGGTGCCCCAGACCGGCACCTCTACCCCCATGCTGCTGACCAGCGAAACCGCCAGCCCCGCGACCAGCGCCGACAGGAACTCAACCAGGATCACCCGGTCGCCGCGGCAGAACAGCTGGCAGAGCCAGACCAGGAACCCCAGCACCGCCGACAGCGCGATGGTGGTCAGGGCGCTGCCGATCAGAGTCAGGAAGGCGGGCGGGATGGCGATATTGGCCAGCATGATCAGCCAGCCGGGATAGCGGCCCGGCTCCTCGATCCCCGGGTCCTCCACCGCGTTGATGCGGATGATGGTGCGGGCCAGCAGGCTGAGGTTGATCTGCGCGGGCTCCAGCCTGCGGATGATGAACTGGTTGTCCTCGTCCGGGAACTGGCAGGAAATCGACGTGGGCGTGGCCTGCACGATCACGTTGATGCCCTGCTTGCGGGCATAGAACTGCAGGTATTTCTCGATCTTGTAGGGCGCACAGCCGCTGCGGTGCAGGGTCTCGCCGGTGTCGGCGATATTGCGGAGCTGTGAAAGCGGTGCCATGTGCCGGAAGCCGTTGTTATCTGGTGCCTTTGGGAACGCTCCCCATACTGGATGCAGGGCAGTGCGGCGAGTGCGGTTTTTGCATGGCCGCTATCACTGGCCGTCAGGGCTGGCGGCGGGGTCTGCCTCCCGTATGTTCAGGCCGAAGCCGCGCGCCACATCCAGCAGCGCGGCGCTGACAAAGGCGGTGCCGGTCTGGCTCTCCTCCCCGGCCCGCTGCAGCAGCGCGATGTCGCGGCTGGCGCCCTCGGCCGCAAGCGGGCGGAAGATCACCTCGCTGTGGCCCTGCGGCTGGCGCAGGGTATAGAGCTCCGGCAAGACCGCGACTCCCGCACCGGAGGCCGCCATGAGGCGGATCGAATCGAGGCTGGTACCCTCATAATCGTCCGCCACCACGCCGCCGAAGCCGGAAGCCAGCGCATAGACGATGCGCGACAGCCGGTGGCCGCTGTCGAGGGTCAGAAAAATGCGGCCGCGCAAGGAGTTGCCATCGACAGGCCCGCTTTCTGCCGCCAGCGGATCGTCCAGCGCAGCGGCGATCCACAGCCGTTCGCTGAACAGCCGCACCTGGTGGGTGTTGGGGTGGTCCTCAGGCGTGGAGATGATCATGTCGAACCGCCCGGCCTTCAGTCCCTGCTCCAGGTCGCGGGTGTTTTCCTCGCGCACGATGACGCGCAGGCTGGGCTGGGTGCGGTGGATGGCGCTGACCGCCTTGGGCAGCAAATAGGGCCCGATCGAGGGCAAGACCCCCAGACGCAGCCGCCCGCCGAACGGCACGCCGCCGGTGACGGCAGCGCGCAGGTCATCGACCTCCCCCAGAATCCGCTGGGCGCGGCGGATCACCTCTGCCCCCATGGCGGTGGGCTGGGCGCCGGCGCGGCCGCGTTTGAACAGGCGGGTGCCAAGATCCTCCTCCACCGCGGATATCTGCGCCGACAGGCTGGGCTGACTGACATTCAGCGCTTCGGCTGCCAGGCCGAACTGGCCCAGCCGGGCCACGGCGACGATGTATTCGAGCTGACGCAGGGTTGGACGCATTTCATAACCTGAAACTATGTGAAGATTAGATACAATATATTGGAACTATGCTGCAGTGCAATTCATGAGGGCAAAAACCGGAATGGAGAGACAGATGCCTACCGCCCTCGAAACCCTGGCCAGCAGTTTGCTGGTGCCCACGATCCTGTTCTTTGCCCTTGGCCTGATTGCCGCCTTTGCCCGCAGCGACCTGTCGATCCCGGAAGGCGCGGCCAAGTTCATGTCGCTGTATCTGCTGCTGGCGATCGGCTTCAAGGGCGGCGCCAGCCTGGCCGAGCACGGGCTGAGCCCGGATCTGTTTGCCACCATCCTGGCGGGGGTGGCGCTGTCGTTCCTGCTGCCCTTCATCGCCTTTACGCTGCTTAAGGTTTTGACGCGGCTTGATCCCCTGAACGCGGCGGCGGTGGCCGGGCATTACGGCTCGATCTCCATCGTGACCTTTGTCACCGCAACCAGCCTCTTGGAGCTGACCGGGGTGGTCTATGACGGCTACATGGTGGCGGTGGCCGCGGCGATGGAGGTGCCTGCGATCCTGTCGGCGCTGTGGCTGGCGCACAGCACGGGCAGCAACGGCGAGCGGCCGGAAGGCTTCTGGCGCGAGCTGCTGGCCAATGGCTCGGTGGTGCTGCTCTTGGGTGCCTTTGCCATCGGCGCCATTACCGGCGGCAAGGGGATGGAGCTGATTGCCCCCTTCATCGTCACCCCCTTTACCGGCATCCTGTGCCTGTTCCTGCTGGACATGGGCCTGTCGGCGGGCCGCAGCCTGATCAAGAACCGGGAGATGCTGTCGCCGGGGCTGTTTGTCTTCGGCGCCGCGATGCCGGTGATCGGCGCGCTGCTGGCCTATGGCGCGGGCTGGGCCGTCGGGCTGGGCAGCGGCAGCCTGTTCCTGTTGATGGTGCTGGCGGCCTCGGCCTCCTACATCGCGGTGCCCGCGGCGATGAAGATCGCCCTGCCCAAGGCGGAATCGGGCATTTACCTGACGCTGTCGCTGGGGGTGACCTTCCCGTTCAACATCACCGTCGGGCTGCCGCTTTACTACTGGCTGGCATCCTGAAGCTTCGGGCGGGCGGCACGCCTTGCGCTGCCGCCCGTTCCGGCCCATATCTGAGGCATGCTGCGCCTCTTGCCCATTCTGCTGGCCGTTGCCTATGGCCTTGTGATGTACCGGATTTCGATCTGGCGCACCCACCGGGAGCTTGACCAGCGCTCGACCGAGCTGGCCGACCCCAGGCTGAAGCAGTTGACCGACCGGCTGGCGGCAGCGCTGAATGTGGCCCGCATACCGGTGCATATCTACGAGGTCGACCCGGTGAACGGGCTGGCAGCACCGGACGGGCGGATCTTCATCACCCGCGGGTTCTACCGCAAGTACCAGAACGGCGAGGTGAGCGCCGAGGAGATGGCCTCCGTCATCGCCCATGAGCTGGGCCATGTGGCGCTGGGGCACGCGCGGAAACGGATGATCGACTTTTCCGGCCAGAATGCGCTGCGCACCGCGCTGATGATGATCCTGGGCCGCTATATCCCCTTTATCGGGCCGTGGATCGCCGGGGTTCTGACCTCGCTGCTGGCGGCACGGCTGTCGCGCGGCGATGAGTATGAGGCCGATGAATATGCCGCCGCGCTGCTGACCAAGGCTGGCATTGGCCTGGCACCGCAGAAAAGCCTGTTTGCCAAGCTGGAGGAGCTGACACAGGCGCGCGCGGGCATGGCGCCGGCCTGGCTGATGAGCCACCCCAAAACCGAAGAGCGCATCGCCGCGCTGGAGCGGCTGGAAGACAAATGGGCCAAGGGCTGAGACCGCAGCGGCGTTGAGGGGGCGGCCCCTCAAACTCCCCGGAGTATTTTCACAAAGAAGAAGAGAGGGCCTTGGCGAGCCGCGGCAGCCGGGCTTTCTTCAGCAGCGGGCGGATTTCCCAGCTGCCGCCCGACAGGCGGTTGGCTTCGGCCAGAACCTGGGTTCCCAGCGCCTCCATGCCGGTGCTGTCCTGCAGCCAGATCCCGTAAAGCAGCTCATCCGGGCCCATACGGTCCAGACCTTCCTCGGCCAGGGTGTGGCGCGGAAAGTCCTTGTTGTTGACGGTGACGATGGCATCGGCGTGGCCTGCGATTGCGGCGGCCAGCACATGGGTGTCGGCGCTGTCGGGCAGCCAGAGGCGGGATTCGATGCCCGGTGCCGGGGGAACCTCCGCCTTGGGCCAATGGGCGCGGATCAGGGCGATCTCTGCCGCTGCCTGCGCCGCGCCCTCGGGGCCGAGCTTCAGCGCCGCGCGCTCCCATTCGCCGAGAATCCGCGCGGACCAGAGCGGGGTGAAATGGCCGAGGCGCGCCGCGCCCAGCAGCATCTCCCGCATCACCGTCGGGTAGAGAACGCAAGTGTCGAGAAGCAGCTTCACCCGCGTCAGTCCAGCCGGAAGAACACGGCCTTGAGATAGCCGCTTTCGGCCAGCTGCGGCAGTTGCGGGTGGTCGGGGCCGGCATATCCGGTGTGGATCAGCGCGCCGCGGCGGCCCGCTTTGCCGATGCCGCGGGCCGAAGCGTTGCGGAACCTGGCGAGGTCGGCAGCGTGCGAGCAGGAGCAGAGGCCGAGGTAGCCGCCGGGTTTCACCAGCGGGGCGGCCAGTTTGGCAACGCGTTCATAGGCGCGCAGGCCGGCCTCCAGCGCCTGTTTCGAGGGCGCAAAGGCGGGCGGGTCGCAGATGACGACGTCGAAGCTTTCGCCCTCTTCCCCCAGCGCCGCCAGCACGTCGAAGGCGTCGCCCTGGCGGGCGGTGAATTTGTCCTTGAAACCGCCGGCCTCGGCGCCTTGCGCGGCCAGGTCCAGCGCCGCGGCGGAACCGTCGACGCAGGTGGCGTGCCCTGCCCCGCCTGCCAGCATCGCCAGGCCAAAGCCGCCGACGTGGGAGAACACGTCCAGCACCTTGGCGCCGGGCGCGGTCAGGCGCGCGGCAAAGGCGTGGTTTTCGCGCTGGTCGAAGAACAACCCGGTCTTCTGGCCGCCGGTGAGGTCGGCCATATAAATGGCGCCGTTCATCACCACCGGCACCGGCGCTGCAGGCGCCTCGCCCCGCAGGGTCTGGTTCACGTCATCCAGCCCTTCCAGCCCGCGGGTGCGGCCGGAGGCGTTTTTCAGGATCACCTCGGCACCGGTCACCTCGGCCAAAGCTGCCGCGAGAATGTCCAGATGCGCCTCGGCCCAGGCGGCGTTGGGCTGCACCACGCAAGTACCGCCGAAGCGGTCGATCACCACGCCGGGCAGACCGTCGGATTCGGCATGCACCAGCCGGTAGAAGGGCGCGTCATACAAGCGTTCGCGCATTTCCAGCGCGCGCGAAAGGCGGGCCGCGAACCAGGTCTGATCGATCTGTGCCTCCGGGTCGCGGTCGAGCATCCGGGCGATGATCTTGCTTTCGGGATTGACCGACACCAGCCCCAGCGGGCGCTGTGCCTCGTCCTCCAGCACCGCCAGGGTGCCGGGCGCCAGCTTGCGGGTGCGGCGGTCGGTCACCAGTTCGTTGGCATAGACCCAGGGGAACCCGTGCCGGATGGCGCGGGCGTTGGACTTGGGTTTCATTTTCACGCGGGGGCGCTGGAGCGCATCTGGGGAGGCTGTCATGGGGTTTCTCTTATCCTTAAGCCCGGAACAGGAAAAGGGGCCGCGTGGCCCCGCATCCCGGAACTTTCGCGCCTGGCTGCGCCAATACTGCTGCCCCGTTCGGCCGCTGCCGCGGATGCGACACCGGCCAAGGCCTGTGGTAGCCTTGGCGCCGGAGGACAGCCATGACCGTATCCGCAAGACTTCTTCTCGGCACCACCAAAGGCGCCTTTGTTCTGACCCCGGACGGCAGCGACTGGTCGGTCTCAGGCCCGCACTGCGGCGGCTGGTGCATCAATCATGTGATCGGCGATCCGGACAGCGGCATGATGTGGGCCGGCGGCGGCGGCGACTGGCCTGGCGCCGGGGTCTGGCGTTCTGCCGATGGCGAGACCTGGGAGCTTTGCAAGCTGTCAAACGGGCAGATCGATGAATGGGCGGCCGCGGACCCGGAAACGGCGGCGTTCTTCGATTGGGAACCCACCGAGGTCCCGTTTGAGGATCTCAAGGCCGTGTGGTCGCTGCACAGCGCCCATGGTGTTCTTTTTGCGGGCACCAATCCGGCGGCGCTTTTGTCCAGCAAGGATGGCGGCAGGACGTGGGAGAGGAATGCCGCGCTCGACAGCCATCCATCGCGCGAAAGCTGGAACCCCGGCGCGGCCGGGCTGGTTCTGCACACGATGCTGAGCGACCCGGAGAACGCGGACAAACTGTGGCTGGGCATATCCGCGGCGGGGGTTTTTGCCTCGGAGGATGGCGGGAAAAGCTGGGAGCGCCGCAACCGCCTATCCAATGACACGGTCTGCACCGAGCTCCATCACCCCGCGGCACCGCGCAACGGCGAAACCGGCCACTGCGTGCACAACATGCAGCGCGGCCCCGGTGATCTGCTCTATCAGCAGAACCACCACGGCACCTACCGCAGCACCGACGGCGGGCGCACTTGGAGCGATATCACCGCCGGGCTGCCCTCCACCTTCGGCTTTCCGATTGCCGTGCATCCCCGGGATCCGGATACGATCTGGGTGCTGCCGCTGAACGGCGATGCGGCCGGGCGGTTTCCGCCGGAGGCCTCGGCGGCGGTCTGGAAGTCCGCCGATGGCGGCGGGACCTGGCAGGCCAAACGCGACGGGCTACCGCAGGGCGCGTGTTTCTTCACCGTGCTGCGCCAGGCCATGGCCACAGATGCTGCGGCGGGTGTCTATTTCGGCACCAACTCGGGCTCAGTCTTTGCAAGCTTCGACGAAGGCGCAAGCTGGAGCGAAATCGCCCGGCACCTGCCGACGATCCTGTCTGTTGAGACCCTGAGCCGCTGAAATCCGAAAGGGCGCCCGGGACCGGCCCCGGTGCGGCTTTAGCGCTCGCGCGAGCGCCAGCCGCCTCGGCGGCGGGGTTTTTCCGCGCCCTGCAGCCCATCACGCAGCACCGTGGTCATCGGATGCTCCGGCTGGCCGTTGCCGTACAGTTCCAGCAGCGTCTGGATATCGGTGCGGCTGTCGCGGGCCGCATCCATGCCCAGGGCCCAGTCAAAAAAGATGCTGCGGCACTGGGCATCGGTGATGCCTTCGATCCGGTAGGCCTCGTAGATCAGACCGCGCGGGTCCTGTTCAGTGCTGCCCTTCTTCATCCGCCGCTTCCCTTTCCAAGGTTTCGCCAATCAGCGCTGCGCAGCGGCTGTAGCGGTCCTGCAGCTCCTGCTCCAGCGTCTCCAGCCGGGCATAGCCGGTGGTGCGGCAGAGGAACTGCGCCCCGCCCTCGCCCATGGTTTCGGCCTCGATGGCCTTGGCGGAGAGCAGCCGTGCTGCGCATTGCACGGACCAGAATAGCCGGTATCCGGCGGCGAGGTATTCTGCATCCGCGTCATTCAGCCACCCGGCAGCGACAGCGCCCGCAAGTCCGGAGGCCACATCGCGGGAAGCTGAACCGGAGGTGAGCGCGCCGGCCTGCGACAGCAGCTCGATGTCCATCATCCGCCCCGCGCCGTTCTTGGCATCCCAGACGCCCGCCGGCGTCTTGGCAGCGGCCAGCCGCTCGCGCATCTGGGCCACCTCGCGCAGAACCTTGCCGCGCTCGCGCGGCTCCGACAGGAAGCCTGCGCGGAAATCCTCGATCTCGGCGGTCAGGCTGGCATCGCCTGCAATGGTGCGGGCGCGGGTCAGGGCCAGGTGCTCCCACACCCAGGCCTCATTCTGCTGGTAGAGCGTGAAGCCGGCCAGGCTGACCGCCACCGGGCCCTGTGTGCCCGACGGGCGCAGCCGCATGTCGACCTCATAAAGGCGGCCCTGCGCCATCGGTGCCGACAGCGCGGTGACAAAGGCCTGGGTCAGGCGCGCGAAGTAGGGGCGTGTGGCCAGCGGGCGCTTGCCCTCCGACATTTCCACCCCTTCGGGATCGTAGATCACGATCAGGTCGAGGTCGGACTGCGAGTTGATCTGCCCCGCCCCCATCGAGCCCATTGCCAGCACCGCGGCGCCGCGGCCCGGCGGGGGCCCGTGTTTCCCGGAGAAATGCGCCACCACCTCCGGCGCGATGCCGGCGATCACCACCTCTGCAAGCTCGGCATACTGGGCGCCGGCCTGGTGGCCGTCGATCAGCCCGCGCAGATGGTGCACGCCGATGCGGAAATGCCATTCCTTGCACCAGCGGCGGGTGGCGTCGAGCCGGGTTTCATAGTCGTCCTCCTGCTGCAGCCGCGCCTTCAGCTCAGCCCGCAGCTTTGCCGCGCCCGGCCAGGGGTCGAAGAAGGAGCCGCCGATCACCGCATCAAAGACGCCGGAGTTGCGTGACAGAAAGGCGGCCAGGTCGCTGGAGGTGCCGGCGATGTCGATCAGCAGGTCGATCAGCTGCGGGTTGGCGCCGAACAGCGAGAACAGCTGCACCCCCGCGGGCAGCCCGGCCAGGAAGCCATCCAGCGCCAGCAGGGTTTCCGCCGGCTTGGCGGTTTTGGCAACGCGGGACAGCAGCTCCGGCTTCAGCCCTTCGAAGATCCGCGCCCCGCGCGACGAGCGCAGCGCCGGATAGGTGGGCCAGCGGGCGATGATGGCGCCGTCCAGCTCCGCGGTCTCCTCCGGCAGGTCAGCCGGGGGCGGCGACGCGCCGGGAGAGAAAAATCCCTCGGTCAGCTCATGCACCTCTTCCAGGCGGGTTCTGATTTCGGCCTGCAGCTCTGCCGGGCCGCGGTCCATCAGGCAGGCGATACGGGCGATGCCATCCTCGGACTTGGGCATCTTGTGGGTCTGGGCGTCATGCACCATCTGGATGCGGTGCTCGACCTCGCGGTGGGCACGGTAATGGGCGCTGAGCGTACCGGCGACCTCCGCCGGCACCCAACCCTTGCCGGCCAGCGCCGCCAGCCCTTCCACTGTGCCGCGCAGGCGCAAGTCCTCGTCGCGCCCGCCGGCGATCAGCTGGCGGGTCTGGGTGAAGAACTCGATCTCGCGGATGCCGCCGCGGCCCAGTTTCATGTCGTGGCCCGGCACGTTGAGCGCGCCGCCGGTGCCCTTGTTCTCGCGGATGCGCAGGCGGATGTCGTGGGCGTCCTGGATCGCGGCAAAGTCCAGATGCCGCCGCCAGACGAAGGGGCGCAGGGTGTTGAGGAACCGCTCCCCCGCGGCAATGTCGCCGGCGCAGGCGCGCGCCTTGATATAGGCGGCGCGTTCCCAGGTGCGGCCCAGGCTTTCGTAATACCGCTCCGCCGCTTCCATCGCCAGGCAGACGGGGGTCACCGCCGGATCCGGGCGCAGCCGCAGGTCGGTACGGAACACATAGCCGTCGCCGGTGCGGTCGCTGAGCGCGGCGCACATGTTCTTGGTCGCGCGCACCATGCCCTGACGCGCCTCGTAGAAGTCATCCGGGTCGAAGCGGGTTTCGTCGAACAGGCAGATGAGGTCGATGTCGGAGCTGTAGTTGAGCTCATGCGCGCCCATCTTGCCCATCGCCAGAATGGTCAGGCCGCCCGCGGTCACCACGTCGTCCTCTGTCAGGCCGGGCAGTTTTTTGCGGCGGATCAGGCTGGCGATTTCCGCCTTGGCCGCAACATCCGCGCAAAGCGCCCCGAAATCCGTCAGCGCCCCGGTCACCTGCTCCAGGCTCCAGCCGCCGCTGAGGTCGCACAGCGCGGTCAGGAGCGCCAGCCTCCGCTTGGCCTGGCGCAACCCGGGCTTCAGCTGCGCCGCCTCCAGCGCGCGGCACTCCGCAAAAACCTGCCGCAGCGCGCCATCCGGATCGTGCAGCGCCTCCGGCAGCCAGTCCGCCTCGCGGTCTGTCAGCTCTTTCAGGTAGGGGCTGGACCCGCAGGCCCCCGCCACCAGTTCCGCCAGATCGCCGGACAAGGCCGGCACCAGCGCACGCGCCTCGGCGCCAAGCTCCGGGTCGTAGGGGCGGGGAATGCGGGAAATCGTCAGTCCAGATGTCATGCCCCGAGACTGTGCCGCAGGCCGGGGCGCGTCAATGGCAGAATTGCCGCGCTGCCGCATAGGTTTACCCCGGGTCAGGAATACCCGAATAGGTAAAGATCCAATTTTAAAGTATCTTTAACGTTACGGTTATGCTCCCGTTTCGGAGCCGTTTCGAAGTAAAGAGTGTTTTTTGTTGCCAGGGCCTGCCTGGGCCGGCCTGTGTTTTGTTGGCCGGGTTCAAGCAACGGCGGTGTTGCTGCCACAGCCCCTCATCCGGCTACGCAACCGGAGCATAACCGACCATCCTCTCCCGCTGATTTTCCGGCGCAATACAGCGTGAAGACCGTTGTTTTCTGCCGGTTTCCGCGCCTTTCCTCCTCAGCCGCCGCAAAAATGTGAAAAAGATTTACATGAGGGCTTGAAAGCCCCCGGGCGGCTTCCGATATGCAGTCATGTGAAAGAGATTTACATTCACCCGCAACCTGGAGGACCCCGATGACGAGTTTCACCCCGACCGCCCCTGCTGCCCCGGTGCAGGGCTGGTTTTCCCGCAGCGAAGCCTGGCTGGACAGCAAGGGCAAGGGCGCCTGGATCGCCGTCATGGTGCTGGGCTTCGTGTTTTTCTGGCCGGTTGGCTTCGCCCTTCTCTTCTACATGATCTGGAGCAAACGCATGTTCAGCAAATCCTCCTGCCGCCACCGCAAGTCCTGGGCCCGGCATGGCTACTCGGCGATGAAACCCTCCGGCAACAGCGCCTTTGACGCCTACAAGGCCGACACCCTGCGCCGCCTGGAACAGGAACAGAACGATTTCGAGGCCTTCCTGAACCGCCTGCGCGAAGCCAAGGACAAGGCCGAGTTCGACCAGTTCATGGATGAGCGCGCCCATGCGGCCGCCAGCGAAGACCTGGAGGGCGAAGACGGGGACCAGGACGAACCCAAGCGCCACTGACCCCTGCCCCTCCGGCTGCCCCGCCTGCCCGTCCGGGCGGGGCTTCCTCATGCCTCTCGCAGCAAAGGACCCCTTGATGACTGCCCTGCCCGATCCCGACTACCAGGCAGAATTCTATGCGTCTGTCCCCGCCAAGCGGCTGATCGCCTGGATCATCGACAGCATCCTGATCTTCGGCCTCAGCGCCGGCGCGGTGGTGCTGACCGCCTTCACCGGCCTGTTGATCTGGCCGCTGCTGTATCTGGCAGTCGGCTTTGCCTACCGCACCGTGACCATCGCCAACGGCTCCGCCACCTGGGGCATGCGCTTTGCGGGTATCGAGCTGCGCGACGGATCCGGCCAGCGGCTCGACAGCGGCATGGCTGCGCTGCACACCGCAGGCTACACCCTGTCGCTGGCGCTGCCGGTCTTGCAGGTGATCTCGGTGATCCTGATGCTGACCTCCTCGCGCGGACAGGGGCTGACCGACCATTTCCTGGGCACGGTGATGCTGAACCGTCGGGTTTGAATGAAACCGGCAAGACAGCGTTAAACCATTTTCCACAAGACCGCTTGGCGCACCGGAACCGCGTTGCTATCATCCTCAGGACCGCAGGCGATCTGTTCCGCCTGTTCCGCGAAACTGCCGACGGGTTCCGATGCGCCATACCCTTCCCATTGCCCCGCAGTTTTATGTGACTGCGCCGCAGCCCTGCCCCTATCTGGAGGGCCGGATGGAGCGCAAGCTGTTCACCGCGCTGCAGGGCGACGGAGTCGATCAGCTCAACAACAGCCTCAGCCAGCAGGGGTTCCGCCGGTCGCAGAATGTGCTCTACCGGCCGTCCTGCTCGGAATGTTCCGCCTGCCTGTCGGCGCGGATCGACGTGGAGGCCTTCCGCCCCAGCCGCAGCCAGAAACGCACCCTGAAGCGCAACGCGCATCTGGAGCGGCGCGCCACCTCGCCCTGGGCGACCGAGGACCAGTTTGCCCTGTTCCGCAGCTATCTGGACAGCCGCCACGCCGATGGCGGCATGGCCGATATGGACGTGTTCGAATACGCCGCGATGATCGAGGAAACCCCGGTGCGCAGCCGGGTGGTGGAATATGCGGTGCCGGGCAGCAGCGAGCTGACCGCGGTGTCGCTGACCGATGTGCTGGAGGACGGCCTGAGCATGGTCTATTCCTTCTACGCCCCGGACCGGCCGCAGGACTCGCTCGGCACCTTCATGATCCTCGACCACATCCAGATCGCGCGGGAGGCTGGCCTGCCTTACGTCTACCTCGGCTATTGGGTGCCCGGCAGCCAGAAGATGGGCTACAAGGCGAAGTTTTCCGGCCTGGAGATCTATCACCAGAGCGAATGGAAGAAGATGACCGACCCGTCGCAGTTCGAGACCGCCAGCCACCCGCTGTCGACCGATCCGATTGCCGAGCAGGTCGCCAATATCCAGCTGCCCGAGCAGCCGATTCACAAGAAACGCTGATGCAATTCCTCCATGCCGTCTCGCTGGTGGTGCCGGACTACGACGCCGCCATCGCCTTTTACTGCGGCCGGCTGGGTTGGCAGCTGGCCGAGGACGTGGACCAGGGCCGCAAGCGCTGGGTCCGCATCCTGCCGCCCGGCGCGCAACAGGGCAGCCTGATTCTGGCCCGCGCTGAAGGGGCCGAGCAGGAGGCCGTGATCGGCAACCAGTTCGGCGGCCGTGTCGGCCTGTTCCTGGCGACCGATGATTTTGCCCGCGACCATGCCGCGATGCTGGCCAAGGGGGTAATCTTCGAGGAAGAGCCGCGGCATGAGCCCTATGGCACCGTCGCCGTGTGGCGCGATCCCTTCGGCAACCGCTGGGACCTGCTGCAGTTCGCCTGAGGCCTGCGCCCACCCTTTTCATCTTTCTGAAAATACTCCGGGGTGAATGCGCGCGCCGCGCGCAGAGGGGCAGCGCCCCTCCTTCATCCCTGCCTGCGGGGCAGAACCCCTGCCCGGTTCAGACATGCAAAGGGGCCCGCTTGGGGCCCCTCTTCGTTTCTTATCCTGCTGTCCGGATCAGTTCGGGATCAGCGACGGCACGATGGTCACGATCGACGGGAACGCCCAGAGGATGCCGATGCCCACCACCTGGATCAGCACGAAGGGCACGATCCCGCGGTAGATATGGGCCGTCGTGACCTCCTTCGGCGCCACCCCGCGCAGGTAGAACAGCGCGAAGCCGAAGGGCGGCGTCAGGAACGAGGTCTGCAGGTTCACCGCCACCATGATGGTCACCCACTTGGGGTCGAACGACCCGCCATAGATCACCGGGCCGACAATCGGGATCACGATGTAGATGATCTCCAGGAAGTCGAGGACAAAGCCCAGGAAGAACAGCACCAGCATAACGATCAGGAAGACCGTCATCTCATTGTCGAAGCTCTTCAGGAACTGCTGGATGTAGTGCTCGCCGCCGAAGGAGATCACCACCAGATTGAGCAGCTGCGAGCCGATCAGGATGGTGAAGACCATCGAGGTCACCTTGGCGGTTTCCCGCACCACAGGTGTCAGCACGCCGGAGCGGAACAGCACCCAGCAGCCATAGAGCAGCCCGAACAGCGCATAGAGGTACATCGTATAGGCGGCAAAGAAGGCGATCCAGCTTTCCACCGACACGCCGCCCTGGTTCACCCGCAGGTCGAAGTTCATGCCGATCAGGATGCAGATCATCACCGCGAAGGTGGACCAGATGATGATCCTGCCCGATTTGCCTTCGTCCTGCAGCTTGCGGTAGGCCGCCAGCATGATGGCGCCGCCTGCCCCCAGCGCCGCAGCCGGCGTCGGGTTGGTGATGCCGCCCAGGATCGAGCCGAGCACCGCAACGATCAGCACCAGCGGCGGGAACACCACCCGGATCAGATCGTTTTTGGCGCAGCGGGCCGCGGCCTCGCGGCAGCCCCAGAGCGCCAGCAGGAGCGGCAAGGCAATCCACAGCACGGTGACACCTGCGGAGGTGGTCGGCGCAATCGCCACCAGATCCACCAGCGCGATCAGCAGGATGCCGATGGCGCCAAGGATCAGCGGCTTGGCATCGCGCGAAGGCGCCACGCCGCGGCCGAAGGCCAGCACCAGGCCCAGCAGCACCATGATCACGGTGATGCCGGTGCCGATCGGCGCGGCCGAGGCGATCTTGGCTTCGCGGGCGGCGGCGATTTCCTCATCGCTCAGCCGCTTGGCCAAGGACACGCCGCCCGCATCGCTAATGGCCTTCTGCTCTTCGACCGCGGCATCCCAGGCTTCCTGCCCGTGCAGCTCGATCATCGAGGCCTTGCATTCTGCGCCGACATTGGTGCGCAGGGATGCGGTCTCACCGGCGTCCGAGAAAGTGGAGACAGTGATGTTCTGGCTGCCGGTCACGTTGAAGCTGTTCAGCAGGATCGCGCCGCCGATAATCGCGGCAGGCACGCCCAGGAACCAGATCAGGCCCTCATTGCGGGTGATGACCTCGCCGGTGCCCGGCTCCATCGCCACGGCCGGTGCTTTGTGCGGGTTCAGCAGCGCATAGCCGAAGGCATAAAGCGCATAGAGCAGCGCCAGCAGGATGCCCGGCAGAAGCGCCGCCTGGAACAGGGTGCCGACCGAGACCACCGCCGGTTCGCCCAGGTAGGTGAGCGCATCGGAGCAGCCGGCCTCCATCGCGCGGGTTTCCTGCGCGGTGGAGTAAAGGTCGCCTGCCAGGGTCCCGAGAAGAACGATCACGATGGAGGGCGGGATGATCTGGCCCAGGGTGCCCGAGGCCGCGATCACGCCGGTCGCCAGCTCCGGCGAGTAGTTGTTGCGCAGCATGGTGGGCAGGGCCAAGAGGCCCATGGTCACCACGGTGGCGCCGACGATGCCGGTGGAGGCCGCCAGGAACGCGCCCACCACAACAATCGACACCGCCAGGCCGCCCGGCAGCGGGCCGAACACGCGCGCCATGGTGGTCAGCAGGTCGTTGGCGATCTTGGAGCGCTCCAGGGTGATGCCCATCAGCACGAACATCAGCACCGCCAGCAGGGTCTCGATCGACGCCCCTGCCAGCACCCGCTCGTTCATCCGGTTGACGATGAAGGAGACGTTGCGGTCCAGCGCAACTTCCCAGCCCTGTGCAAACACCGGTTCGGCTAGTCTTGGCAAATCCGGATACCGGAATACTGAGACCTTGTCCGGCCGCACGCCTGAGTTCAGCAGATCGCGGTAGGCCTGCGACGAGGTGTCGATGGCCTGGTGGATCAGGATGCCGGCGCTGTCCAGCGCGGCGATGATCCCGAAGGAGATGATCCCGGCGCCGCCGATGGCAAAGGCCACCGGGAAGCCGGAGAGAATGCCCCCGAAGAGGCAGAAGAATACGATGAGCAGGCCGATCTCGACGCCATCAAGTCCAAATAGCATTTTCCGACGTCCCCTTAGTGCGTGCCTTCGTAGGCTTCTTCACCCTCTCCAAGGCTGTCCTTGTCGAGGTATTTGTTTTCACTGCCCTGGCCTTCGACGAACTCCAGGAAGGAGCGGTAGAAGAAGGCGATGGCGTGCAGGAACACCAGGCCAGCAAAGGCAATCAGCAGGATCTTGAACAGGAAATAGGCGTTGAACCCGTTGGGGCTGAAGCCGATGGTTTCCACGTTCCAGCGCAGGGCGCGGGATTTCATCACCAGCCGGTCGAGCGTGTCCGAGGCCGAGGGTTTCGGAACGATCAGGTGCCGCCACAGGAAGAACCAGCCGTACATCCAGGTCAGCACCGCGGCGGGCATCATGAACAGCAAGGAACCGAGCATGTCGACGACCTTCTTGGCCCGGAAGCTGATGCCGGAATAGATCAGGTCCACCCGCACATGGCCGCCCTGCACAAAGGTGTAGGTCACGCAAAGGCAAACCACCAAGGCATTGTAGAACTTCAGTTCTTCGGCAAACCAGCTGATGTCCTGGCTAAACGGAATGCCAAAGCCGAAACTGATGTCGGGCCGCGCGAACACCCGCTGCATGAAGACGATGATGATCTGCTGCAAAACCATCAGCAGGCCCGCCCAGGCAAAGAAGCGGCCGACGGTGTTGGCCATCCCCTCCAGCCCGCGGACCATGCCCCACATGAAGCCGCGGAAGTAAATTCCGATGGCGGTCAGCACCAGGAAGGCGGTGAAGACGACAAAGAAGAACTCGACCGAGCCGCCGTAATAGACGAAGCGCATGATCGAGGCCTTGTCGGACCAGTCGAGCCAGAGCTGCGGGTGGGTGACGGCATAGCCGAAGTTATAGAAGGCGCCGGCGATGTTCTGGACCAGCCAGAGCAATCCGCCCGCTATGGCGCCGAAGAAGGTGAGGCCACTCTCTTCCTGCATGTTTCCCCCGGGGGTCTTTGCTGCGGCGGGTCCGGAACGCGGCCCGGTGGCCGTCCGTTGCCCGCGTCATGCAACTGGAAAAGGATCCCCCGCCCGCTGGCGGAGGATCCGGTTGATGCCGGTCAGGCGGATCAGCCCAGGACGCGGTCGCGCTGAACGCGGTAGGCGCCTTCGGATTTGGTGATCCAGCCGGAGGAGGCTTTCATCGAGGATTCGACGCTGTTGCGGATTTTCGCGAACAGCTCGTCGCCCATGAACTCGTCCAGGGTTTCCTTGGTGGCCTGGCCGAAGGCGCTCCAGACGCTTTCCGGGAATTCCAGGGTCTTCACGCCGCCGGACTGCAAGCGCTGCAGCGCTGCACCGTTGTTGTTCATGAACTGCGCCAAGCTCCACTGGTGGCCGGCGGCCGATGCCATCTCAATGATCTTCTGATGCGCAGGCGACAGGCCTTCGAAGACCTCGCGGTTGGTGGCAACCGACAGCGCCGCGCCCGGCTCGTGGAAGCCCGCAGTGTAGTAGGTCTTGGTGATTTCCTGGAAGCCGGCCTTCTCGTCCGCCCAGGGGCCGATCCACTCGGTGCCGTCGATCGCGCCGGAGGACAGCGCCTGATACACTTCGGAGCCCGGGATGTTCTGCACCGAGGCGCCCAGCTTGCCCAGCGCCTTGCCGCCCAGGCCCGGCATCCGGAACTTGAGGCCGTTGAAGTCCTCGGGGCCTTTGATTTCCTTGTTGAACCAGCCGCCGGCCTGCGGGCCGGTGTTGCCGCCGATGAAGGATTTCAGGCCGAAGATCTGGCCCAGCTCGTCATGCAGCGCGTGGCCTTCGCCGTGGTAGTACCAGTTCACCAGTTCCTGCGGCGTCATGCCGAAGGGCACGGCGGTGAAATAGGCATAGCCCGGGTGCTGGCTGACGAAATAATAGTCAGCGGCGTGGTACATGTCGGCCTGGCCTGCGGTCACGGCGTCGAACACTTCGAACGCGCCGACCAGCTCGCCTGCGGCCTTGACGTCGATGGTCAGGGTGCCGTCGGACATGGCGGTGATGGCATCGGCGACATACTGTGCGGAGTCATGCACGCCAGCCAGACCGCGGCCCCAGGTGGTGACCATGGTCAGGGTGCGGTTGCCCTGGGCATAGGCCGGCGCCGCCAGGGTGCTGGCTGCTGCTGCGGACCCGCCCAGCGCGGATGTTTTCAAGAAAGAACGGCGATCCATTAATTATTCCTCCCATTATCAATTGGATTGCCCCAGGTACCCCCAAGGCGGATCGGTTCGAGTGCGGTCAGCCTAGCGGCAGCGCAATTTATGTGAATACCTACTACTGCGTAGAACGGAACGTTTTTGCCGGGTTTGACGGGAAATGTTGCGCATTTCAGACGGGTGACGGAATCAGGAAACACCCGCCACAGGTGCAATCCATTCCTGCCCCTTTGATTCCGCTGGGCGGCTGGGCAATGATTCGGTACACGATTCTGACCAATTCCGACGGAGTGCCGATGCGCCTGTTCCGCTCCCTGCTGCGCCCTGACTACGCGCAGAAATTGTCGCTCTTGATGACCCTGCCGCTGATCGTGGCGGGCACCGCGATTGCGCTGGTGGTGGGCTACCAGTCGCGCGCCCTGGCCGAACGCGAGATCCAGGCGCTGGAGATGCAGCTTTTGGAGGCCAAGAAGGCCGAGCTGCGCAACTACGTGACCCAGGCGCGCAACGGCTTTGCCCATATCTATGGCTTGGCGGCGCCTGATGATGCGGCGGCCAAGGAGCAGGTCACCCAGATCCTCAGCGCGATGATCTACGGCAAGGACGGGTTCTTCTTTGTCTATGACTATGATGGCACCAACCTGGTGAGCCCGCGGCAGACCGAGTTCATCAACCGCAACTGGGCGGGGCTGACCGACAGCGCCGGGGTGCCGGTGGTGGATGAGTTCATCCGCCTCGCCCGTGATGGGGCCGGCTGGCACAGTTTCACCTGGGAAAAGCCCTCCACCGGCGAGGAGGCGCAGATGATCGCCTATGTGCTGGGGCTGCAGGACTGGCAATGGGCGATCGGCACCGGCGTCTTCATCGACGATGTGCTGGCCACAGTGGCCGCCTCGCGGGCGGAGGTGGAGGCGCGGGTGCGGCGCACGTTCCTGTACATCGGGGCAATCACGCTGATTTCGCTGGCGCTGGTCTTTGCCTCCGGCATGTTTCTCAACATCCGCGAGCGGCGGCTGGCGGATGCCAAGCTGAAGGAGCTGACCCAGCGGGTGTTCGACGCCCAGGAAGAAGAGCGCGGCCGGGTGGCGCGGGAGCTGCATGACGGCATCAGCCAGCTGTTGGTGGGGGTGCGCTACGCGCTGGACAACACCCGCCGCCGCCTGTCGCGCGGCGATGGCGAAGGCGCGGCGGCACCGCTTGAGAAAGGCACCGAGAACCTGCTGACCGCGATAACCGAGGTGCGCCGGATCAGCCGCGACCTGCGCCCCGGCGTGCTGGATGACCTCGGGCTCGGGCCGGCGCTGAAGGCGCTGACCGATGATTTCGCCGCCCGCACCGGCATAGAGACCGAGTTTTCCACCGTGGTGTTCCGCAACCGGCTGGACCAGGATTCCAAGATCGCGCTTTACCGCATTGCGCAGGAGGCGCTGACCAATATCGAACGCCACGCGGAGGCCACCAAGGTGAGCATCGATCTGCGCGGCCACACCCGCGGTGCCACCATGCGGATCTCCGACAACGGCCGCGGGCTGCCGCCGCGCGACGCCCGCACCGGGCCGGGGATCGGCCTGCGCAACATGCAGGAGCGGATCGAGCAGCTTGACGGCACCTTGCGCATTCTGTCATCACGGGGCACCCAGAGCGGCACCGTGATCGAGGCCAGCCTGCCGCTGAGCCACCTGCTGCCGCCGGGAGAGGAAGGCGCATCTGCGCAATTGCCGTAGATCCCGGGGAGGATGCGGCTGAGACGCCTCTTGCATTGTCGACAACTGCCGTTGGGGGGATGATGGCGGATCCGGTGAAAGTTCTGATCGTGGATGACCACCCGATGGTGGCCGAAGGCATCCAGTCGATCCTGGAAAGCTATGACGATATCGAAGTTGTCGGCTCCCTGACCGACGGGCGCGACGCGGTCGACCAGATGGGCCGTCTGGCGCCGGACGTGGTGCTGATGGACCTCAACATGCCCAAGCTCGGCGGCCTCAGCGCCACCGAGATCATCCTGGAACAGCACCCGGGCACCCGCATCCTGATCCTGTCGATGCATGACAGCGCCGAATATATCTCCACCGCGCTCAGCCACGGCGCTATGGGGTATGTGCTGAAGGACGTGCCGACGGACGAGATCAAACAGGCCATAGACGCGGTGATGCAGGGCAAGACCTATCTGTGCACCGGCGCGGCCGGCTCGCTGAAGCCCAAGGACGGCGATATCCGCGAGGCGCTCACGGGGCGCGAGCAGACGATCCTGCTGGAGCTGGCGCAGGGCAAATCCAACAAGGAAGTCGCGCAAACGCTTGATATCTCCGTCAGGACCGTCGAGACCCACCGCAAGAACATCAAGCGCAAGCTGGGCATTTCCTCCACCGCAGGCCTCACCCGCTATGCGCTGGAGCATGGCGTGCTGCAGGGCACCGGCGCCGGTTTCTGACACCCCCTTCAGAATTGTCTTTGTGATCCCTGGCCCCTGCCCTAGCCTTGCGCGTCAAGGAGCTGCGCCATGACCACAGACAAGCCGCCGATCCCGCCACAGACCCAGGCCAAATGGCAGCGGGTCGTGGACCTGGTGGCGGAGCTGACCGATGTGCCGGCCGCGCTGATCATGGCGACGGTGGATCTGGACCACCGGGTCAAGGTTTCCAACACTTCAGAGAACAACCCCTATTTCCCGGGCCGCAAATACCACCTGAACGAAAAGCTCTATTGCTTTGGCGTCTTTGAGAACGACGGGGAGCTGATAGTCGAGGACGCCCAGTGCGAACCGCGGTGGCAGGACAACGAGGACATGGAGCACGCCATGTCTTTCTACATCGGCTATCCGATCAAATGGCCCGACGGAGAGGTTTACGGCACCATCTGCGTGCTGGATACCCGGCGCAACAAACGCGCGCTGATGTTCCGCAAAGGGCTGCAGGAGTTCTGCCGGGTGGTCGAGGCCGACCTGGCGCTGCTCCTGGAAGTGGCCCAGCGCAAGCAGGCCCAGGCAGAGCTGCGCGAGACGGTGCGGGCGCGGGAAGACACCATCAAGCGCCGCACCAAGGCGCTGGAGGAGGCCAACACCGCGCTGCGGGTGCTGATCGACAACGTGGAGGCGTCACGCCACGAGAGCGAGCAGCAGATCGTGCAGCAGATCAAGGGGATGGTGCTGCCCTATGTCACCAAGCTCCGGCATCTGGATGCCGGCCGGGAACTGCAGAGCGCCTATCTGATGATGATCGAGGACAACCTCAAGAACATCACCTCAACCCTGTCCTCCAAGCTGGCGCAGACGCTGGAACGGCTGACGCCCGCGGAGACCGAGATCATGCAGCTGATCATGATGGGCCGCACCACCAAGGAGATCGCCGCCACCCTGGGCCGCGAGACCAGCACCATCGACTTTCACCGCAACAACATCCGCCAGAAACTTGGCCTGAGCCGGCGCGAGAACCTGCGCCAGCATCTGATTGCGCTGAGCTCGGCGGAGTAGCTGCTAGTTCAGACTGCTGAGCAGTGCCTGCGACGGATCGCCGGTTGCGGGCAGGCCGCGGCTGGACTGGTAGGCGCTGATCGCCGCGCGGCTCTTCGGCCCCAGCACCCCGTCGGCACCGCCGGTGTCAAAACCGCGCGCGGTCAGGCGTTTCTGCAGCAGGATACGGTCGTCCTTGGTCAGCCCGTATTTGTCCGGCGGGAAACTAGCGCGCAGCGGGGCGCCGCCGGCAATGCGGTCAGCCAGATGGCCCACCCCGATCGCATAGGCATCCGAATTGTTGTAGCGCTTGATCGCATTGAAGTTGCTGGTGACGGTGAACACCGGGCCGCCCTGCTGCGGCTGCAGGCTGCGCCCCGAAGGAGTGCCCGGCGCACCGGCCTCGCCACCCCACTTCAGGCCGCGGGTCCAGCCGTTCCGTTGCAGGTAAGCAGCGGTTGAGGCCAGCGCATCGGTCGGATCCTCCGACCAGATGTCGCGGCGGCCGTCGCCGGTGAAATCCACCGCAAAGGCCTGGTAGGAGGTCGGGATGAACTGGGTATGCCCCATGGCGCCTGCCCAGCTGCCGGTCATGCGGGCAGGCGTGATGTCGCCGTTCTGCAGGATCTTCAGCGCCGCCAGCAGCTGCTTTTCGAAAAACGCCCCGCGGCGCCCGTCATAGGCCAGGGTCGAGGTGGCGGAAATCACCGGCACGTTGCCGCGGCGCTCGCCAAAGAAGCTCTCCAGCCCCCAGATCGCGCAGATGATTTCCGCATCGACTCCATAGCTGCGCTCCAGCGTGCGCAGGGTGGACTGATGGCGGGCAAAGGCGGCGCGGCCCTTGCTGAGACGTTCGTCCGAGACGGCGATGGAGAGATAATCCTCAAGCGAGCGTTTGAATTCAGTCTGATTGCGGTCGCGCTTGACGACGCCGGGCAGATAGCCCGCACCGCGGAATGCCCCACGCAGGGTGGATGGGGAGATGCCCCGGGCTTCTGCCCGGCTGCGGAAGGAGGCAAGCCAGGCGTCATAGCCCGCGTTGGGCACTGGCCGCAGGTCCGCAGGCAGGCCGGAGGCGCCGCTGGGACCGCTGCCGGATGGCACCGTGCTGCTACAGGCGGTCAGCCCCAGGGCTGCCAGGCCAAATCCGAAATGACGCCGTGTGATGCTCATGCTCTCTGCCCGCTCCAATGGGTGTTTTGCTGCCCGGCTTCGGCCGGATCCTTTGCCGGACAGGCTGCCAGAATCCGGCCATGCCGCCAAGGCCCGGAATTCCTCCGCAGCAAAGACCCGCCGCCCGCCTTCGCGCTCTGATTATGGGGGCTGCCCCCATAATTACCCCATAATCTTCCGGGGCACCCCTTGGAGCATTACCTGCCTAGCCTGTTTGCATCGCTGCACCAAAGCGGCGGCCAGACAACAACAGGGAGACGGAACCAATGGATGGGCAGAAGAAGGACTTGAAACCGGCCAGGCTCGATGGGCGCAAGGATGATCTGGCCCCCGGCCTGTCGCGGCGCAGCTTCTTTGCGGCAGCAGGCGCCGCGGGCGTTGGAACTGCCGCCAGCCTGCTGGGCAGCAGCAGTGCGCAAGCACAATCCACCGATTGGCTGCAGCCGGGCAACAACAAACATGTGATTGATCTGCAGAACATGTCCGCCTTTGCCGATGGCGAAGTGAAGATTGATTTCTACGGCCATTGCGCGCTCAAGATCACCTCGCCCGGCGGCGCCTCGATCCTGTTCGACCCGTGGCGGGACGATCCCTCCGGCGCCTGGGGGCTGTGGTTCAAGCAGAAGTTCCCGGAAACGCTGGTGGATATCACCATGTCCACCCACACCCATTTCGATCATGACGCCATCGACCGCCCCCAATCGACCATGGTGCTGGACCGGATGGTCGGCACGTTCGAGTTCGCCGATCTCAAGATCACTGGCTATGCCGACAAGCACGCCTGCGTCGCGCCGGGCTGGTATCCCTGGACCGACGCGCTGGCCGAATTCGGGGTCGAGGCCTGCCCGCCCAACAACCCCGGCCACATGGATATGGTGACCTATGTGGTGGAGACCGGCGGCATCCGCACCCTGATCTGGGGCGACAACCGGCCCGACCCCGCGGACGGGTTCTGGGAGGCCATCGGGCGCATCGACGTTCTGACCCTGCCGGTCGACGGCTCCGAGCACATCCTGTCCTATGAGCAGGCCAACGCGCTGGTGGAGCGGATCCAGCCCAAGGTGGTGATCCCCACCCATTACCTGTCGGAAACCACCACCTACACGCTGTCGACGCTGCAGCCTGCCGACACATGGGTGAAGGAGCAGAAAAGCTTCAGGATGCTGGAGGGCGCATCGCTGTCACTGGCGGCAGCGGATGTGCAGGGGATGAACAAGGAGTTCCTGTACTTCGGGCATAACGCGCTGACGGAGTAACCGTCGGTATTGCCGCAACACTGTTGTGCCCGACCGGGCGCCCTCTCCCCCGGGGCGCCCGGTATTGCGGCCGCGAGCCGGCTACCCGGCAGCAAACTTCGCGCGCGGGAAGCCAGCTTCGGCGAAAATCTCCCAGATCTTCTTCTCCAGGCCGGGCGCGCCTATCTCCAGGCAGTTTTTGCGGAAATACCAGGTCATAAATTGCGCATACCCGCCGGTGCGGGCCTGTGCGCGTTCCAGCGCGCCGGCAAACTGCCCCGGCCCGGTGATGGTTTCCGCCATGTGGTGCAGATCCGACGCGCCATAAAAGATTGCAGGCGTGCGGTGCAGGAACCCTTCTGCAGCCACCCCGGAATTCACCGAGACACAGGCACAGCAAGCCGCCAGAAGATCATGAACATTGGCCTGTGTCGGGATGACCCGGGGATCATTCCGGGCAATCTCAAGCAAGGCCGAAAGGCTGTCGATGTCGGCAGTCAGGGGATGCGGCTTGACCAGAACCGGCCGGTTTCCGGCCCCGTCCAGCACGTCTTTCAGAACGGCGATATCGCTGAAGGACGTTGCTCCGGCATCAAGGGGGTAACTTCCCTGAAAGAAGACTGCGATGGCGCCTTCCGGCACCTCGGTCCTGTCCTTCATCTGGCCATAGCGGGAGCGCCGCTTGTCCCTGAATTGCTGTTGCAGACGCCCGTAGAACCGTTTGGCATATTTGAAGGGCACCATGTCCGGGCTGAACGGGCGGTCAGCGATGGAGCTGTAGCTGCGGACGCCCTTCGGATCCAGATGCCAGAAGCCGGGCAGATAGGCCGGTGCCGCATTCAGGACATTGGGCATCTTCAGGTGGTGGTCGCTGAAAATGTGCAGGTTTCCATCTGCAAACCGGCCGTCCGCCACCTGCTGCGTGCCTATCCGGATATCCGGGTCTTTGACACGCCAGTCCGCTTCGCTGCCGGTCTCCGCCAGCATCCGTTCTATTATCCGGAACAGGTCAAGCCCCTGCCCCGCCGACCGCGTTTCCATCTGCCGTTTCTTCAGGTGGAATATGACCTTGGGCAATTGGCGTGTCCTCTGACCGGCGGCGGTGTCTGCGTTCCGCATATCTGCGGGCAGGCCCGCTGCGCGGTCAAGCGGATTTCAGTCCCGCAGCGCGTCGGCGCGCAGGCCCTCGCGCTCGTAGTGGCGGGGCAGCACCCGGCCATAAAGCTGTCTGGTACGCTCCACCCCGCCGCACATGCCCTCCGTCTCGACAAAGGAGAAGATGCCGACATACCGCCTGCGCAGGCCCTCGACAGGGGCCACCCGGTGCAGGGAATACCGGCCGCGGAAAATCTGCAGGTCGCCCGGCTGCAGCACCAGCTTGCGCACCAGCGGCGAGCCGCCCGCCAGCACCCGCGCCACGCCATCGTAATTCTCATCCGTGGGAGTGCGCAGCATCGGCGCGTATTCAAACTCGCCGCCCGCCTCGCCGTTCTGGATCGCCAGCGTCACCGTGTAGTTGTTGGTGTCGAAATGCCAGGGGAAGCCGTCGCCCTCCTCCACCATATTGATGATCACGTCCGCCAGCGGATCGTCATAGCGGAAGAAACGGCCCTCCGGCTCGCCCAATGCCTCGCGGATGAAGGGCATGAAACCGGGAAATTCGTAGATCGTCCGCAGCGGGCTGCCGGCGCCGAAATTGTCCGCCGGGATGAATGCGTTGGAACGGTCGTAGAACTGGCGCACCGGATGGCTTTCCGGCAGCGACGGATCATCCTTGGAGAAATAGGCATTGGTGCGGCTGAACGACTTATGCCCCTGATCCGCCACGGAATCGGCCTCTGCCGCCAGCCTGGCAATGCCGTCCGCATGCACGAAGCCGGGCAGCACCGCACAGCCGTCGGTTTCCAGCTCACTTTGCAGGTCCGCCATCATCCGCGCATAGGCGGGAGAACCGGGCCTGTCGATCGGATAGCGCCCCAGATCCACCAGTTCTGCAAGTTCAGCCATGTTAATGTCCTTCCCTGTCGCCTCTTTTAGGATCAGCTTGCCCGCTGGCTCAGGGGCGATCTGGCACAATCGGGACATGGGAATGCCGGTTTTGAACGAATCCGCGCCGGCACGCGCCGTCACTTTCGCGGAAATTTCGCCACACCCCCGGGCGGGAGCAAGAAAATGTCCCTGAACAGGTCTTTTTTGACAGCTTTGGCGGTTGACGCCCCTGTCCGGCAGACATAATGTCGCCCGCAACGCAAAAAGGAGCCTGTGGCAGTGACCACCCTAGTCGTAATCGTAGGAACCAAGCGCATGGGCCGGTAACGGTAGACCATAATCGAACCCATGCGCCTCCGACCTGAAATCGGGGGCTTTTTTTATGCGTAACGGACGATGCCGCCAATTGGAGCAAAAAGCAGATGACACGTGAAATGACCGGCGCAAAGATGGTTGTCCAAGCCCTGAAGGATCAGGGTGTGGACGTAGTCTTCGGATACCCAGGCGGCGCCGTGCTGCCGATCTATGACGAGATCTTTCTGCAGAATGACATTCGTCACGTGCTGGTCCGCCATGAGCAAGGCGCGGTCCACGCCGCCGAAGGCTATGCCCGCTCCACCGGCAAGCCCGGCGTTGTACTGGTGACCTCAGGTCCCGGTGCCACCAATGCGGTCACCGGCCTCACCGACGCGCTCCTGGACTCGATCCCGATCGTGGTTCTGACCGGCCAGGTGCCGACCTTCATGATCGGCTCCGACGCCTTCCAGGAGGCCGACACCGTCGGCATCACCCGCCCCTGCACCAAGCACAACTGGCTGGTCAAGGACACAGATGCGCTGGCCGGCACGCTGCACGAGGCCTTCCACGTCGCCAAATCCGGCCGCCCCGGCCCGGTTCTGGTCGACATTCCCAAGGACGTGCAGTTCGCCAACGGCAAGTATCAGGGCCCGAAACCGTCGGCCTCGCATTACCAGCCGCAGCTCAAGGGCGACATGGAGGAGATCACCGAGCTGGTCGAGGCCATCGAGAAGGCCAAGCGCCCGGTGTTCTATACCGGCGGCGGCGTCATCAACTCCGGCACCGCAGCCAGCCAGCTGCTGCGTGAGCTGGTGGACGCCACCGGCATTCCGGTCACCTCGACCCTGATGGGGCTTGGCGCCTATCCGGCCTCCGGCAAGAACTGGCTGGGGATGCTGGGCATGCACGGGCTTTACGAGGCCAACATGGCGATGCACGGCTGCGACCTGATGATCAACATCGGCGCCCGCTTCGATGACCGGATCACCGGCCGCATCGACGCCTTCAGCCCGAAGTCGAAGAAGGCCCATATCGACATCGACCCCTCCTCGATCAACAAGGTGATCCGGGTCGATATCCCGATTGTCGGCGATGTGGCCCATGTGCTGGAGGACCTGCTGAAGGTCTGGAAAGCGCGCGGCCGCAAGGTGAACCGCGAGGCGCTGGAGAAGTGGAACAAGCAGATCAACGAATGGCGCGCGGTGAATTGCCTGTCGTTCAAGAACTCGGAAAAGACCATCAAGCCGCAGTACGCGCTGCAGCGCCTGGAGGAGCTGACCAAGGGCCGCGACCGCTATGTCACCACCGAGGTCGGCCAGCACCAGATGTGGGCGGCGCAGTACCTGGGCTTTGAGGATCCGAACCGCTGGATGACCTCCGGGGGCCTCGGCACCATGGGCTATGGTTTCCCGGCCTCGATCGGCGCCCAGATGGCGCATCCGGACGCGCTGGTGATCAACGTCGCGGGCGAGGCGTCATGGCTGATGAACATGCAGGAAATGGGCACCGCGGTGCAGTTCCGCCTGCCGGTGAAGCAGTTCATCCTCAACAACGAGCGCCTGGGCATGGTGCGCCAGTGGCAGGAGCTGCTGCACGGCGAGCGCTACAGCCACAGCTGGTCCGAGGCGCTGCCTGATTTTGTGAAGCTCGCCGAGGCCTTCGGCTGCAAGGGCATCTGCGTCAGCGATCCGGCCGACCTGGACGATGCGATCATGGAAATGATCGACTACGACGGGCCGGTGATCTTCGACTGCCTGGTCGAGAAGCACGAGAACTGCTTCCCGATGATCCCGTCGGGCAAGGCGCACAACGAGATGCTGCTGGGCGAGGCCGAGACGCAGGGCGTCATCCAGGCCGGCGGCGCAGTGCTGGTCTAAGCCGGAACAGGAACAGGATTTTGCAGGGCGGCACCGCCCTGCCCCGATTTCAGGAAAGGGACTTGAATGTCTGCCCTACACATCAAAAAAGGCTCTACCCGCCATTCCGCCTACAACCTGCGCCCGACCTTTTCGGACGTGCAGGAAAAACACACCATTGCGGTGCTGGTGGAAAACGAACCCGGTGTTCTGGCCCGTGTCATCGGCCTGTTCTCCGGCCGCGGCTACAACATCGAAAGCCTGACCGTGGCGGAGGTGGACCACACCGGCCACCTGAGCCGCATCACCATCGTCACCACCGGCACCCCGCAGGTGATCGAGCAGATCAAGGCGCAGCTGGGCCGCATCGTTTCGGTCCGCGACGTGCATGACCTGACCGTCGAGGGCGCCGCGGTGGAGCGCGAGCTGGGTATTCTCAAGGTGGTGGGCGAAGGCGAAAAGCGCGTCGAGGCGCTGCGGCTGGCGGATATCTTCCGCGCCAACGTGGTCGACAGCACCCTGAACAGCTTTGTCTTTGAAATCACCGGTGCGCCGGAAAAGATCGATGCCTTTGCCGATCTGATGCGCCCGCTCGGCCTGGCCGAAATCGCGCGTACCGGAGTTGCCGCCCTTCTGCGCGGCAACTGACCCTGCTGCCAGCCCCGACCGGGCTGGCGCTACCCTTGAACGATCCGAAGCGGCGCGGAAACGCGCCGCTTTTCTGCTACCTGGAGCGGGAACGGAATAACCTTCGGCTCCGGGCTTTTGACTTCGGCCTCACCGCGGTTGCCCGCAGTGGCGCACAGCCGGTCTGCCAGACCCGGGCTGCCCTGCTCCATCAGAACAGCCAGGTTCTCTGCAATCCGGATATTACCACTCAAGGTTATATCAAACTCAACCCAGTCACCCGGATGCAGATCCTGAAAATCCGCGCCAGTCTTGTGTGTGAAGAAAGCAAGGTCCCCCTGGTCATCGCACCAGATCACGGCTTTGGTCAGGGGGGCGTCACTCCATAAAATGACTCCAATCATACCAGTCCTCGTATTGCCGCATTTCAATTCTGAAGCAATTGAGCTGACGCTAACACGACAAAAAACGGGTCGTGCTATTGCATTTTGTGTCAGTTCGACTAGCCTTCTGACGTGAATTAGCGACACCCTTGACGCAAGACAGCCGCACAGCCTGCTGCTCTGATGCAGAGAATGGCGTAAACCGCGGGCAAAAGGGGCAAATTTTAAGTTAAAGCCGAACCATCGGGACCCGGAATGCACAGCCAGAACCGCTCTCCAGCTGACTTGAGGAACATGTTTGGCGCGAACTTGCGTCAACTGGCGCGGCAATATCCGTCCATTTCGGAACTGTCGCGCCAGTTGGGCATCAACCGCACCCAATTCAACCGCTACCTGTCCGGCGAGAGTTTCCCGCGCCCGGACGTTCTGGACCGTATCTGCCGTTTCTTTGAAGTCGACGCCCGAATTCTGCTGGACCCTGTCGAAAACCTTTCAAAGGCGGGCCAGGTTGTAAACGGCGCCTTTCTGGCTGATTTTCTGGGCCACGGCGTGCAGCAGCTGACAGAGGAGTTTTTCCCCTCCGGATTTTACCGCTTCACCCGCCGCAGTTTCATCAATGAAGAGAAGTTCGTGATCGGCCTCGTCTATGTGTTCCGCGCGGCAGGTGTCACCTATATCAAGGGTTTCGAGGCCAAGGAGGCAATGCTGAGCCAGGGCCTGCCGGCCAGCCCCGGGGTGCGGGAATTCCGCGGCTACATCAGCGGCCACGAGGATGGCGTCGCCTTCGTGATCGCCCGGCGCAAGGCAATGACCTACTCGTTCAACTACCTGGCCCGGGTGGCGTCGCTGCAAAACAACTTCTGGTCAGGCTACGTCGCCCGCACTGTCCGCGAAAGCAGCACCGGCGAACGGGTGACGCGGATGGTCTATGAGCATCTGGGCCGCGACACCGGGCAGGTTCTGGCGGCTGCCCGCAGCGCCGGTTTTGCCGATGAGGCCGACCTGCTGCCCTTCCACCGGCGCCTGCTGAACACCAGCCAGCCGTTTCGCTGACGCTAACTAGCGTCAGCCAGCCGGTAGATGTGCCAGGTGGCGTGGCCCAACAGCGGCAGCACCAGGAACAGCCCCAGGAACCACGGCACAAGCGCCGCAAAGGTCAGCGCCGCGATCATTCCGGCCCAGATCATCATCACCACGAAGTTCTGCTGCACATACTGGAAACTGGTGATCATCGCGGTGACGAAATCCACTTCGCGGTCCAGCAGCAGCGGCAGCGCAATCACCGTGATCATGTACAGCAGCAGCGCAAACAGCGCCCCGACAACCGTGCCGACCGCCAGCATGGCCAGCCCGTTGGCGGTCAGGAAGACCTCGGCAGAAGTGGAGATATTGGTCATGGTGGCGTGGCCCATGAACAGGGCAAAGATCATGTGGCCCAGGAAGAACCAGAACAGGAAAACCACAACGATGATGGCGCAGATCGACGGCAGCTGGCGGCGGCTTTGCTGCGCCACCACCCCCAGGATGCGGCCGATGGCAATCCCCCTGCCCTGTTCCAGACGGTGCGAGACCTCGTAGAGGCCGACCGCGGCAAAGGGGCCGATCAGCGGAAACCCTATGGCCGCCAGCACCAGCCAGTAGGTGGTGCCGGTGCGGACGGTGATCCAGGCCATCATCCAGCCCGCCAGCACATAAACCGCAGCAAAGAACAGCCCGTAGAGCGGCTTCTTGCGGAAGTCCTCCCAGCCCCGGCGCAGCGCCTCGAACAGCATCTGCGTCGTGACCGGCTTCAGCGGCGGCACGCCAAAGGGCTTTTCAGGTGTCATTGCGGTACTCCTCCCCTCCGGCAGGCCCTGTTTTCTGTCCGGTTGCGGATGGCCTGCGTCCTTATCAAAAGCAGCATCAAATATGCTTCATTTGAGCCTAGCCGCGAATTCCGCAGAATAAAACGCCTTGCAGATGCATGATTTAACCGCCGAGCCGCCTGCAGCGCCGCGCCGAAAGAAAAAGGGCGGCCCGCGCAGGCCGCCCCTAAAGAAACCATCCGTTGCCCTGCCCGGAAACCGGCCGGATCAGTCCTCGGCCTGCGCGTCGGCGCGGCTCTTGCCGGAGACATTGAGCGCCAGCGTGGCGGCCATGAAGCCGTCCAGATCGCCATCCAGCACCCCCTTGGTGTCCGAGGTTTCATGCTGGGTGCGCAGGTCCTTCACCATCTGGTAGGGCTGCAGCACATAGGAGCGGATCTGGTTGCCCCAGCCGGCATCGCCCTTGGCCTCATGCGCCTCGTTGATGGCGGCGTTGCGGCGGTCCAGCTCCTGCTGGTACAGGCGCGATTTCAGCGCCTTCATGGCAATGTCGCGGTTCTGGTGCTGCGATTTCTCCGACGACGTCACCACGATGCCGGTCGGGATGTGGGTGATCCGCACCGCCGAGTCGGTGGTGTTGACGTGCTGGCCGCCCGCGCCCGAGGAGCGGTAGGTGTCGACGCGGATATCGGCCGGGTTCACTTCGATCTCGATATTGTCGTCGACCACCGGGTAGACCCAGACCGAGCTGAACGACGTGTGCCGCTTGGCCGCCGAATCATAGGGCGAGATCCGCACCAGCCGGTGCACGCCGCTTTCGGACTTCAGCCAGCCATAGGCGTTATGGCCGGAAATCTTGTAGGCCGCGGATTTGATGCCCGCCTCGTCGCCCGCGCTTTCGGACTGCAGCTCGACCTTGTAACCCTTCTTCTCGGCCCAGCGCACATACATCCGCGCCAGCATCGAGGCCCAGTCGCAGCTTTCGGTGCCGCCGGCGCCTGCGTTGATCTCCAGGAAGGTGTCATTGGCATCGGCCTCGCCGTCCAGCAGGGCTTCCAGCTCCTTCTCGGCCGCTTTCTCTTTCAGCGCCGCCAGTGACGCCTCGGCATCTTTGATAACCTCGGCGTCGTCTTCCATCTCGCCCAGCTCGATCAGCTCGATGTTGTCGGACAGGTCCTGCTGGATGCCCTTGTAGGTGTCGATGGAATCCACCAGCGCCTGGCGCTCGCGCATCAGCTTCTGCGCCGCCTCCGGGTCGTCCCACAGGTTCGGATCCTCGACCCGCGCGTTGAACTCCTCCAGCCGGTATTCGGCGGTTTCCCAGTTCATCCGCTGGGCCAGCAGCTCCAGCGATTTCTCGATGTCTGCGACGATATTCTGGGTTTCCGCGCGCATTTCAGTTCCTTGAAATCTCTTGTCCGGCTTGCGTGATAAACCACCCGCGCGCCGCGGGCAAGCGGCGCTCGGGTGCCTTGGCAGCGGCGGATCAGTAAAGCCCGCCGGAACTGACCGTGCCGAAAGTGGCCTTGGGCCCCAGCACTGCAGTGCCGCCGCTGGAGGTGGTGACCTGGCGGCCCGACTGCTGCACTTCCTCGACCAGAGGCAGGTTCGAACCCATCGCGAAGCCGCCGTCATAGGTCAGGCCGAAGATCGGTTCAGCCCCGTCGCGGAAATACTCCGCCACCACATAAGCGCCCGAGGCACCGTCAGGCAGCCGCGCGCCGGTGTAGCGGTCGATCTTGATGAAATGGCCGCCTTCCGGCACCTCGAACGGGCCGCCGCCGAACTTCTCGGTCGCCTTCTTCATGAACTGCTGGAACACCGGACCGCACATGGTGCCGCCATAGGCGCCGCGGCCCATCGGACGGGGCTGGTCAAAGCCCATGTAGCAGCCCGCCACGATGTTGGAGGTGAAGCCGACAAACCAGACATCGCGGGAATCGTTGGTGGTGCCGGTCTTGCCCGCGGTGGGCACCGGCAGGTTGATCACGCTCGACGCGGTGCCGCGGTCGACCACGCCCTTCATCATCGAGGTCAGCTGATAGGCGGTGATCGGGTCCATCACCTGCTCGCGGTCGGTGACGATGCGCGGCGCCTGGCCGGGCGCCAGCGTCGGGTCCGAGCAATCGACGCAATCGCGGTCGTCGTGACGGTAGATGGTCTTTCCGAAACGGTCCTGCACCCGGTCCACCAGGGTCGGCTGCACCCGCTCGCCGCCGTTGGCGAACATCGCATAGGCCGCCACCATCTTGTAGAGCGTGGTTTCCTCCGATCCCAGCGAGTTGGCCAGGAACGGCCCCATGTTGTCATAAACGCCAAAGCGCTCGGCGTAGCCCGCCACCACCGGCATCCCGACCTCCTGCGCCAGGCGGATGGTCATCAGGTTCCGGCTCATCTCGATGCCGGTGCGCAAGGGCGTCGGACCGTAGAACTTGTTGGTGGAGTTCTTCGGCCGCCACAGGCCCTGCGGCGTGTTGATCTCGATCGGGGCGTCGACGACGATGGTCGCCGGGCTGTAGCCGCTGTCCAGTGCCGCGGCATAGACAAACGGCTTGAAGCTGGAACCCGGCTGCCGCATCGCCTGGGTGGCACGGTTGAACACCGAATGCTGGTAAGAGAAGCCGCCCTGCATCGCCAGAACCCGGCCGGAGTTCACGTCCATCGCGACAAAGCCGCCCTGCACTTCCGGCACCTGCCGCAGCGACCAGTGGCTGAAGGCATCGTCCTTTGTCTCGGCCCGGACCAGCACCACGTCGCCGCGGGTGAAGTTGTCGGCAAAGCTGCCCTTCATCCATTTGATGTCGGATCGCGGCACCGAGCCGGTGCCCTCGCTCTGCTCGACGCCGACGGTCAGGCTCTCGCTGCCGACCTCCAGCACCACTGCCGGATACCAGCGGCCGCCCAGCACGATATCGCGGGACACCTCGGCGTTTGCCAGCGCTGCCCGCCAGGTGGGCTCATCCTTCAGCTGTTCTTCTTCCAGCTTGACGCCAGTACCGCGCCAGATGCCGCGGGAGCGGTCGTATTTCTCCAGCCCGCCGCGCATCGCCAGCGCCGCCTCGGCCTGCATGTCATGGTCAATGGTCGCGCGCACGGTAAAGCCGCCGGTGAAGAATTCGCCCTCGCCGAAATCTTCGGTCAGCTGGCGGCGGATTTCATCGGTGAAATAGTCGCGCGGCGGCAGCGTGGTGCGGAAGCCCTCGAAGTCGCCGTTCTGGACCGAGCGCAGCGGCTGCGCCACCTCGACCTCATAAACGTCCTTGGAGATATAACCGTTCTCGCGCATCTCCCGCAGCACATAGTTGCGGCGTGCCAGCAGGCGCTCCTTCTGGCGCACCGGGTGGTAATCCGACGGCGCCTTGGGCATCGAGGCCAGCGTCGCCGCCTCATGCGGCTCCAGCTCGCCCAGGGTCTTGTTGAAATAGGTCTGCGCCGCCGCGGTCACGCCGTAGGAGTTCTGGCCCAGGAAGATCTCGTTCAGATACAGCTCCAGGATCCGTTCCTTATCGAGCGTTTCCTCCAGCCGGGTGGCGAGGATGATCTCCTTGATCTTGCGCTCGGCCCGGCGGTCGCCGGACAAGAGGAAGTTTTTCATTACCTGCTGGGTGATGGTGGAGGCGCCGCGCACGTTCTGCCCGCGCGAGCGCACCGCCTCGATCGCCGCCGCCGCAATGCCGCGGGCGTCATAGCCTGAATGGCTGTAGAAATTCTTGTCCTCAGCCGAGATGAAGGCCTGCTTCACCAGGTCCGGAATCTCATGCGACGGGGTGAACAGGCGGCGTTCCTTGGCGAATTCGTCGATCAGATGCCCCTCGCCCGAATAGATCCGGCTGATCGTCGGCGGCTGGTATTGGGCCAGCGATTCATGGCTCGGCAGGTCGCGCCCGTAGATCCAGAACACCGCCCCGATGGTCAGCGCCACCATCGCCACGCCAAGGGTGATGGTGCTGAAGATGGAGCCGAAGAAAGAGAATATGAACCTGAGCACGGATGTGGGCCTTTCACGCGGGGTGCCGCCTATATAGGCGCGGCGGCTGCCGGGGTCAAAGCATGCAGCGGCGAATTAGCGCTGCCGTGAATCCTGCTGCCTGGAGAATTGGTTTTGAGCCGCCTCTGATGTATCCTGTTCGGGCAATACTAACAGCGGCTGCCCCATTTTCCCAATGCTTGCCGCGGTTCGGCGCAAGCGGCGGGCAGGCTGAACGCATGTGCACGCATTCGCCGTCTTGGCCTGCCTCCCGATACCCCGCCCGCCAGCCGCGGCGCGTACCCGAAACATGTTTCACCCGGCAGTCCGAAAGGTGGAGGAGACTGCTATGGCCAAGCTCGGAGCCCCGGTAGGCGGCGGCAAATCAGCCGTGAACGACCCCAAGGATGTGGTTCTGGTCCAGAAGATGCTCAACGAACACGCGAAGACCGTCGGCTACAAGCGGGTGCCCACCAACGGCAAGGTGGGCCAGCCGACGATTCTCGCCATCGGCCAGTTCCAGCAGCAGGTGGTGAAGACCAAGGTGACCAGCCTGGTCGAGCCCGGCTCCAAGACTTTCAAGATGCTGGACAGCTCTCCGGTCAAGGTCGCCGAAAAATTCGCCAAGGCGCAGGGCGGCAGGCCGCTGCCCGCCAAGGGCAAGGTCTATGAGGTGAAATGGCGGGGCAAGACCCACTGGTTCACCGAGGACGACATGGGCACCGCGATGGAGGCGATCCAAGGCCGCCTGCATGTCGAGACCATGGCCTTCATGAGCACGCTCAACAACTACCGCGACCAGTACCGCGAGATGCAAAAGGGGTTCTGGACCTTCTTCGTGAAGATGGTGACCCCCAATGCCGACATCGAACGCCCGGCAAAGTCGCTGAAGAAGGCCGACGCCGCGGTGGGCAAGCTGGTGAACATGACCTACGGCAAAAACAAAAAAAGCCTGCTGGCCTCCTTCAAGCAGATGAAACAGACCAAGATCCTGCTCGATGCGGTGGCGATGGACCTGAACATGCTGTCCAAGGAACTGGGGCAAAGCGCCAAGATCTGCGAGGAGATCTCGGTCGACCTGCGCGACGGTTCGGCCGACATCGTGCAGCTGATCCTGGTCACAAACGGGGTGAACCCCGCAACCGCCGGTGCCGTAGTCGCCGCAAGCAAGAACACCGTCCAGGAGATCGCCAACGGCTGGATCCTCAAAGGGCAATGGGTCAAGGAAGGCGGCGTGGCCGGCTCCTTCAAACGGGTTGTCTTCGCCGGGATAGCAGGCGGGTTTTCCGGCTGGATCGGCGCCAAGGCCGGCCAGTTCATCATGAAAGGGGTCGGTGAAAGACTCGCCACCCGCATGGTCACCAACCGCTGGATCGGCAAGCACCTGTGGAGCACGGCGGCCCGCTGGGGCGGCAATGAAATCGGGGCGATTATCGGGCGTTACCCGGGCCTGACCCGCAAGGTGGGCGGGGAGATTGCCATCCAGACCGTCGTGCGGATGGCGCATAAATTCTTCACCGGACGCGCTCTTTCCAAGGCTTTGACCGATCGCATGAACGCTTTGGAGAAAATCGTCAGCTCCTGCATGGAGAAGAGCAAGGCCGAAGGGCAGCTCATGGACTGCATCGCTGCCAAAGTGGAAAAGCAGGGGCTGATGGCGAAAATCGCCGATGACATCCTGGCCCCGAACAAGCAGGCGCTCGAGCGCGAGATCGACAAGGCATTGGCCAAGGCAGAAGCAAAGGCTGGCTGACAGGAAACCCGTTGAGGGCCGGGCGTCCGCGCCGGGCCCCTATATGGCGCCGCCCGGCGCTACTGCCGCACCAGCGCGCGGCGGGCATCATCCTGGGCGCGCCAGGCGATCAGGCCATTGAGGATGCCGCGCGCGGCCTTGGCGCGCCACTCCGCGTCCACCAGATTCTTCAGGTCGCGCTTGCTGGACAGAAACCCGAGCTCCACCAGCACCGAGGGGATATCGGCAGATTTCAGCACCGAAAACCCGGCAGAGCGCAGCGGCCGGTTGTTGATCGGCCGCCCCTGCGCGCGCAAGCCGCCGATCAGCGCGGCCGCCAGCGCGTCGCTGCGCGGCTGGGTTTCCTGCCGGGCCAGGTCCAGCATAATGCTGGTCACCCGGTCGTCCGCCTGGCTGAGGTCGGTGCCGGACAAAAGGTCGGCCCGCAGGTGCCGCTCCGCCAGCTTGGCGGAGGCCGCATCCGAGGCCTCCCTGGACAGGGTGTAAACGGTGGAGCCATGCGCGCGGCCCTCGCTGATGGTATCGGCATGCAGTGAAATGAACACATCCGCCCCTGCCTGATGCGCCATCGCGATGCGCCGCTCCAGCGAGACGAAGTAGTCATCGTCGCGGGTCATCCGCACGGTGAACTGGCCGGAGCGCACCAGCACTTCACCCAGCTCCCGGGCGAACTGCAGCATCAGGTGTTTTTCGATGACATGCTCCGTCTCTGCCCCCGGATCGATGCCGCCATGGCCCGGATCCAGCATCACCAGAAGTGGCGCGTTTTCGTCCCGCGCGGCCCTGGTGCCGACCGCTTCCGGTGCGGGCAAATCCCAGCGCGGGTCCCGCGGCGCCCCGGCGGCTGCGGCAAATTCCTTTGCCGTGGCGGGCTCCAGCGAAACCGAGAGCTTCGCCGCCGCCGTCACCTGGTCCACGGACATCGCGGCTGAGGCCACCTTCATCGGCTCTGCCAGCTGCAGCACCAGCCGCGACCATCCGGGCACATAGGTGCCGAATTGCGCCGCGGTAACCTGATCCCCCTGCAGCAGCTTTTCGGCCGTCAGCCCGGTCCAGTCGACCTCCTGGAAATCCAGCACCAGACGCGGCGGTTCGGTCAAGGTGAACAGCCGGTACGGCACCCCTTGGCTGAGGCCCAGGGAAATCTCCGCTCCCTGCCCGGCGTCCCGCACCCGGGCAGCGCCTGCATCAATGCGCGCCAGGCCGCTGAAGCTGCTGCTGCCGGACTGCGCCCAAGCGCCTGCCGCCAGGGTCCAGATCAATGCTGTGAGTGTGATCAGTCTGCCCATATCCGCCTCTTGCCCGGCCTGCCGGCCTTTTGGCCGGAAGACTAGGCAATTTGCGCGGGCTTGGAAATCCGCCTTCTGCGGTTATCCCCGGCTTACGCGCGGATCACCCCCGGGAGGCCATGAACAGCGCCAGTCGCGCCAGGCCCTCCTCGATATCCATGGTGGAGCGCGCATAGGAGAACCGCAGTGTGGTGGCGCCGCGGACGGGGTCGAAATCCAGCCCCGGCGTCACCGCAACGCCCGCCTTTTCAAGGATTTCCGCGGCAAAGCTGCGGCTGTCATCTGTCAGGTCCGACACATCCGCATAGACATAGAACGCCCCGTCCGGCGGCGCGATCCTGGTGAAACCGGCCTTGGGCAGACCTTCCAGCATCAACTGGCGGTTCCTTGCGTAGACAGCCAGATTCTCCCGCATCTCGTCCTCGCAGTCCAGCGCCGCCAGCGCTGCCACCTGGCTGGCGTGCGGCGCGCAGATGAACATGTTCTGGGCGATCCGCTCCACCACCCGCACATGATCCTCCGGCACCACCATCCAGCCGACCCGCCAGCCGGTCATCGAGAAGAACTTGGAGAAGGAGTTGATGACGTAGCATTCGTCCGTCAGCTCCAGCGCGGTGACCGCCTTCGCCTCATATTCCAGCCCGTGGTAGATCTCGTCCGAAATGAAGCTGGCGCCCTCGGCCTGTGCAGCATCGATCAGAGACCCCATTGCCGCGCGATCCAGCATGGTGCCGGTCGGGTTGGCAGGCGAGGCCACCATCAGCCCTGACAGTTTCTGTCCTGCGAGGTCCGCCGCCACCGGCTGCAGCCGGTTTTCCGGTGCGGTCTGGATGTCCACCGGGGTAAGCCCCAGCGCCTTCAGGATCTGCCGGTAGGAGGGATAGCCCGGCGCGCCGATGCCGACCCGGTCGCCGCTGTCGAACAGGGCGGTGAAGCTGAGCAGAAAAGCGCCGGAGGAGCCCGGCGTCACGATCACCCGCTCCGGGTTCAGATCGACGTTGTACCAGTCGCCGTACAGCTGGGCGATACGCTTGCGCAGGGCTGGCAGACCCAGAGCAACCGTATAGCCCAAGGCGTTGTTTTCCAGCGCATTTCCCAGCGCCTTCAACGCCCCCGACGGCGCCCCGGTCGACGGCTGGCCGACCTCCATGTGAATGATGTGGCGGCCTGCCTCCTCAGCCTTGCGGGCAGCCTCCATTACATCCATCACAATGAAGGGATCGACCTCGGACCGGGTTGAGTTTCGCATGCTTATCTCCCAATGTGCGCGCATGAGTTTTGACCGTTTCTTCCGGCTGGCGTCAATCCCGGCTCTTGTGCTTTGCGCGCTGGTCCAATTATCGGCGGCGGCGCATGCAGCGTCAATTTCGCTGCTGCGGGACCCGGATATCGAACACGGGCTGAACCGGCTGGCGGCCCCGGTGCTGCGCGCCGCGGGGCTCAATGCGAACCGGGTTCGCATCCTCATGGTCAATGACAGCTCCTTCAACGCCTTCGTCCTGGATTCCCGAACGATTTTCGTGAATTACGGGCTGATCCTGAAGGTCACCTCGCCGGAAATGCTGCAGGCCGTGCTGGCCCATGAGGCCGCCCATATCACCAACGGCCACCTGTCGCGGCGGATGCAGAACCTGCGTTCCGCCAGCAGTGCTGCGGGGCTTGGCCTGGCCTTGGCCGCTCTGGCCGCGGCCGCCGGCGGCGGGGATGCGGCCGCCGGGATCGCCATCGGCACCCAAAGCTCCGCCTTCCGCAGCTTTCTGGCCCATACCCGCGCCGAGGAAAGCAGCGCCGACCGGTCCGCCGCTGATTACCTGAACCGCGCAGGCATCAGCCCGCAGGGGCTGGTCGATCTGCACCGCGCCTTTGCCGGCCAGGAAGTGCTGAGTGCAGGCACCCAGGACCCCTACACCCGCTCGCATCCCCTGAGCCGCGACCGCATCCGCGCCGCGCAGGCCTATCTGGCGGCCTATGGCGACAAGGGGCAGACCAGCCCGGAAGCGCAGTACTGGTTTGCCCGCGTCCGCGGCAAGCTGTCGGCCTTCACCCGCGCCCCGAAATGGACCCTGCGCCGGGTGCGCGAGGAACAGTACAAGGACGTCCGCCTGATGCGCGAGGCCGCTGCCTATCACCGGCAGAACAGCCTCAAGAAGGCACTGAAAGCGATCAATGGCGCCCTGGCGGCGCGCCCTTCCGACCCCTTCTACCACGAATTGAAGGGCCAGATCCTGATCGAGAACCGCCAGTGGTCCGCGGCACTTGCCGCCTATGGCAAGGCCGTGAGCCTCGCCCCCAAGGACCCGCTGATCCTGACCGGCTACGGCCGCGCCCAGCTGGCGGCGGGCCAGCCCAAGGCGGCGCTCAAGTCCATGGAACGCGCCCGCAGCATCGACTTCCGCAATACGGTGCTGCTGCGCGACATGTCGCTGGCCTATGCCAAGTCCGGACAGACCGGCATGGCCGCCCTGGTCACTGCCGAACGCTATGCCTTGCAGGGGCGTCTGAACGACGCCGGCATTCACGCCAAACGGGCCGTCGCCCAGCTGCCAGCAGGATCCCCCGCCGCCCGGCGGGCGCAGGATGTGCTGGTGGCCTATGAACAAGCTCAGAAGAGAAAGAGACGCAAATGACCCTTTTCACCCGCATCGCCACCGCCGCGGCTACTGCCCTCGCCCTCATGGGCGCTCCGGTGCAGGCCTTTGACATCAGTGCGATGTCCGAGGCTGAGCGCGAGGCCTTCGGCAAAGAGGTGCGCGAGTACATCCTGGCCAACCCAGAGCTGATCCTGGAAGCGGTCGACCTGCTGGAGCAGCAGCAGCAGCAGGCCGAAGCCGCCCGCGATGACGTGCTGGTGGCCGAGAACCTGGAAGAGCTGCAAAACGACGGTTATTCCTGGGTCGGCGGCAACCCTGATGGCGACATCACCCTGGTTGAGTTCATGGACTACCGCTGCGGCTACTGCCGCCGCGCCGCGCCCGAGGTGGCCAAACTGCTGGAAAGCGACGGCAACATCCGCCTGGTGATTAAGGAATTGCCGATCCTGGGCGACGCCTCGGTGCTGTCGGCGCGCTTTGCCGTCGCCGCCAAGCATGTGGCGGGCGATGATGCCTACAAGGACGTGCATGACGCGCTGATCGAGTTTGGCGGAGAGCCGAACGAGATCGCCCTGCGCCGCCTGGCCGAAGGCCTGTCGCTGGATGCCGAGGCCATCTTTGCCAAGATGGACAGCGAGGAAGTGACCGCCGAGCTGCGCCAGACCCGCGCGCTGGCGCAGAAGATGGCGATCTCCGGCACCCCGACATTTGTGCTGGGCAATGAACTGCTGCGCGGCTACCTGCCTGCCGACCAGATGGAGATCATGGTGGCGGAGATCCGCGATCAGCAGAGCTGATCAGTTGAGCCTTACCGGCAGGTCCGGGGCTCTGCCCCGGACCCCGGAGTATTTTTGCAAAGAAGAAGCTGGGCTGGCGTTTGAGGCGCCTTACTCCGCCGCTTCTTGGGCCGCCTCGATCTGGGCGGCCTTTTTCTCGACCTCTTCCACGATGTGGTCGACCATCTGCTCGTTGGACATTTTGTGGCTGGCCTTGCCCGCCAGATAGACCATGCCGGAGCCCGCGCCGCCGCCGGTAAAGCCGACGTCAGTCATCAGTGCTTCGCCGGGGCCGTTCACCACGCAGCCGATGATCGACAGGCTCATCGGCGTGTGGATATGGGCCAGGCGCTCCTCCAGCGTTTCCACCGTCTTGATCACGTCGAACCCCTGCCGCGCGCAGGAGGGGCAGGAGATGATGTTGACGCCGCGGTGGCGCAGGCCCAGGGATTTGAGGATCTCAAAGCCCACCTTCACCTCCTCCACCGGATCGGCGGAGAGGCTGACGCGCAGGGTGTCGCCGATGCCCATCCACAGCAGCTGGCCGAGGCCGATCGCCGATTTGATGGTGCCGGAGACAAAGCCGCCCGCCTCGGTGATGCCAAGGTGGATCGGCGCGTCGGTGGCCTCTGCCAGCTGCTGGTAGGCCGCGGCGGACATGAAGACGTCGGAGGCCTTCACCGAAATTTTGAACTCGTGGAAATCATGGTCCTGCAGGATGCGGATGTGGTCGAGGCCGGACTCCACCATCGCTTCCGGGCAGGGCTCGCCGTATTTGTCCAGCAGGTGCTTCTCCAGGGAACCGGCATTCACCCCGATGCGGATCGAGCAATTGTGGTCGCGGGCAGCCTTGATCACCTCGGCCACGCGCTTCTCGTCGCCGATGTTGCCCGGATTGATGCGCAGGCAGGCGGCGCCCGCCTCCGCCGCCTCGATGCCGCGCTTGTAGTGGAAATGGATGTCGGCAACGATCGGCACCGGGCTTTCGCGGACGATCTCCTTCAGCGCCTTGGAGGACGCCTCATCCGGCACCGAAACCCGCACCAGGTCGGCCCCCGCCTCTGCTGCGGCCTGAACCTGTGCGACGGTTGCCGCCACATCGGTGGTCAGCGTGTTGGTCATGGTCTGCACCGCAATCGGGGCATCGCCGCCGACGGGCACGTTGCCCACATGGATCTGGCGGCTCTTGCGGCGCTCGATATGGCGCCAGGGGCGGATGTGGTTCATCGACATGCAGTTCGTGTCCCGGCTGGATCCTGTTAGCGCCTAGATACGTGCAGACGCCCGGCGCTGCAATGGCAGCACCGGGCGTCTTGTGCGAATTCCTGCGAAAGGATTACTCGGCGGGCTGCGGTTCGGCCTGAAGCTGCGCAACCAAAGTCGCCAGCGCCTCGTTCCTGCCATCCTGCAGATCGGCGAGTTCAAACCGGCCGGTGATCGCATCCATCGACAGCTCGACATTCTTGGTGACCTGGCCGCGTTCGCCGACCGGGCCGAAATGCTCGCCGTTGACAGCGAAATAGATGGCGCTGCTTTCCCCGGTGCGCAGCTTTGGCGCATCCTCGGTCATCGGCACCTGGAACCGCTGGCCTGCATCCATGATGGTTTCCAGGATCACGCTGCCATCAGCCGCGGTGACCTGCACCCAGGAGGGGCGCACCGCAACCATTTCGACACCCGGCGTAACTTCGGCCACGACCTGCGGCACCTGCGGTCCCTGCTCACCCGCCTGCAGCGGCCCGATACCGTCAAACGGCAGGCTGGCCTCTGCTAGGCTCACCGTGGGCACATCCGGCGCTGCAAAGTTACCCAGCGTGGACGGATCAATGGTGGAAATCGGCGCGTCGCGCGCCACCAGCACCGGCACATCCAGCGCCTGCGGGCGGTACAGCCGGTCCAGCGCCTCAGCCGCCGGGTCCTGGGCGCCTTCGGCCACCTCCAGCACCGCACTGCTGAGCGGGTCGAGATCAGCCAGCACCGCCGGGGTCTGGTCCACCGGCGCAAACTGCACCTGCTGCACCTCTTTCAGCACGGCCCAGCCGCCATATGTGATGCCGCCGATCAGCCCCGCCAGCACCATCAGCGAACCGACAGCGCGCAGTTCAATCTGGCTCAGGATGCTGCTGGGAGCGGGAATGAACGGAGTATTCGGAGAGGCAAAGGCATCACCGCCCAGCCCCTTGGACGCGGCAGCCGGCACGCTGCCGGATTTGCTGCGGCTGGAGGCCTCGGCCGACATGCCGTGGGCCACGGAGAAGCCGCTTTCCTTGCAGAAGTCCTGGAACGCCTGTTCGGCATCCATGTTCAGATAGCGCGCATAAGATCGCACGTATCCGGCGATAAAGCCGGGCGTGTCAAACGCGGAAGGATCGGAGTTTTCGATGGCAGCGATGTAGGAGGCCTTGATCCGCAGCTCGCGCTGGACGTCAAGCAGCGATTTACCCATCGTCGCCCGCTCGCCGCGCATCACGTCGCCAAGCTTCAGCTCGAAATCGTCAAAACCCTTCGGCTCTGGCGTTCCGCCATGGTCATCTTGCTTGCGCTGGGTGAAGCGCCCGATCATGCCTGCCGTCCCATAATTTGCCTGCCGCCATCGTTCCAGAGCGGTGAAAGAATCGCACTTGCGACTCAGATCCGCTCATTGATTGACAACAGCGTAACACACTCAGCGTTAATTTACACTGATCAGTAAGTTACCCGGCAAGTTCGGCACGATTCAGCGCACAATGCGACCACAATGCGTCCATTGCGTGGACCAGTGCGTCGATCTCCTTGGGGCCGTGCACCGGCGACGGCGTGAAGCGCAGGCGCTCGGTGCCGCGCGGCACGGTGGGGAAGTTGATCGGCTGCACGTAGATGCCGTAATCCTCCAGCAGGTGGTCGGACAGCACCTTGGTGTGGACCGGGTTGCCGACGATTACCGGCACGATGTGGCTGCCATGGTCAATGATCGGCAGGCCCAGCCCCTTCAGCCGCAGCTTCAGCACCTTGGCCTGGTCCTGGTGCTTGTCGCGCAGGTCCTGCGCGCCCTTCAGATAGGCCACAGAGGCCGCGGCCCCGGCAGCCACCGCGGGCGCCAGCGAGGTGGTGAAGATGAAGCCCGGCGCATAGGAGCGGATGGCGTCGCACATCTTGGCAGAGGCCGCGATATAGCCGCCCATCACGCCATAGGCCTTGGCCAGGGTGCCGTTGATGATGTCGATGCGGTGGGCCAGGCGGTCACGCTCGGTGACGCCGCCGCCGCGGGGGCCGTACATGCCGACCGCATGCACCTCGTCGATATAGGTCAGGGCACCGAATTCGTCGGCCAGGTCGCAGATTTCCGCGATCGGGCCAAAGTCGCCGTCCATCGAATAAACCGATTCGAAGGCGATCAGCTTGGGCGCTTCGGGGTCGTCGGCTTCCAGCAGCTCGCGCAGATGGGCGACGTCATTGTGGCGGAAGATGCGCTTGGCACCGCCGTTGCGGCGCACGCCTTCGATCATCGAGGCATGGTTCAGCGCGTCGGAATAGATGATCAGCCCCGGGAACAGCTTGGGCAGCGTGCTCAGCGTCGCGTCATTGGCGATATAGGCAGAGGTGAACAGCAGCGCCGCTTCCTTGCCGTGCAGGTCGGCCAGCTCGGCCTCCAGCAGCTTGTGGTACACCGTGGTGCCGGAGATGTTGCGGGTGCCGCCGGAGCCGGCACCGGTGGAGTCGATGGCGTCATGCATCGCGTCCAGAACCACCGGATTCTGGCCCATGCCGAGGTAATCGTTGCCGCACCAGACGGTGATGTCCTGCTTGGTGCCGTCGGGCCGGGTCCAGACCGCGTGCGGGTAGTGGCCCTTCTTGCGCTCGATGTCGATGAAGGTCCGGTACCGGCCCTCTTCGTGAAGGCTGGCAATCGCTGCATCCAGTTTCGCGGTATAGTCCACCGGCATCTCCATAGCTAATTGTGCTCCTGCGGAGCACGCGGGCTGTGTAAAGGGCACGGGTCTTCTGACGATTAGGCCGCAATCACGTTTAAGATTGGTTACCTTAGGCGTCCCCTTCGATCAACTGCATACGCGCCGCCAGGGGTGCGCAACATTGATGCAGGTCAAATAAAACTTAAACAGCTGCCGGGCAAGGACAGCTGCGGCCAACCCGTGGCCGTTTGCGTCGTAACTGTTTCCCTTTTTTCCATATAGTGTGCTGGATCGGAAACCCCAGCGGCCGAAAATGCCGGGAAAATCCGGCGTTGAGACCACTGGCCCCTCCCCAGCCGCGCTGCTAGGGTCCGCGGCAAACCGGCCCTTATCCCGGGCCTCCCCCGGACAAACAGGAGAGCAAGAGATGGCACTGAATGACGTTCTGGACCGGATCGACGCAGAGCTGGACGCCGCCACCGAACGGCTGATGGAGCTGTTGCGGATCCAGTCGATTTCCACCGACCCGGCCTATAAGGCAGACTGCGACAGGGCCGCCGACTGGCTGGTGGCGGATCTGAACTCCATCGGCATCAAGGCAGAGAAACGCGCCACTCCGGGCCACCCGATGGTGGTCGGCCATGTGGGCGAGGAAAACACCGATGCGCCGCACGTGCTGTTCTACGGCCATTATGATGTGCAGCCGGTCGACCCGCTGAACCTCTGGAACACGCCGCCGTTCGAGCCGCAGCTGGAGGAAACCCCGAACGGCACCGTGATCCGCGGCCGCGGGTCGTCGGACGACAAGGGCCAGCTGATGACCTTTGTCGAGGCCTGCCGCGCCTGGAAGGCCGTCAACGGCTCCCTGCCCTGCCGCATCACCTTCTTCTTCGAAGGCGAAGAGGAATCCGGCTCGCCCTCGCTGATCCCCTTCATGGAAGCAAACGCCGAAGAACTGAAGGCCGACATCGCGCTGATCTGCGACACCTCGATGGTGTCGCGCGGGGTGCCGTCGATCTCCTCGCAGCTGCGCGGCATGCTGAAGGACGAATTCACCGTGATCGGCCCGCGCATCGACCTGCACTCCGGCCATTACGGCGGCCCCGGCCTCAACCCCTTGCGCGAACTCAGCCGCATCGTCGCCTCCTTCTATGACGAGGAAACCGGCAAGGTCGCCGTCGAAGGCTTCTATGAAGGCGTGCACGAGGTGCCCGAGGACCAGCTGCGCCAGTGGGAAGGCTGCGGTTTCGACGAGAAGGACTACCTCGCCAACGCGGGCTACACCCAGGCGCATGGCGAAAAGGACCGCTCGGTGCTGGAGCAGCAGTGGGCCCGCCCGACGCTGGAGGTGAACGGCCTCTGGGGCGGCTACAACGGCGCCGGCTCCAAGACCGTGATCCCGTCGGAGGCACACTGCAAGATCACCTGCCGCCTGGTCGGCGACATGGACCCCGACGCGCTGCGGGTGAAGATCCGTAAACACGTTGAGGCGCAGCTGAAACCCGACTGCAAGGTGGTCTGGGACAACGATCTCGAAGGCTCCAAGGCTTCGGTCATGGACATCACCCGCCCCGAATTCGCCGCCGCCCGCGCTGCGCTCTCGGACGAGTGGCAGCGCGAGGCGGTATTCTGCGGCATGGGAGGCTCGATCCCGATCGCGGGCTTCTTCAAGTCGATCCTGGGCATGGAGTCGATGCTGGCGGGCTTTGCCAACGAGGACGACGCGATCCACTCCCCGAACGAGAAATACGACCTGAAGAGCTTCCACAAGGGCATCCGGTCCTGGGCGCGGATCCTTGACGCGCTGACACAGAAGTAATTGATAGGCGGGGCGGGCAAACTATCCGCCCCGCCACCGCTTCTCTCCCCCAAAGAACAGGGCACTCTCCCGCCCGTCATCAGCGCTCTGACGAGCCCCTCTTCCCGTTGGGCCCGGCGCCGCCATAGGCGGCGCCGGGCCCAAGGCTTGCTGTGCGGCATCTTTGATGCCGCGCCAAGGCGCGGGAGCTCCTCCCCTCAGCGCCAACGCAGCGGCAGGCTTGATCCTGTGCTGCCCTCAGGGTCCAATCCCCAAAACGCGCCGCCGCAAAGGGAGGAAGTCATGCCAGTATCCAATCAGTCCGGCACCCTGCAGGTGAACGGCCAGCAGATCGCCTACACTCTGCGCGGCAAAGGGCCGCCGCTTCTCTTGCTGCACGGCTTTCCGCAGACCAAGGAAATGTGGGAGGAGGCCGCCCCCGCCCTCGCCCGCCACTACACCGTGGTGACGGCGGACCTGCGCGGCTATGGCGCCAGCTCCAAACCCGAGGGCGTGGACGCCATGAGCTTCCGCAGCATGGCCGCCGACCAGCTGGCGCTGATGAGGGCACTGGGGTTTCCCCGCTTCCACCTGGCGGGCCACGACCGCGGCGGCCGCACCGCCCACCGGCTGGCGCTGGACGCGCCGGATGCGGTGGCCAGCCTCACCCTGATGGATATCATCCCGACCCACCTGCTGCTGGATCAGCTGACCCAGCAGGTCGCCCGCGCCTATTACCACTGGTTCTTCCTGGCCCAGCCCGCCCCGCTGCCGGAGCGCATGATCGGCGCCGATCCGCAGGCCTATTTCGAAAGCTGCCTGTTGGGCTGGGGCGGCGCCTCGCTTGCGGATTTCCCGCCCGCGGCGCTGGCCGCCTACCGCCGCGCCTGGGCGGATCCGGCCTGCGTCCATGCCATGTGCAACGACTACCGCGCCGCAATCGAGGTGGACTTTCACGACGACGCCCGCGACCTCGGCCGGCAGGTCCAATGCCCGGCGCTGGTTCTCTATGGCGCAGATGGCGCCATGGCCCGGGCCTATGACGTCGCCGCCACCTGGGCGCCGCGCCTGCAGGACATGACTGCGCAAACCGTGCCGGGCGGGCATTTCTTCATCGACAGCGCCCCGGCCGAAACCGCCGCCGCGCTGCTCGCTTTCCTCACCCCGCTGCCGCCCATCAGCCCGGCTTGACGTTCGTTTTACGCACCCGGTTAAGACTTGCTTATCGCTCTTGCGCTAACCTTACGGCAACGCGCAGCAATAGGCAGACGGAGGCAGAGATGTCACAAAGCAGGTTCAAACGCCCGCCGGGGTTCGAGGGCAACCAGACCGACCCGGAGGAAAGCTACCGCGCAGGCTACCAGCATGGCACCCGGGTGCTGCTGCGCTATCTGGAATCCAATCCCAAACCCGATCTGGACCGCCTCAAGAAATGGGTGGACGCAGAACTGACCGGCTGGCGCCACGACACCGAGGCGGCACCGAACCCGCCGGTTCTCTGACCGCTCCGCTGCAGCCGCCATGCCGCTTGCCTGACCCGTTCCCGGCAGTCAGGCTGGCGTCATGACCCAAGCGATTCTGACAGACGGCCCGCAGCTGGCCGCATTCCTTGCCCTGGAAACCAAGGTCTGGGAGGCGCTGACCGCCGGCGATCCCGAGGCCGACGGGCGGATGCTGACCGAGGACTTCCTGGGCGTCTACCCCAGCGGTTTCTCGGACAAGGCAGGCCATTGCGAACAGCTGCAGGACGGGCCGGTGATGGCGGACTACCGCCTCAGCGATGCGCAGCTGCGCGTCATTTCTGATGGCGCGGTCCTGCTCTCCTACCGCGCCGCCTACTGCCCGGCCGGCAGCCGGGAATGGAAGGAGATGCTGATCTCCTCGCTCTGGGAGAAGCGCGCTGACGGCTGGCTCAACTCCTTCAGCCAGGACACACCAACCGCCTGACAGACCGCAAGGAGTCAGGCCTCAGGGATCGTGCGAGGCATCGAGTTCGACCCCCTCCTTCACCCCGTGGTCCGTCTTGCTGTCATAGGCGTCCTGCTTCTTCTGCCACTCCTTCGTCTCGCCCTCCCAGAAACTCTTGAGATCCGCCTTCAGAACATTCTCCGACGCCAGGCTGGCTTCCAGCGCCGCCACGCAATCGGTGAAAATCTTGTGGTGGTTGTTCTCATGGGCATAAAGCTTCTTCCACATGGTGTCCCAGCTGCCCTTCTGCCCCTTGTTGCCCTTGCCGTATTCCTTCCACTTGGGCATCGTGATGACCGGCTTGCTGGTCAGCTTGAACTCCTTCACGTGGCCGTCCAGCTGGAAGGTCGCCGAATAGCTGGCATTGGACCGGTAGCGCCCCCAGAAGCTGCGTTTATTCAGCGCCTTGAACACCGCTGCGATGGTCTTGCCGCTGACCGAATAGGACACATCCTTGGGCTTCGGGACGGTCTTCTTGAACACCGCCGGATCCGGCGGCACGTCGTCCAGCTTGACCCCCGCGGTATGGCCGCCGGCCGTCTTCGACGCATAGCCTTCCACCGCCGACAGCATCGCCGCCTTGGCGTCCTTGAACAGCGCCTTCAGTTCATCCTTCTGCAGCGGTTCCTCCCGCGCCTGCATCTTGGCCGCAAACTTCGCCGCCGACTCCAGCGCCAGATTGTGCAGCGCGGTCAGATACTTCTCCAGCGCCTTGATCATCCGGTCCCATTCCGCCTGCCGCGCCGTGGTGGTCTTGCCGTATTCCGCCCAGGACGGCTGCGTTGCCACCGGCTTGCAAGTCACGGTGATCTGGCTCACCGACTTGTCCTTGGCGAACTTCGGCACGAAGACCGGCGCCGGATCATAGCCGGCCCAGGCATCCCTGCCGTCCAGCGCCTCCCGCAGCCCGTCAATGTCTTTGGCGGACACCTTGTAGGATTTCTTCGACGGCTTCGGCAGCTTCACCTTCACGTCGACACCCATCGCCAGCCCTCTTCCGCAAAACCGAACAACAATACGCGCACAGCCGCCAGCCGCCGCGCAGCGAGGATACCACAAGCACGCCTGATTTCTGAGTGTTACTGCGAAGAGAGGGGAAAGTGGCGCGGTTGACGGGGCTCGAACCCGCGACCCCCGGCGTGACAGGCCGGTACTCTAACCAACTGAGCTACAACCGCGCATGGGCCTTTCGGCTATGTTCCCCGTCCGGGGCGGTCCCTGAAACGCCAGGGCGACGGGCGAAAGTGGCGCGGTTGACGGGGCTCGAACCCGCGACCCCCGGCGTGACAGGCCGGTACTCTAACCAACTGAGCTACAACCGCATTTTCGCCTTGCGGCGGACCGTTTCCGGCCCTGATCCCCTCCGGGGCGGTCCCTGTTCAGCCCCGGGACGGGGCGCAGCAGTGGCGCGGTTGACGGGGCTCGAACCCGCGACCCCCGGCGTGACAGGCCGGTACTCTAACCAACTGAGCTACAACCGCCCGCTGCACATCCGGCATCGCTGCTGAATGTTGGGCTGTAATATTCTCCGCCCCCGGCACCGTCAAGCGGTGTTTTGCCTTTTTCCGGACTTTCCCGGAAAAAAATGACAAGCACCGGATAACACACTGAAACAGAACCAAAAACGCGCCATTCACGCTGCCGTGCGCCCGCTGCTTTGACTATCTGACCTGAGGGGGATGGTGGGTCGTGAGAGGCTCGAACTCCCGACATCTTCGGTGTAAACGAAGCGCTCTACCAACTGAGCTAACGACCCGATGAGCGGGGATTTAGACAATGCTGCCGGACAGCGCAAGGGGGCATTGCAGATTTTTTTGCCCGCCCGGACGGCTTATTCCAGGACCGTTTCCGCCCCGTTTTCCAGCACATAGACGCAGCCCTGCCCGTTCGGCAGCGCCGCCATCCGGTCGCGCGACAACCCGCAGACAATGCCCCGCATCACTTGGCCCAGCAGCCCATGCGCCACCACCACCGTGGGGCCGGTCAGCGACTGCATGAAATCGAGGATGCGGGCATGGAAACTGCCGTACCCCTCGCCGCCCGGCGCTTCGCAGAACAGGTCCAGATTGCGCGGGTTGGCCCTGTAGATGCCCGGATACCCTGCCGCCACCTCCTCCAGCGTCATGCCCTGAAACGCCCCGGCATAGGCCTCAGCCAGACGCAGGTCGGTTACAAAAGGCGCGCCGCCCAGGGCAATATCCGCGGTCTGCTGCGCCCGCCCCAGAGGCGAGGCAAAGCAATCCGGGCCCTGCGCCATGACCGGCGCCATCAGCACAGCCTGGCGGCGGGCGTGCTCCACCCCCAGGGGCGTCAGCGGCGATTCCAGCTGCCCCTGGATGCGGCGCTCGGCATTCCATTCGGTCTGCCCGTGCCGCAGCAGCCAGATTTTCGGAAATTGCATAATGTGCCCCCTGCCCGGTTCCTCAGGCAAAGTGGTAACGCCGCAGGACCGCGGGCGGAACCCCGGAAAAGTAAAAGGCGCTCAACCTTTTCAGTGAGCGCCTTTCAGGAATGATGGTGGGTGATAAGAGATTTGAACTCCTGACATCTTCGATGTGAACGAAGCGCTCTACCACTGAGCTAATCACCCGTGAGGCAGGCTTTTAACTGTCCGGTGCGGGCTCCGCAAGAGGGTCTTTGGAAGATTTTTGCCCTTCGCCCGCATTTTCTCCGGCGGCGTTATTTGCTGCACCGGCGGCGGCCGGCGGCTGGCGCAGCTTGCAGACAAACACGGTGCCGTTGCTGCGTTCCTGGCTGCGGTTGATGCGCAGCTTGCCAAACGGTTTCAGGTTCAGCTCGCGCCCCTCGGCCACCGCCTCGCCCAGCAGCGCCAGAACCGCCTCGACCACCGGTTTGGCGTCCTTCTTCTTGACGCCGGACCGTTCGACGGCCCGTTCGATCAGTTCCTTCTTGGCCAGTTCCGGTGCCGGCACTACCGGTGCGGCGGCCGCAACGACAACCGGTTCCGGGGCGGCAGGCGGCTCCGCCGCAACTGCTGCAGCCTTGCGGGGCTGCGGCTTGGCCGCAGCCGGTTTTGCGGCAGACGCCTTCGCGGCCCCTGCCGGCAGCGTGCCCGTCTTGCGTGCCGCCGGTTTGCGTGTGCCGGATGTGCGCCCGGATGTTCTGCTTTTGCTGGTTGCCCGTGCCATTTTCTGCCCCGTTTGCCGGTTTATCTGCCCGCCCTGATCCTGCGCCTTCAGCCCGTCCGGGGACCGGCAGCCGCGCGGACGGGCTTGTCCTGTGCAATCAGCCTAGCACAGGCTCCCGGCGCCCGTGAACCGTTCAGCAGGACGGCAGCGCGTCGCGGCGAATCATCGTGCGCAGGGTAAAGCTGGAGCGGGTGTTGCGGATGCCCGGCACCCGCATCAGCCGGTCCTCCAGGAAACGGTCGAAATCCGGCAGATCCTCCGCCACCACCCGCAACAGGATATCGCGGGTGCCGGTCATCAGATAGCACTCCATCACTTGGTCGAACTTGCGCACCGCCTTTTCAAAGGCTTGCAGCGCGTCAGTGGACTGCCGCTCCAGTTCCACCGCCACAAAGATCGTCACCGGCAGCCCCAGCTTGGCCTGGTCCACCCGCGCCGAATAGCCGCTGATCACCCCGCTCTCCTCCAGGTTGGCAACCCGGCGCGCGCAGGGGGTGGCCGAGAGCCCGACCATCTCCGACAATTCGGAAATCTTCAGCCGCCCGTTGCGCTGAAGCGCGGCGACAATCTTGCGGTCAATCGAATCCATGGAGCTTTCCCCTAAGTCAGGCGGCTTTCAGGGCAGTTTATCACCAAACTCCCCCGCCCCGGCAGGCCTTTTTGGTGAAAACCGGCGTTTGCGCGCTGGTATTATCGGATAAAGTTTTGGAGGAGCCATCCAGATGACAGTGACCGCTGTTGCGACCAGCACCCATGAAGAAATCTACCGCGTCGAGGAGCCCTCTGTGGGCCTCCTGGGCTTTATTGCCGTGCATTCCACCCAGCTTGGCCCGGCGGCCGGCGGCCTGCGCATGCGCCCCTACGCCAGCGAAGACGAAGCCCTGACCGACGTCAAGCGCCTCAGCGAGGGCATGACCTACAAGAACGCCGCGGCAGGGCTGACCCTGGGCGGCGGCAAGGCTGTGATCATCGGAGACCCGGCCAAGGACAAATCGCCGGAGCTGCTGCGCGCCTTTGCCCGCGCCATCGAGAGCCTGGACGGCCGTTACATCACCGCCGAGGACATGGGCATGAGCCCCGCCGACATGGCGGTCCTGGCCGAGGAAACCCGGTTCGTGGCCGGCCTCGCCGACGGCGAGTTCGCCAGCGGCGACCCCTCGCCGATCACCGCCCGCGGCATCTTCAACGCAATCCGCACCGCCCGCGCCCACAAACACGGCAGCCGCGATCTGGACGGCGTCACCGTGTCGGTGCAGGGCCTGGGCCATGTCGGCTGGTACCTCTGCCAGTTCCTGCATGAGGCCGGCGCCAAGCTGGTTGTCACCGACATCGACGAAAGCCGCGTGGAGCAGGCGATTGCCGAATTCGGTGCCCGGGCGGTGCCGCTGGCGGATATCTACGGCACCGAGGCTGACGTCTTTGCCCCCTGCGCCATCGGCGGCATCCTGAACGCCCAGACCATTCCGCAGCTGAAGGCGGATATCGTCGCGGGCGGCGCCAACAACCAGCTGGCCACCGCCGAGGACGGCGCCGCGCTGCATGCCCGCGGCATCCTCTATGCGCCCGATTTCGTCGCCAACGGCGGCGGCATCATCAACGTCGCGACCGAGATCCAGAAGATCAAGGACCGCGAAGGCTTTGTCGCCGACAAGCTGCAGGCGCTGGATGAAACCATGGCAGCGATCCTGAGCCAGGCCAAGGCGGCGGATGTCAGCCCGGCAGAAATGGCGATTGCCACCGTGCAGGCCAAGATGGCGGGCGCCAGCAAGGCTGCCTGACCCTTCCCGCCTGCAGGGCTGCGGGGGGCCTCCCGCACCCGCACGGCGCCCGGCCTGCGGCCGGGCCCCATCCCGGTTTTGGGACCGGCGGCCAGCCACGCCCAACGGCTGCGGCGGCGCTGTAAACGCAGCCGTCAGCGGGCGGGAGCGCCAGCGCCAAGCCATCCGGACACCAAGGAACACACGCCCCGGCAAGAAGGGCCAGAACGGAAGAGAGAACTGATCAAGGGCGGCCCCCTCGGACCGCCCTTTCCTTTTGTCTTCCTGCCTGATCAGCGGATCAGTGCGCGGTGGCGCTTGCACCCTCGCCGGAGCCTTTCAGCGCCGATTTGGCTGCTGCGGCTTCCTCCGCCGCCTCATCCCATTCGATGGGCTCAGGCTTGGACACCAGCGCGTGCTCCAACACCTCGGACACATGGCTGACGGGGATGATTTCCAGCCCCTCCTTCACGTTGTCCGGGATCTCCGGCAGGTCCTTTTCGTTCTCCTGCGGGATCAGCACCGTCTTGATGCCGCCGCGCAGCGCCGCCAGCAGCTTCTCCTTCAGCCCGCCGATCGCCAGCGCGTTGCCGCGCAGGGTGACCTCGCCGGTCATCGCAATGTCCTTGCGCACCGGGATCTGGGTCAGCACCGAAACGATGGAGGTGACCATCGCCAAGCCCGCCGAGGGGCCGTCCTTGGGCGTCGCGCCTTCCGGCACGTGCACGTGGATGTCCCAATGGTCGAACTTCGGCGGCTTGATGCCCAGTTTCGGCGAGACCGAGCGCACATAGCTGGACGCCGCCTCGATCGATTCCTTCATCACGTCGCCCAGCTTGCCGGTGGTCTTCATCCGGCCCTTGCCGGGCAGCCGCAGCGCCTCGATCGACAGCAGCTCGCCGCCGACGGAGGTATAAGCCAGCCCGGTGACAACACCGACCTGATCCTCCTTCTCGGCCAGGCCGAAGCGGAACTTGGGCACGCCCAGGAACTCGTCGAGGTTGTCCGGCGTGACGGTCACGCTGTCGGCCTCTTTCTTGACGATCTTGGTCAGCGACTTGCGTGCCACCTTGGCGATCTCGCGCTCCAGGTTCCGCACGCCCGCCTCGCGGGTGTAGGTGCGGATCATCTCGGTCACCGCCGCCTCGGTCAGCTCGAACTCCTTGGCCTTCAGGCCGTGGTTCTTCACCTGCTTGGAAATCAGGTGCTGCTTGGCGATCTCGCGCTTCTCGTCCTCGGTGTAGCCGGACAGCGGGATGATCTCCATCCGGTCCAGCAGCGGCCCGGGCATGTTGTAGCTGTTCGAGGTGGTCAGGAACATCACGTTCGACAGGTCGTATTCCACCTCCAGGTAGTGATCCATGAAGGTGTTGTTCTGTTCCGGATCCAGCACCTCCAGCATCGCCGAGGCCGGGTCGCCGCGGAAATCCTGTCCCATCTTGTCGATCTCGTCGAGCAGGATCAGCGGGTTGGTGGTCTTCGCCTTCTTCAGCGCCTGGATGATCTTGCCGGGCATCGAGCCGATGTAGGTGCGGCGGTGGCCGCGGATTTCAGACTCGTCGCGCACGCCGCCCAGCGAAATGCGGATGAACTCGCGCCCGGTCGCCTTGGCCACGGATTTACCCAGCGAGGTTTTACCCACGCCCGGAGGGCCGACGAGACACAGGATCGGCCCCTTCAGCTTGGCCGAGCGCTGCTGCACCGCCAGGTATTCGACGATGCGCTCCTTGACCTTCTCCAGGCCATAGTGATCCGCATCCAGAATCTCCTGCGCCTTGTTCAGGTCTTTCTTGACGCGGGACTTGTTGCCCCACGGGATCGACAGCATCCAGTCGAGGTAGTTGCGCACCACGGTGGCTTCCGCCGACATCGGCGACATGTTCTTGAGCTTCTTCAGCTCCGCGTCGGCCTTCTCGCGCGCCTCTTTCGACAGCTTGGTGGCGGCGATTTTCTCTTCCAGCTCGGCGATTTCGCCTGCACCTTCCTCGCCGTCGCCCAGCTCCTTCTGAATGGCCTTCATCTGCTCATTCAGATAGTACTCGCGCTGGGTCTTCTCCATCTGGGATTTGACGCGGGTTTTGATCTTCTTCTCGACCTGCAGGACCGACATTTCGCCCTGCATCAGGCCATAGACCTTCTCCAGCCGCTCGCTGACAGAGAGCGTCTCCAGCAGTTCCTGCTTGCGGTCCACCTCGATGCCCAGATGGCCGGCCACCAGGTCGGCCAGCTTGGCAGGCTCGGCGGTTTCACCGACGGCGGACAGCGCTTCTTCGGGAATGTTCTTGCGCACCTTTGCGTAACGCTCGAACTCATCGCCGACGGTGCGCACCAGCGCCTCGGTGGTGGTGACGTCGCCCGGCATCTCGGCCAGCTCTTCGGCCTTCGCCTCGAAGAAGTTGTCGTTCTCCAGGAACTCGGTGATCTTCACCCGGCTCTGGCCCTCGACCAGCACCTTGACGGTGCCATCGGGCAGTTTCAGCAGCTGCAGCACATTGGCCAGCACGCCGACGCTGTAGATGCTATCGGTTTCGGGATCGTCCTCGGAGGGGTCGATCTGGCTCGACAGCAGGATCTGCTTGTCGTCGGCCATCACCTCTTCCAGGGCGCGCACCGATTTTTCCCGGCCCACGAACAGCGGCACGATCATGTGGGGGAACACCACGATGTCGCGCAGCGGCAGGACTGGGTAGGAGGAATTGAGTGGCTCTTGCATACTCGGTCCTTTGGTTAGGCAAGACGGCCCGGCCCCGGTATTGGCAGCTTTGGCCCGTCTCCTCATTGGATGTCTTTACTTGGTGGGGCGGCTCTGGGTTTTCAACCGCGGCACCTCAAGGCTGGGGCTCACCTTGCCCGCTGCGCGCCGGGACCACAAGGGCGCAAATGCAGGAAGGGTGAGCAAATAATGAAGGCCGCGCCGGGGTGGCCCTGTGGATAACTCCGGCGCACCGATCAGCGCCGCAGCAGCGTGATCAGGCCGCGCTCCAGCCGCCCGCCCGGCCCGGTTTCACGGTAGGTTCCGCTCATCCGGGACTGGTCAACCAGGAACAGGCGGATGTCCTGACGCAGCGCCTCGCCGGTGCCGGAATCGCGCTCCGCCAGCAGGTTGAGCCGCAGCAGCTGATCCGCGCCGCAGGACAGCGCCCCCAGTGCCAGCTCATCCAGAAAAACCTCCGTGCCGTCGGCCAGATCGCCGCGGCCCACGCTTTCGGCCCTGAGCCCGGTGCCCGGCTTCACCGGCGCCCGGTCCTCGACCCCGATGGGCAGGAACCCCAAGGCGGCTGAATCCGCCACCAGCCGCCCGTTGCGGAATCCCAGCAGCAGCACTTCGCCGGTGCGCTGCGGCAGCGGCACCATCTCGATGCGCCCGCCGGCGGCCTGCGCAATTTCCCCCGGCCCCTTCTGCACGACCCACTGCCCGCGCAAGGCCGCTGAGCCACCCTTGATCAGTTCTTCCAGGGAAATCCGGCAGCCATCCAGCGGCGGTGCCTTGAAAAAGCTTGAAGCCTCGGCAAGCGAGCCCGGCGCGGTCTGCGCCAGCGCCAGCGGAGCGGCGCCCAGCAGGACCGCAACTGCCAATGCACGTCTCCAGATCATCGCCGTCCTCCGAGTTTTGGCGCGAGGATAGCTGATCAGGTCTTCATAACAGGTGAACGGGCCGCATGGCCCGCTGCATTGGCATCGGCGGCCGGGCGTGTGCTGCCCGGCCGCCGGCCCCTGTTCAGAGCGGCAGCGGGTTACTCGGCCGCCACCTGCTCCAGCGCCGGGTAGTCGGTATAGCCTTCGTCTCCGCCGCCATAGAAGGTTTCCGGATTGCCTTCGTTCAGCGGCGCGTCTGCTGCCAGCCGGTCCACCAGATCCGGGTTGGAGATGAAGGGGCGGCCGAAGGCCACGAGGTCCGCCTCGCCGGATGCCGTGCGCGCCAGCGCGGTTTCACGGTCATAACCATTGTTGGCCATGTAGGTGCCGGTATAAAGCTTGCGCAGCGCCTCGAAATCACCGTCACGGGCGCCGCCGGTCTCCCCTTCGACCATGTGCAGATAGGCCAGGCCATAACTGTTCAGACGCTGGATGAGCGGCGTGTAAAGCCCCACGGGATCGCTGTCCGAGACATCGTTGAAAGTGGCAAAGGGCGACAGGCGCAGGCCAATGCGGCCGGCCTCCCAAACCGTCAGCAGCCCGTCCAGGATCTCGAAAACGATCCGGGCGCGGTTTTCCGGCGATCCGCCATAGGCATCGGTGCGGGTGTTCACCCCGTCCTTCAGGAACTGCTCCAGCAGATAGCCGTTGGCCGCATGCAGTTCGACCCCGTCAAACCCCGCGTCCTTGGCGTATTTTGCGGCCTGCCTATAGTCGGCGACCACCCGCTGAATGCCTTCTGCGCTCAGCGCCTGCGGCTTGGCGGTCGGCTCAAAACCATTGTGGGTGAAGGTTTGGGCCTCTGCCGCGGCATCGGTGGAGGACACCGCCGCAGTGCCCTCGGACAGCAGCGAGTCATGCGTGATCCGCCCGACATGCCACAGCTGAATGACGATCTTGCCGCCCTTTGCATGGACCGCATCGGTGACCTTGCGCCAGGCCGCGGCCTGCGCCGCGGTGTGGATGCCCGGTGTCTGGATATACCCCTTGCCCTCGGGGCTGATCTGGCTGCCCTCGGTGATGATCAGGCCGGCGCCCGCCCGCTGGGCATAGTATTCCGCATGCCGGTCCAGCACCTCGCCGGTCTGGTCGTCGGCCCGGTTGCGGGTCAACGGCGCCATGACGATGCGGTTGTTCAGCTCGATTGCACCAGCAGTGCTGGCGGAAAACAATTCTTGGCTCACGGGGATATCCCTCCGGTCAAAGTTTCCAGCAACAGGAATGTTGCCCGAAAGGAGCTGTGCATCCCGCCGCTCCCTTTCAACCCTCCAGTCTCAGGAATGTTGACTGCGGACGGATTTTTTCTTGACCCCTGCAGCTGATGTCCCTGGAAACCGGCAAAATATCCTGCGCAGTCAGGATGTTAAAAGGCCGCCCCGAAGGGCGGCCCATGCATCGTTCACAAAAAGATGTGCTCCAGCAGCCGACCTGCAAGGGTCACAACCGCTCGATATCGCCCTGCGCGCGGGTGTCGTGGAAGTCCTTCTGCCAGGCCTCGAACGTCCCGGCGGCAATCGCATCCCGCATTCCTCCCATGATTTCCTGGAAGTAATGCAGGTTGTGCCAGGTCAGCAGCATCCCCGAAATCATCTCGTTGGAGCGGAACACATGGTGCAGATAAGCGCGGGAGTAGTTCGAGCACGCCGGGCAGCTGCAATGCTCATCCAGCGGCCGCGGGTCGTCCTGATGGCGGGCGTTCTTGATGTTCACGACGCCGTAGCGGGTGAACGCCTGCCCCGTGCGGCCGGACCGCGACGGCAGCACGCAGTCCATCATGTCGATACCGCGGGCCACGGCGCCGACAATGTCGTCGGGCTTACCCACCCCCATCAGGTAGCGCGGCTTGTCCTCGGGCAGGAAACCGGGGGCGTAGTCCAGGCAGTCGAACATCGCCTGCTGCCCCTCGCCCACGGCCAGGCCGCCGACCGCGTAGCCTTCGAAGCCGATCTTCTTCAGCGCCTCGGCGCTTTCCTCGCGCAGGTCCTGCTCCAGCCCGCCCTGCATGATGCCGAACAGCGCATGACCCGGACGGTCGCCGAACGCCTCCCGGCTCCGCTCCGCCCAGCGCATCGACAGCCGCATCGACTCGGCAATCCGGTCGCGCTCCGCAGGCAGTGCCGGGCATTCGTCGAAACACATCACGATATCACTGCCCAGCAGCCGCTGGATCTCCATCGAGCGCTCCGGCGTCAGCTCATGCTTGGAGCCGTCGACGTGGGATTTAAAGGTCACGCCCTTCTCGGTGAGCTTACGCAGGCCTGCCAGCGACATCACCTGAAAGCCGCCGCTGTCGGTCAGGATCGGGCGCTCCCAGTTCATGAACTTGTGCAGGCCGCCCAGCCGGTCGATCCGCTCCGCTGTCGGGCGCAGCATCAGGTGGTAGGTATTGCCGAGCAGGATGTCGGCCCCGGTTGCGCGCACGCTTTCCGGCATCATGGCCTTGACCGTTGCGGCCGTCCCAACCGGCATGAAGGCAGGGGTGCGGATCTCGCCGCGCGGCGTATGGATGACGCCGGTGCGCGCTTTCCCGTCCGTTGCTTTCATTTCGAAGTTGAAAAGGGTAGCCATATCGTATTCCTGCGCTTCTCTGCCGCAAATCCGCCGCGGCGATTCCCCCTAATGCCAAGGAGCCCCGCGTATGTCCACAGCCGACCCTGCACCGCAATTGAAACTCGGTTGGGAAGAATGGGTCAGCCTGCCGGACCTGGGGCTGCCTGCGCTGCGGGTCAAGGTCGACACCGGCGCCCGCACCTCGTCGCTGCACGCCACCGGGATCGAAACCTTCGGGCCGCAAAAGGCGCCCAAGGTGCGCTTCATGGTGCACCCGATTCCGGGCCAGTACGACCTGGAAATCCCCTGCTCCGCGGTGATCAAGGACCGCCGCGAGGTGACGTCGTCCAACGGTGAAAGCGAGATGCGCTACGTGATCGAAACGCCGATCGAGATCGGCGGCGAGTCCTGGCCGGTGGAACTGACGCTCACTGACCGGCGCGGCATGGCCAAGCACATGCTGCTGGGCCGCCAGGCGCTGACCGAGAATGTGACCGTGGTGCCGGGTGAGCGCATGTGCCAGCCGGAGCTGGACTATTCCGTCTATGCCTCGGCCAATATCCGCAAGTCCGCCCCCAAGCGCGCCCTGCGCATCGCCGTCCTCAGCCGTGAGGACAATTATTCCACCCGCCGCCTGGTGGAAGAGGGCGAAATCCGTGGCCATACCGTGGAAGTGATCAACACCACCCGCTGCTACATGGCGCTGAACGCGCTGGCGCCGGAAATCCACTATGACGGCAAGCGCCTGCCCCGCTACGACGCGGTGATCCCGCGCATCGGCGCCTCTGTCACCCAGTACGGCACCGCGCTGCTGCGCCAGTTCGAAACGCTGGGCACTTTCTGTGTCAACGGCTCCGAGGGCATCACCGCCAGCCGTGACAAGCTGCACGCGCATCAGATCCTGGCGCGCCACAAGATCGGCATGCCCGCCACCGCCTTTGCCGCCTCGCCCAAGGACACCGGCAGCCTGATCCAGATCGTCGGCGGCGCGCCCCTGATCGTGAAGCTGCTGGAAAGCACCCAGGGCAAGGGTGTGGTGCTGGCGGAGACAAAGAAAGCCGCGGAAAGCGTCATCACCGCCTTCCGCGGCCTCAAGGCAAACTTCCTGGTGCAGCAGTTCGTCAAGGAGGCCGCAGGCGAGGACATCCGCTGCTTCGTGGTCGGCTCCAAGGTGGTCGCCTCGATGAAACGCTCCGGCGCTGAGGGCGACTTCCGCTCCAACCTGCACCTTGGCGGCAGCGCCGAGGCGGTCCGCATCACCAAGGAGGAACGCGCCACCGCGGTGCGCGCCGCCAAGGCCTTCGGCCTCAATGTGGCGGGCGTCGATCTCCTGCGCTCGGAAAACGGCCCCAAGGTGCTGGAGGTGAACTCCTCCCCCGGGCTGGAAGGGATTGAGAAGACCTCGTCCAAGAACATTGCCGGCCTGATCTATGCCGAGATCGAGAACCGGGTGCGCCCGGCGCCGCTGCGGCGACTGAAACCCACCAGCAGTTGACGGCACACAGCAGGCCCATCCGGGCTTGCCAGCCTGCTTTTCCGGGCGTCATATACACCCGTAACATCTTGAAACCGCCGCTGCCGGAACCCATTTGTATACCATTGCACACAACGGGGCATGTCATTGAACAAGGCCAAGACACCTGGCGCACAGTCCCCGTCCGGCGGGCCGCCGGATCCGGGCGCCCAGGCTGCGCCCGCCGCCGCTGCGGCCCCCGCTGAACAACCAAAGGAAATTTACATGACCGAAGACCTGATCCTCGACCTCCTGTCCGGCAATATTCTTTATTTGCTGGGGGCCGTGCTGCTGATCATCGTGATCCTGAAGGGGATCAAGATCGTGCCGCAGTCGGAGAAATACGTGGTCGAACGCTTTGGCCGCCTGCACTCGGTGCTGGGGCCGGGTATCAACTTCATCGTGCCCTTCCTCGACGTGGCCCGCCACAAGATCTCTATTCTGGAGCGCCAGCTGCCGAACGCCACCCAGGACGCGATCACCAAGGACAACGTGCTGGTGCAGATCGACACCTCGGTGTTCTACCGCATCCTGGAGCCGGAAAAGACCGTCTACCGGATTCGCGACGTGGACGGCGCCATCGCCACCACCGTGGCCGGCATCGTGCGCGCCGAGATCGGCAAGATGGACCTGGATGAGGTGCAGTCGAACCGGGCCCAGCTGATCACCCGCATTCAAGAGGCGGTTGAGACCGCCGTGGACGACTGGGGTATCGAAGTGACCCGCGCCGAAATCCTGGACGTGAACCTGGATCAGGCCACCCGTGACGCGATGCTGCAGCAGCTGAACGCCGAACGCGCCCGCCGGGCGGAGGTCACCAAGGCCGAGGGCCAGAAACGCGCCGTCGAACTGCAGGCCGACGCAGAGCTTTACGCCGCCGAGCAGACCGCCAAGGCCCGCCGCATCCAGGCCGAGGCTGAGGCCTACGCGACCCAGGTGGTGGCCAAGGCAATTGCCGAAAACGGGCTTGAGGCGGCGCAGTACCAGGTGGCGCTGAAACAGGTGGAATCGCTCAATGCGCTCGGCAACGGCGACGGCAAGCAGACCATCGTCGTGCCCGCCCACGCGCTGGAGGCCTTCGGCAATGCCTTCAACCTGCTGAAAGGAGGCAAGTGATGGACACTCCCTTCTGGGCCTTGTGGTGGGTTTGGGGCGCCGGCGCGCTGGCGCTGGCGATCCTTGAGGTGCTGGTGCCGGGCTTCGTGTTCCTCGGCTTTGCCATCGGCGCCGCGGTGGTGGCCCTGCTGCTGCTGGCCGGAGCCGGTTTCAGCCTGCCGCCGCTGCTGCTGATCTTTGCAGCGCTGTCACTGGCGGCCTGGCTGATCATGCGCAAGTTCTTCGCCCTGCCCAAAGGCCAGGTGAAGACCTTCAACCACGACATCAACGATTGATCCTGCCGCCTTCCATGCCGGGTATGCTTGCGCGGCAAACCCGGCATTCGCTGCCTCCGCTCCAGTGCAGGCCCTTGGGACCGCACCGGGCCGCCTGAAACGCTGAAATCCAGGACAGCTTGCACCAGCGCAGCAATCCCGTTTGAATGACCGGACCTTTGGAAGGGAACTCGCAGGATGATTGCCTATGTCACGGTCGGAGCGAATGACATCGCGCGTGCAAAAGAATTTTACTCCACCATCCTGCCCGCCCTCGGTTACGGACTGGAGGAAGGGCCTGAAGGGTTAAGCTACGCACTGCCGGCCGTACCCGGCCAGTCTCCCGTTTCACCTGACTTCTACGTTAAGCCAACCTTTGACGGACACGCGGCCTCGGCCGGCAATGGCTCTATGGTCGCCTTCGAGGCGCGCAATCAGAAACAGGTTCGCACCCTTCACGCCGCCGCGCTTGCCGCCGGCGGCTCCTGCGAGGGCCCGCCCGGATTTCGCGCCGCTTACGGGCCCCGGTTCTATGTTGGCTACCTTCGCGACCCGCAAGGCAACAAGATCGCGCTTTTCTCCAGCAATCCGAACGAGCCGGGGCGAGACGGATAACGCGGGCTGCACAGGCGGCCTGAAGGATGAAAGGAACAGCGGCTGAGGGCAATCCGGCCTGCAGAAAACATTAGACCCTGCGCCCGGCCTCAGAACCGGAACCCCACCCCCGCCAGCAAACTATGCGTCACCGCATCATGGCGGAAGAAACTGGCGGTGCCGCGGGCGCCCTCCTCGTACTCCACCCCCAGTCCGCGGTACATGACGTAGATCGAGGCCCGCTCCCAGCGGTCATAGATCACCCCGCCCATTGCCGACCAGCTCTCATCGGAATCGCCGCCCAGACCGATGTCGGCCTCCAGCGCCAGGCTGATGTCATCCGACAGGCGGCGCTCCCAGCGGAAGCCCGCAATCGGGTCGGTCCAGTCGGCGCCGCGCCGCAGGGTGCCGCCGGTCAAGGCAGCGGTCACATCCACATCCCAGTGGCGCAGCCCCCCGAACACCTCGAACCGGTTGCGTCCCTGGCCGAACCGGTAGGCCACCACCGCCTCGCCCAGGTTCTGGTCAAAGCGCACGGAAGCCGGTCCCGTATCGGTTGCCCCGTCGGCATCGGCATCCAGTATCGAGTACCGCAGCCGGAATCCGAAATTGCTGCTGTGAAACCCCTCGAACTGCAGCATCCCCCCTGCGCGCAGCTGGTCGAAGGCATCGCCGGCATCGATCTCGACATCGCCGCCGGCGAGGCCCAGTTCGGTGGTGCTGTCGATCGAGGGTGCAAGGACAAAGGGCGTCAGCTGCCACTGCCAGCTGTCCTGGGCGCCGGTCGGCGCGGCAGGTGTCAAAACCGCAGCGGCCGCCAGCATAATGCGTGCGAAAGCGCGATGGACTGCAGTCAGCTCAGGCATGGCTCCTCCCCGGATCCGCCCAGACCTCTCCACGGCCGGCAATTGAATACCGGTCCGCTGCAGCCTGGCAGCCTTCACAAAAACATTATGGGGAAACCACAACTTAGCGCGAATCCGGGCGCAAATCAAATATTGACATTGCAGAACAGGCATATCTTCGGCGCCTTAGCGCCTGCCGCCTCTGGACGCCGGGGCGCTTATTTCCTATATAAATCGTCGGAAAATAGAACCGGGATCCTCATGACCAACCCTGCCGAACCGCTCGAAGGCGCCCCGCTGATCGCGCCCTCCTCCGTCAGCCACCCGCTGTACGAAGCTGTGACCGATGCCTGCCGCACCGTCTATGACCCGGAAATCCCGGTGAACATCTACGAGCTGGGCCTGGTCTACACCATCGACATCAATGACGAGAACGACGTGAAGATCATCATGACCCTGACCGCGCCGGGCTGCCCGGTGGCAGGCGAGATGCCGGGCTGGCTGGTCGATGCGGTGTCTCCGGTGCCGGGCGTCAAGAGCGTCGATGTCGAACTCACCTGGGAGCCGCCCTGGGGGATGGAGATGATGTCCGACGAGGCGCGCCTCGAACTGGGCTTCATGTAGGGTCCTGACCCCAAGCACCGCATCAGTTGTCATGGGAATTTGATGCGCCCGTCATACGGGCGCAATCCGGCTGTTACATTCGCGCGGTTATCTCGGCGCAAATTTTGACCAACCGGAGAATTTTCCAATGCGCCTTGCTCTGCCCGCGGCAGCTGCCCTGCTTGTGTCCACCGCCGCCTTCGCCGGCAATCCGCCCGTGGCGGCGGATGCGGGCCTCAGCTACGGCCCCCGCCCCGCCTATCTGATCTCCAAGCTGCCCGAGGGCGCGCTGAAAGAGAAGCTGCAGTCCTGCCTGGGCCAGGCACCCCAGCGCACCGATTTCTCCATCGGCCACCGCGGCGCGCCGCTGCTGTTCCCGGAGCACACCGTCGAATCCAACATCGCCGCCGCCCAGATGGGCGCGGGCATCCTGGAATGCGACGTAACCTTCACCAAGGATCTGGAGCTGGTCTGCCGCCACGCCCAGAACGACCTGCACACCACCACCAACATCCTGACCTCACATCTGGCGGACACCTGCGTCACGCCTTTCACGCCTGCAGAAGGTGAAACACCTGCCGCTGCCGAGTGCCGCACTTCTGAGATCACCCTGGCCGAATTCCGCAGCCTGCAGCCCAAGATGGACAGCGCCAACAAGACGGCCCTGACCGCCGCGGCCTACCAGGGCGGCACCGCGGACTGGCGCTCAACCCTGTTTGCCGGCGACGCCACCAGCATTACCCACGCGGAATCGATCGAGCTGTTCAAATCGCTTGGCGCCAAGTTCACCCCGGAACTGAAGTCGCCCGCGGTGGAAATGCCCTTCAACGGCTTCAGCCAGGCCGACTACGCCCAGAAGCTGATCGACGAATACAAATCCGCCGGCATCCCCGCTTCGGACGTCTGGGCGCAAAGCTTCAACCTGGACGACGTGCTCTACTGGATTGAAAACGAACCGGAATTCGGCAAGCAGGCAGTGTTCCTCGATGCCAGCTACGACCTCGAAGGCTTCGACCACAATAACCCGGACACCTTCCCGCATGACTTCGCAGAGCTGCACGCCAAGGGCGTCAACTACATCGCCCCGCCGATGTGGATGCTGGTCACCTCTGAAAACGGCAGGATCGTTCCCTCCGCCTATGCCAAGGCCGCCAAGGCAGCCGGCCTCAAGCTGATCACCTGGACCCTGGAACGCTCCGGCCCGCTGGCTTCGGGCGGCGGCTGGTACTTCCAGTCAGTCAAGGACATCACCACGGACGACAGCATGTATTACCAGCTCTTGGACGTGCTGGCCCAGGATGTCGGGGTCGCGGGGGTGTTCTCCGACTGGCCCGCCACCACCACCTATTACGCGAACTGCATGGGGCTCTAGCACCCGTCCCTCCCCAAAAGACGGATACCCCATCACCGGCCGCCTCCCTGCCCAGGAGGCGGCCTCTTTTAATTCTGCATATCGGTTATATCTTATGCTTCCCTGTCGCATCCGGGGTTGAGCCGCCCCGGCAGTCATCCTAGATAACAAGGGAAGCGCAAGGAGACATACATGTTCGGCATTCCCGGCAAACAGGCGGTGACCATGACGCCCAAGGCTGCGGCCCAGATCGCCAGGCTGATGGAAAAGGACGGCCGCGCCGGCCTGCGCATCGGCGTCAAGAAGGGCGGCTGCGCCGGCATGGAATACACCATGGAATACGTCGACCAGGCCGACCCCAATGACGAGGTGGTGGAACAGGACGGCGCCCGCATCCTGATCGCGCCGATGGCGCAGATGTTCCTGTTCGGCACCGAGATCGACTATGAGGTGACGCTCCTGGAAAGCGGCTTCAAGTTCAACAACCCCAATGTGTCCGAGGCCTGCGGCTGCGGCGAGTCGATCTCCTTCAAGGAAGCGCCCGGCACCTAAGCGGGGGCTTCAGCGAAGATAACACCGGGCGGGGCTTTCCCCGCCCTTTGCTTTTCAGACCGGCGCGCAAGCGAATTGCGCCGCCCCGCCGCCGGTGCTACCAGTCACGCCCAAACAGGACATTCGGAGGCACCCCCATGCGGCGGAAACTGGCAGCAGGCAATTGGAAGATGAACGGCACCGGCGAAAACCTCGCTGAACTGGCGGCCCTGGCGGAAAGCCATGCCTCCCCCGCCGCCGATATCCTGATCTGCCCGCCTGCCACCCTGCTGTCGCGCGCCGCGGATACCGCCCGGGGCAGCGCCGTCGCCATCGGCGGCCAGGACTGCCACGCAAACGCCTCCGGCGCCCACACCGGCGATCTGTCGGCCGCCATGCTCAAGGACGCAGGCGCCTCTGCCGTGATCCTCGGCCACTCCGAACGCCGCGCCGACCACGGCGAAAGCGACGCCCAGGTCTGCGCCAAGGCAGAGGCCGCCATCGCAGAAGGCCTCACCGCGGTGATCTGCATCGGCGAAACCCTGGCGGAACGCGAGGCCGGCGACACTTTGAAAGTGGCCGGAAGCCAGCTGGCCGGCTCCGTCCCGGCCAATGCCACGGGCGAAAATACCGTGATCGCCTATGAACCGGTCTGGGCCATCGGCACCGGCAAGGTCCCGACGCTGGAGCAGATCGCCGAAGTCCACGACTTCCTGCGCGCCGAGCTCACCGCCCGCTTCGGCGCGGAAACAGCAGACAGCATCCGCCTGCTCTACGGCGGCTCGGTCAAGCCGTCCAACGCTGCGGAGATCTTCGCCGTCTCCAACGTCGACGGCGCGCTTGTGGGCGGCGCCAGCCTCAAGGCCGCGGATTTCTCCCCGATCATCGCCGCGCTGGAAACCAGCTGACATACCGCTGCGGCGCGGGCTTCGGATTTGAGTATTTCCCGAAAGGTGAAACTCAGGCAGTTTTCACCTTTGCCTAAATACTCCGGGGTGAATTGGCCCGAAGGGACAAGAGGGGCAGCGCCCCTGCCCTGAAACGAAAAACGCCCCGGTCTCCCGGGGCGTTTTCTTTTCGCTCAAAGCTACTTCGTTATGATCTCCGGCCCCATCACCGCGTTCGGCAGCACGGTGGACAGCCAGGGCACATAGGTGATCAGGATCAGGAACACGAACAGCACCGCCAGGAACGGCAGCGCCGCCCGCACCACCCCCATCATCGGCATCCCTGCCACGCCCGAGGTCACGAACAGGTTCAGGCCCACCGGCGGGGTGATCATGCCGATCTCCATGTTCACCACCATGATGATGCCCAGATGGATCGGGTCGATGCCCAGCTCGATGGCAATCGGGAACACCAGCGGCGCCACGATGACCAGGAGGCCCGACGGCTCCATGAACTGGCCGCCGATCAGCAGGATCACGTTGACGACAATCAGGAACATCACCGGCCCGAAGCCCGCCGACAGCATCGCATTGGCGATATGCTGCGGCACCTGCTCATCGGTCAGCACATGCTTCAGGATCAGCGCGTTGGCGATCACGAACAGCAGAGTCACCGTCAGCTTGCCCGCCTCGAACAGCGTGTGCTTGGTGTCGCTGTGGAAGAACGCCGTCACCAGTGCATAGGGCTTTTTGATCAGCGGCGTCTTGGCCTCGCCCTCGCCGTTCGACAGCGGCCCCATGTCCTTGTAGACGAAGCTCGCGATCAGGAAAGCATAAACCGCCGCCACCGCCGCCGCTTCGGTCGGGGTGAAGATGCCGCCATAGATGCCGCCCAGAATGATCACGATCAGGAACAGCCCCCAGCCGGCCTCGCGGCCCGAGGTGATGATCTCGCTCCAGCCCTTCCACTCGCCCTTGGGCAGGTTCTTGACCTTGGCCATCACATAGATGGTGACCATCAGGAACAGACCGGCCATCAGGCCCGGAATGACACCGGCCAGGAACATCCGCCCGACGGAGACCTCGACCGCCGCCGCATAAACCACCATCACGATCGACGGCGGGATCAGGATGCCCAGCGTGCCTGCGTTGCAGATCACGCCTGCCGCGAACTCCTTGGTGTAGCCCACCTGCCGCATGCCCGCGATCACGATGGAGCCGATGGCCACCACAGTCGCCGGAGACGACCCGGACAGCGCGGCAAACAGCATACAGGCAAACACACCCGCAATCGCCAGACCGCCCGGCAGATGGCCGACGCAAGCGATGGAGAAGCGGATGATCCGCCGCGCCACGCCGCCCGTCGTCATGAAGCTGGAGGCCAGAATGAAGAACGGGATAGCCAGCAGGGTAAAATGCCCCTCGAAGGCTTCAAACAGCGTGCCTGCGACAGAGGCCAAGGAGCTGTCGGAGTAGATCAGCAGAAAGATGGTCGAGCTGAGGCCCAGCGAGACCGCAATCGGCACCCCGATCAGCAACAGGCCGATCACCATCGCAAAGAGGATTACCACTTCCATCAGTCATGCTCCCCGCGCTGTGCCTGCACTTCTGCAATTTCGTCTTCGACCTCGTGGCTGGCGACCAGCCGGTCGGCCTCGCCGCGGGCGATTTGGAATGCCGCCTGGATGAAGCGGAACACCAGAAGCAGCATCGACACCGGCAGCACCACATAGGGCACCACCTTCGGCAGCTTCTCGTAAGGATCGCCGTAGTTGATCAGGTCCTCCAGGAACTTGAACACCGCGACCATCGGCACGTCCTGCACCTCATAGAAACTCTGCGAGCGGGCCTTCATATCGAACCCGGTCGGGAACCATCGGCCCGAGGTGGGCGGAAGATCTGCAAACACCGCCCAGTAGTCATAGGCGCCCTTCAGCAAGAGCAGCGAAAACACGATGCAGCAGGCGGCGGCAAACAGGCCCACCGCCTTGCGCGCGCCGGGCGCCAGCATGTTGACGATGGCATCGACGCCCAGATGCGCATGGGTTTTCACCGCGTAAGACGCGCCCAAGAGCACCAGCCAGGCAAACAGGAACACGGTCAGTTCCAGCGCCCATAGAATGTTGGAATTGAACACGAAGCGCGCGATCACATTGGCGAAGGTAATCGCCGTCATCAGCCCCAGAAGGAGCGCGATCAGGGTTTCTTCGAGTGAATTGATAAGCCCGCTCGGGCCGGTTCTGGACCCCGCCATGGCTGCCTCCCAAGTTTTGCGGAAAGGGGTGCAGGCGGCGGTTCCCCGCGCCGCCCGCGGTCAGGAGGCCCCTCAAGCGGGCCTCCCGGGCAGGCCTGTCTTACAGGCCCGCGTTGATGGCTTGCGCCGCGTCGATCTTCTCTTGGCCGACGTCGCCTGCGAATTTCTCCCACACAGGCTTCATCGCCTCGACCCAGGCCGCGCGCTGCTCAGGGGTCAGCTCGCGCACCACGCCGCCGGCGTCGATGATCGCCTGGCGCGCCTCGCCATTCACCTTGGTCGACTCGGCGTTGCGTACCGCGGTCACCTCATTGAGGATGGTCAGGAACTGGTCGCGCACCTCAGGCTCCAGGCTGTCCAGCCAGTCGACGGAGGTCACCACCAGATAGTCCAGCGCGCCGTGGTTGGTCTCGGTGATGCCGTCCTGCACCTCAAAGAACTTCTTGCCGTAGATGTTGGACCAGGTGTTTTCCTGCCCGTCCACAACACCCTGCTGCAGCGCGCCGTAAACCTCAGAGAACGCCATTTTCTGGGGCGAACCGCCGATCGCTTCCATCTGCGCCACCAGCACGTCAGAGGACTGCACTCGGAACTTCAGCCCGTTGGCGTCTTCCGGCGCCACCAGCGGCTTGTTGGCCGACATCTGCTTCATGCCGTTGTGCCAGTAGGCCAGCCCCTGCAGGCCGCGGCGCTGCATCGAGTCCAGCATCTCCTGGCCGGTCTCGGAGGCCTGGAAGGCATCCACGGCCTCGATGCTCTTGAACATGAACGGCAGGTCGAACAGGCGGAACTGCTTGGTGAACTTCTCGAATTTCGACAGCGACGGCGCCGCCAGCTGCACGTCGCCCTGCAGCATCGCTTCCAGCACCTTGTTGTCGTTGTACAGCGTGGAATTCGGATAGACCTCCAGGCACATGGTGCCGTTCATCTCTTCGTTCACACGCTTTTCCAGCAGCGCGGCGGCAATCCCCTTGGGGTGCTTGTCGGTGTTGGTGACGTGGCTGAACTTCACCACGATCTCGCCGTCGTCGCAGGCGGCGCTTGCGGCGCCTGCGGTCACAGCCAGAGCCAGTGCGGCGGCAGTAGTGGTCAGGAATTTCATGGTCTTCTCCTCCCAGAAAAATCGTCTGTAAATCCGATGGTGCGCTCAGCGCAGGGCTGAGGCCTGGCAAGAGCATCCCAAGTTGCGGAAAACCGCTCAACAGTTGATTCGGGAATCACGATGCCGCGGGATTTTCCGCATTTTTGCATAGGCTTACGGACCGGCCAAATTGGATCCGCGATGCGCCTTCCGCAAGCTGTGCGAAATCCCGCACAGGGCTTTCCGGGCTTTGTGCGGAAATCCGCACAAATGTTAGCGCCTGACAGATTTACGGGAATCGTTTCGGGAGGCCCTCTCCCGTAGGGTGGGCAATCTGCCCACCAGCCAACGCCAAACTGTAACCGCGAACGGTGGGCGGAATCGCCCACCCTGCAGAGACAAGCCCGGGGTGTTGCGCACCCGCCGTACGCACCGCTTGCCGCTCCTTAACCCGGGCTTGCGATACTCATTCCCGTCGCGACACCGGTGCAGACTGACACCCCGCACCAACAGGAGACCACAGGGCCCCCGAGACCACCTCCTCATTGGGTGCAGGGGCGTCCCGCAACGAAGGCTTCAGCGGACATGGGGGCTTGCGACCCCTATCCTCCCTCCGCCCATGGCCCCATTCGGGGCTTTCCGGCGGCGCCGCCTCCTTAACCACCCCGGCCTCAGCGCCGGACCGGACGAACCGCAAGGCCCCGGCCCCAGCGCCCTCAGCGGCGGTAATCCTCGGGCCGGATGCCATAGCGGGCCAGCTTATCGTAGAATGTCTTGCGCGGCAGCTTCAGGGCTTCCGCGGCCGCAGCCGCGCGCCCGTTGGCCCTGCCCAGCGCCGCGATCAGCAGCGACCGCTCCACCTGCGCCATCTGCTCTGCCAGCCCCAGGCCGGCCGCTGCCGAGGCCTCTTCCGGCATCCCCAGCACAAACCGCATCGCCGCCGACATCAGCGAGCGCGCATTGCCCGGCCAGTCCTGTGCCATCAGCGCCGCCAGATGCTCCTGGGAAATCTCCGGCGCCTCAATCCCCGCCTGCTCTGCCGCCTGCGCCACGTAGTGGCGGAACAGCACCGGAATGTCGCCCGGCCGCTCTGCCAGCGACGGGATCCGCACCCGCATCACATCCAGCCGGTAGAACAGATCGGCGCTGAATTTCCCCGCCTGCGCAAGATCTGCCAGATTGGCGCTGGAACCCGCGATGATCCTCACCCCGCCGCCCTGCTCCAGCTGCGCCAGCAGCGCGTATTGCGCCGCCTCCGTCAGCGCCTGCACCTCATCCAGAAACAGCGAGCCGCCCGCCGCCTCCTGGCACAGCTCCGCTACGGTTTCAGCCGCCAGCCCGGCGGCCGGGCGTTTCACAAACGGGCCTTGCGCGGCGGGCGACATCAGATGGATGACCTCGGCCACCTTGGAAATGCCGCTGCCTGGCGCGCCAGTGACCAGCACCTCCGCGCCTGTCGGCGCCACCGCCCGCACCCGCTGGCGCATCTCCTTGGCCTGCGGCGAGGTCCCGAACAAGAGCCGCGCCGCCGGGTCTCCGGTCTCCAGCTGGTGCTTCAGCCGCCGGTTCTCCAGCACCAGCGCCCGGGTTTTCAAGGCGCGCTCCAGCACCGGCAGGAAATCGGCAGGCGCACAGGGTTTCTCCAGGAAATCAAAGGCGCCTTGCGACATCGCCTTTACCGCCATCGGAATGTCGCCCTCGCCGGTCAGCAGCACCACCGGCAGTTCCTCGTCGGCACCGCGGGCATAGCCCAGCAGGTGAAACCCGTCCCGCCCCGGCATCCGGATATCAGAGACGATAATGCCCTCGAAGGCCGGGGTGATATGATCCTTCGCCGCCACAAACGATCCACAGGCCACCACATCGAGGTCGTTCAGCTCCAGCGTCTGCGCCAGCGCCTCGCGCACCGCCGCGTCGTCATCCACCAAGAGCACCTTGCGGGTCATGCGGCATCCCCCTTCTCGTCATCCTCGCGCCACGGCTCCAGCTCCACCGTGAACACCGCGCCGCCGCCGGTGTTGGCGCCGCGGATATTGCCGCCAAAGCTCTGCACCAGCCCGTAGGAGATCGACAGCCCCAGGCCCATGCCCTCGGAACTGCCCACCGCCTTGGTGGAATAGAACGGATCGAACATCTTCTCCGGCTCCTTGATGCCGGGGCCGCTGTCCTGCACCCGCACCAGCAGCCGCGGGCCGGTATCGATGGAGATCGAGATCACCTTCTCCACCTGCCCCTGCATGGCGTCGGCGGCGTTGTTGATCAGGTTCACGAAAACTTGCGTCAGCCGCACCTCGCCGCCCCAGGCATGGACCGGTCCGCTGCAGGCCGCCGCATTCCAGCGCAGGTCGATGCGGTCCGCTTTCAGCCGCGGCATCGTCAGCTCCACCGCGGCATCGATCACCTGCACCAGATCGACCTGCCCCATCGGCTCGCTCTCATTGCGGGCAAAGGCGCGCAGGTTCTTGATGATCCGCGCCATCCTGGCCGCCATATCGGCGATCCGGCCCAGGTTCTCGCCGGTGCGCTCCGCCTTGCCGCGCTGCAGGAAGGCGGCGCCGTTCTCGGCATATTGCTGGATCGCCATCAAGGGCTGGTTCAGCTCATGACTGATGCCCGCCGACATCTGGCCCAGCGCCGACAGCTTGCCCGCCTGCACCAGTTCCTGCTGCGCCCGCTTCAGGGCGGCCTCGGCCTCCTCGCGCTCGCGCACCTCGCGGCGCAGCCGGGTGTTGGCCGCCGACAGGTCGCGGGTGCGCTGCTCGACCCGGCTTTCCAGCACCGCGTTGGCCTCCGCCAGGGTGCGCCGCCGCTCCATCACGATGAACAGCATGGCGCCGAAGGCCAGGCACACCGCCGCCAGCGCCGCCGCCTGCAACAGCGCGATCCGCCGGGCCGGCGCCACATCCACCAGGATTTCCCCGGTCATGCCGATGACCGGCAGTCCGACCGTCAGATGCAGCGCCCGGGCGGGCAGATAGGGGCTGCCCTGCAGGGACCAGATCTCGTGCCCTGCATAATACTCCCGGCCGGTCACGCGCGGGCTCTGCCCGTCAGCGCCGCGCCGCCAGAACAGCAGCTCCGACCGGTTGGCGATGAACACCTCGCCGCCCTCGTCGGTAAAGAACACCGCCGGCAAGGAGCCGCGCCAGGTCTGCTCCACATCCTCCACGTCGGCGACCACCACCAGGGCGCCCCGCACCCCGCCATCCGGAGCAAAGGCCGGCGCGGCATAGAAATACGCACGCCTTTCCTCGGGCTGCAGCACCCCGTGGCCGGTGCCCAATGCGCCCTGCGTTGCCCGGACGAAATAATCCTCCTGCGCCACGCTGGCGCCGGTCACCCCTTCGGCGGCCGCCAGCACCCGGCCGTCCGCGGCGGCAAAGAACACATCCAGCGCCGCGGTCTTGTCAGCGACCGCGCGCAGCAGCGCCGCCGCGCCGTCCCGTGCTGCGGGTGTGGAAAGATCCGCCAGCACCGGGTGCTCTGCGGTCAGCACAGCCAGCTCCTGATAGACCTGCAGCTGGGTGCTTACACGGTCCGACGCCAGCGCCAGATCCGCCGCGCTGCGCTCTGCCAGGCTGTCCAGCGCCTGGCGGTAGCCATAAGACCAGACCGCAAGCGCCAATGCCGCCACGGCCAAAAGGAACCCGGCAGGCAGGCTCCAGCGAAGGAAGTGCTGTGTTTTCATTGCGGCACGTTATCAAAGCGCCCCTTGCATTGACCAGATGCAACGGCAACAACCGGTATATGAAGACTTTATCCCAATCCCCCACCGATCCCGCCTTTGTGCAGGACCCCTATCCCTTCTATGCCGCCGCCCAGGCCGAAGGGCAGCTGCACCATTGGCAGGACTATGGCATGACGGCCGCCTTCGGCCATGCCGCCGTGCATATGCTGCTGCGCGACCGCCGCTTCGGCCGCGAGGTGCCGGACGAGCTGCGCACGGACGGCCCCGCCCATCTGGCCCCCTTCCTGGCGGTGGAGGCGCATTCGATGCTCGATGCCGAGCCGCCCCGCCACACCCGCCTGCGCAAGCTGGTGCTGCGCGCCTTCACCTCGCGCGAGATCGCGGCGCTGGAGCCCGGCATCAAGGATCTGTGCCACCAGCTGATCGACGCCTTCCCGGACCAGCCCTTCGATCTGCTGGACGCTTATTGCACCCAGGTGCCGGTGATCACCATCTGCCGCCTGCTGGGCGTGCCGGAAGAGATGGGCGCCAATCTCGTGGATTGGTCGCACAAGATCGTGGCGATGTACCAGGCCGCGCGCACGGAGGCGACCGAACACGCCGCCGCCAAAGCGTCGCAGGAATTCACCGATTTCCTGCGCGGCTACATCGAACAGCGCCGCAGCGATCCCCGCGACGACCTGATCACCCGGCTGATCGCTGCGGAGGAGGAAGGCGACAAGCTCTCCACCGATGAGCTGATCGGCACCTGCATCCTGCTTCTGAACGCCGGCCACGAGGCCACCGTGCATTCGCTGGGCAACGGCGTGAAGACGATGCTGCAGCAGGGCTGGCAGCCGGGCTGGCTGGCGCCCGAGGGGATCGAGGGGCTGGTGGAGGAAATCCTGCGCTTCGACCCGCCTTTGCACATGTTCACCCGCTACGCCTATGAGAAGGCTGAGGTCTTCGGCCATACTTTCCAGCGCGGCGATCAGGTGGCCTTGCTGCTGGGCGCCGCCAACCGCGACCCCAAGGCGCTGGACGATCCGCACCATTTCGACCCGGCCCGGCCGCCGAAGGTGAACAAGAGCTTCGGCGGCGGCCTGCATTTCTGCGTTGGCGCGCCGCTGGCCCGGCTGGAGATGCAGATCGCCCTGCCGGTCCTGTTCGAGCGCTGCCCGGATCTGAAACTGGCGGCGGAGCCGGAATACTCAAACACCTACCACTTCCATGGCCTGACCCGGCTGATGGTCACCTGCAACTAGCCACCGGGGCGCCCCCCTTGTTTCACCTTTGGCGAAATACTCCGGGGGTGAGGCGCCCCGGCGCCGAGGGGGCAGCGCCCCCTTGCATGCCCGCGCCGGAAACTTACTCCGGCAGAGCGGCCATGCAGGGGCCGTTGACCAGCCAGTCCCGGAACGCGGCCACTTTGGGATCGTGCCACTTCTGCCGCTGGCCGATCAGCGCATAAGCGCCGTCCGGGGTGCCGCAGGTCATGTCCGGGAACGGCAGCACCAGATCGCCCCGCTCCAGTTCCTCACGGCACAGGACCAGATCCGCCATCACCACCCCCGCCCCCATCACCGCGGCGCGGGTTGCCATGTCGAGGTTCGGGAAAGCCTCTCCGCCGGCCGGGTCCACCCCGTCCGCCCCGAAGTGCTGCACCCATGCCGCCCAATCCTCACGCCGCGGGCTTTCATGCAGCAGCCGCTGGCCCGCCAGCGCAGCCGGGCCGGCCGCCAGCGCCGGCAGCAGCGCGGGTGCGCAGGCCGGGGACAGGATCATTTCGAACAGCGGCAGAACCTCGATATCCGCAGGCCGCCCGGGCCGGTTCTGCAGGGAAATGCCCAGGTCGTATTCGGCCCCGTCAAACCCCTTGCTGCCGTAGAAATCGGTGGTCAGCCGCAGCTTGATCTCGGGATGCGCAACGCGGAACTGCTCCAGCTGCGGCAGCAGCCAGCGCAGCGACAGCGTCGGCGGGCAGATCACCCGCAGCTCGGACGCATCCGCCGCGATCCGCTCCACCTCGTGCAGCATCTTCGCAAAGGCCTCCGTCAGCACCGGATAGAGCCGCCGCCCCGCTTCCGTCAGCACCACCCCGCGGGCATTGCGGTGGAACAGCAGCACGCCGATGTGCTCCTCCAGGATCTTCACCTGGCGGCTGATGGCGCCGCGGGTCACGAACAGCTCCTCCGCGGCAGCGATGAAGCCCTGGTGGCGGGCGGCGGCCTCAAAGGCACGCAGGGCGTTGAGGGGCGGCAGGCGCATCAGATCACCATGGGTCAGTTTTCCTGATCCATGGTGGAGATTAACTGGTTTGCGCGCAAGCCCCCTCCGCCCCTATCTCTCAGAGGCCAGAACGGAGGAAGTTTCATGACTGCATATTGTGAGAAAGCGGATGCCCGGCACCACGGCTCGCCAGCCCGCAGCGTGCTTGGCTGGATTGCAGGTCTGACAGGACTGAGAAAAGCTGAGCCTTATGGCGCGGCATCCCCGGAAGCGGTACAGGTGCCGCATAACGAGCTGCAGCGGCTGACGGAGACATCTCCGCATCTGCTGGCCGACATCGGCGTGATGCCGGAGGCTGCCTCTGGCGAGACATCCCCCTGGCGGCTGCAGGACGGGCGCCACCTGCTGCTGCGCCCGCCGCTGTGAGAGCCGGGGCGGCAAGCCGCCCGCCCTGCCCTCTAGCTGCCCAGCGGCAGCATGGTGGTCGACTTGATCTCCTCCATCGACAGAAGCGCGGTCACATTGTGCACCTTCACCTCTGAAATCAGCGCCTGGTAGAACACGTCATAAGCGCGCGCGTTCTGCACCCTCACCTTCAATATATAGTCGATGTCGCCCGCCAACCGGTGCGCCTCCTGCACCTCGGGGCGTTCTTGCAGCGCCTTCAGGAACTTGGCCTGCCATTCCGCCTCGTGCTCCGAGGTGCGGATGAGGACAAAGAAACAGGCCTCGAACCCCAGCGCCTCCGGGTCCAGCAGCACCGTCTGCTGGCCGATCACTCCGGCCTCCTTCAGCTTGCGGATTCGATTCCACACCGGGGTCTTGGAAGACCCCACCCGGCGGGCTATTTCATCCAGCGACTGGCTGGCGTCGCGCTGCAGTTCAGCCAGAATTTTCCGGTCCGTGCCGTCGATCCGCACCGTCATTCCTGTTTTCTCCTTTTGTGAGGACCAATCGGCCCGTTGTCCCGCCGCGGCAAAACCAATGTTCTTATTTCCGCGCCCATATAGCGCAATACCGGGAATATTTCCTATATCTACCCTCAAGTCAAACGCACTCAGAGGGTACAGGAATGTCCGCACCATCGACACATGCTGCCAATGCCGCCACTCACGTCCGTGGCAGCATGGACTGTATGGTTGCGGGCCAGGTGTGTTTTGCGGGCTCCGGCCCCGGCGATGCAGAGCTCTTGACCCTGAAAGCCCTGCGCGCCCTGCAGACCGCCGACGTGATCCTGCACGACCGTCTGGTCAGCGCAGAGATCCTGGCGCTGGCAGGCCCGCAGGCGGTGCTGGAAGACGCCGGCAAGGAAGGCTTTGGCGCCCAGGTCAGCCAGGAGGACATCAATGCCCGCCTGGTGGAGCTGGCCAAGCAAGGCAAGAAGGTGCTGCGCCTCAAGGGCGGCGACCCGGCGATCTTTGCCCGCCTGGATGAAGAGCTGACCGCCTGCGAGGAAGCCGGCATCAGCTACAGCATCATCCCCGGCATCACCGCCGCCTCCGCAGCCGCCGCCGCCATCGGCCAGAGCCTGACCCAGCGCGGCCGCAACACCGCGGTGCGGTTCCTGACCGGCCACGCGATGACCGGCTTTGCCGATCACGACTGGGCCGCACTGGCGCGCCCGGGCGAGGTTGCCGCGGTCTACATGGGCAAGAAATCCGCCCGCTTCGTGCAGGGCCGCCTGATCATGCACGGCGCCGACCGCGCGACGCCGGTGACCATCATCGAAAACGCCTCCCGCCCCGAACAGCGGGTGCTGGAAACAACGCTGGACCGCCTGCCCGCCGACCTGGATGCGGCCGGTTTTGACGGCCCTGCCCTCACATTCCTGGGCCTTGCCCCGCGCCAGGCGGCGGCAGCCCTGAACGACCTCAAAACGGAGCTTGCATAATGGCCCGCGCCTTTACGCCCAAAGTCATCACCGCCAACGACCTGCTCGAGGGCGACGTGATCTATTTCACCGCTGACAACACCTGGACCCGGAACCTGTCCGAGGCCGAGCTGATCACCGATGAGGCCGAAGCCCAGCTGCGCCTGATCGAGGCGGAGAAACAGAACATCCGCATCGTCGGCGCCTATCTGGCCGACGCCAAGGCAGGCCCGAACGGCCCCGAGCCGACCCACTTCCGCGAGGAATTCCGCCGCACCGGCCCCTCGAACTACTTCCATGGCAAGCAGGAGGCGCAAGCCAATGTATAAGTACAACGAGTTTGACGAAGCCTTCCTGGCCGAACGCAACGCCCAGTTCCGCGCCCAGGTCGAGCGCCGCATCGACGGCTCCCTCACCGAGGATGAGTTCAAGCCGCTGCGCCTGATGAACGGCGTCTACCTGCAGCTGCACGCCTACATGCTGCGGGTCGCGATCCCCTATGGCACCCTGAACCCGAACCAGATGCGCACCCTGGCGCTGCTGGCCGAGAAGTGGGACAAGGGCTACGGCCATTTCACCACCCGCCAGAATATCCAGTACAACTGGCCCAAGCTGCGCGACCTGCCGGACATGCTGGACGCGCTGGGTGAGGTCGGGCTGCACGCCATCCAGACCTCCGGCAACACCATCCGCAACACCACCGCCGACCATTTCGCCGGTGCCGCCGCGGATGAGCTGACCGACCCGCGCCCCTATGCCGAGCTGATCCGCCAGTGGTCCACCGACCACCCGGAATTCCAGTTCTTGGGCCGCAAGTTCAAGATCGCCATCACCGGCAGCAGCGCCGACCGCGCCGTGATCAAGGCGCATGACGTGGGCCTGCAGGTCGTGGAGCAGGACGGCAAGGCGGGCTTCAAGGTCATCGTCGGCGGCGGCCTGGGCCGCACCCCGATGATCGGCCAGGTGCTGCGCGAATTCCTGCCGCAGGCGGATCTGCTGCCCTACCTGGAGTCGGTTCTGACCGTCTACAACGTGCTGGGCCGCCGCGACAACAAGTACAAGGCGCGCATCAAGATCACCGTTTCCGAGAACGGCATCGACACCTACCGCGCGATGACCGAGGAAGCCTTCATGGCGATCCGCGGCCAGTACGACGGCACCGACCAGCAGCTGCTGGAAGAGATCAAGACGCATTTCCAGGCGCCGGAGTTCCGCTCCGCCCCGACCGATGCGTTCGATGCGGCCTATGCAAACGACCCGGTGTTCCGCGCCTGGGCCGACACCAACCTGCACGCGCACCGCGCCGAGGGCCACGCCATTGCCACCATCTCGATCAAGGCACACGGGCAGACCCCCGGCGACGCGACCGCTGAGCAGATGCGGGTGATGGCCGACCTGGCCGAGCAGTACGGCTATGGCGAGCTGCGCATCAGCCACCAGCAGAACGTGATCCTGCCGCATGTCCACAAGAACGACCTGCCGGCTATCCACGCCACGCTGAAGGCGCATGGCCTGGCCACCGCCAACATCGGCCTGATCTCGGACATCATCGCCTGTCCGGGCATGGACTACTGCGCGCTGGCAACCGCCCGCTCGATCCCGGTCGCGCAGGAGATCGCAACCCGCTTTGACGAGCTGAAGATGGAGCACGACATCGGCCATCTGCAGATCAAGATCTCGGGCTGCATCAACGCCTGCGGCCACCACCACGTTGCCCATATCGGCATCCTGGGCCTGGACCGCGCCGGCGTCGAGAACTACCAGATCACCCTGGGCGGCGACGCCACCGAGACGGCTGCCATCGGCACCCGCACCGGCCCCGGCTTTGCCTATGACGAGATTGTTCCGGCCGTGGAACGGATCGTCGAGGTCTACATGGCCCAGCGTGAAAGCGCCGAGGAAACCTTCCTCGAAACCTACCGCCGGATCGGCATGGAGCCGTTCAAGGCAGCACTGTATCCCGAGGCTCAGAAAAAGGTCGCCTGATCTGATGTTCCATTCAGCCGGAAACAAGCCCGCCGGGGAAGCCGAGCTTCTCCGGGACCGGGAGCTGGCCGCCAAGGCGGAGGCGCTCAACGCGCGCTTCCGCCACCATTCGGCCACCTCGGTGATGGAGGGCGCATTGCGGGACGCAGGGCATATCGCCCTGGTCTCCTCTTTCGGCGCGGAATCCGTGGTGCTCCTGCATATGGCCGCGATCATCGACCCGATGACGCCGGTTGTGTTCGTGGACACCGAACTGCTGTTCACCGAGACGCTGATCTATCAGCAGGAGGTGAGCGAGCGGCTGGGCCTGCGCAATGTGCGCATCATCCGCGCCGACGATATCGCCGAGAAGGACCCCTACGGGGCCTTGAAGTTCAGCGACAAGGACGCCTGCTGCACCCTGCGGAAAACCGTGCCGCTGCAAAAGGCGCTGGCGGACTATGACGGCTGGATCACCGGCCGCAAACGGTTCCAGTCGGGATCGCGCGCGGCGCTGGAGTTCTTCGAGGTCGAGGACGGCACCGGGCGGCTCAAGATCAACCCGCTGGCCCACTGGGCGCCCGAGGACGTGCGCGCCTATATGGATGAAAACCGCCTGCCCCGCCATCCGCTGGTGGCCAAGGGCTATCCCTCGATCGGCTGCGCGCCCTGCACTAGCCCGGTCAAGGAAGGCGAAGACCCGCGCGCCGGCCGGTGGCGCGGGGAAAACAAGGAAGAATGCGGCATCCACGTGGTGGACGGCCAATTCGTACGCACAGGAGCGTGAGTGAGATGACTGTTATCGTGACCGACACCGGCTTTGCCGCTGATGACTGGACCGGCGGCTTTGACGGCGCCAACGTGCTGGAGCTGGCCTCGGACGCCAATCTGAACGACGTGTCGCTGGACGGCGTGGAGCTGGTGCGGGTACAATTCCCCAGCTTTGCCGACGGCCGCGGCTTCACCCTGGCCCGCCAGTTGCGGCTGAAGGGCTTTGAGGGCCGCCTGCGCGCCTTCGGCCATGTGATCGCCGACCAGTACGCCATGGCCCGCCGCTCCGGCTTTGACGAGGTGGAGCTGAGCGACGACCTCGCCGCCCGCCAGCCCGAGGACCAGTGGCTGGCCCGCGCCAACTGGAAGGACCACAGCTATCAGGCCCGCCTGCGCGGCAGCACCGCTGCCCGCTGAGCCAGCCCCGAATCCGGGGAAATCCTTTGCCAGACCGGTTCCGTTGCGTCCTGCGCGGGGCCGGTTTCGCAAAACAGGGGGTTTTCCTGACCTGTATCAAAGACTAATCAGAGGTGCCGGCTACTCCTCCGGCAGTGGAACCGATGAATGAGATGACACCCGTGACCGACACCGCAACCGAACCGAAACCGGCCAAGGCCGTGCCGGCGCTGCCCGACGCCCAGACCGTGACCCAGGTGAAACACTGGACCGACCGGCTGTTCTCCTTCCGCTGCACCCGCCCGGCGTCGCTGCGGTTCCGCTCCGGCGAGTTCGTGATGATCGGCCTGATGGGCGACCCGGACCCCAAGACCGGCAAGCAGAAGCCGCTGCTGCGCGCCTATTCCATCGCCTCCCCCTCCTGGGACGAGGAAATGGAGTTCTACTCGATCAAGGTGCAGGACGGCCCGCTGACGTCCAAGCTGCAACACATCCAGGAAGGCGACGAGATCATCCTGCGGCCGAAGCCGGTCGGTACCCTGGTGCATGACGCACTGCTGCCGGGCAAGCGGATCTGGTTCTTTGCCACCGGCACCGGCTTTGCCCCCTTCGCCTCGCTGCTGCGCGAGCCGCAGACCTATCAGGACTACGACGAGGTGATCATCACCCACACCTGCCGCGAAGCGGGCGAGCTGACCTATGGCCGCGAGCTGATCGAGAGCCTGAAGGACGACGAGCTGCTCAATGAGGTGATCGGCGAAGGCTTCTGGAAGAAGATCAAGTACTACCCGACCACCACCCGCGAGGAGAGCCCCAAGATGGGCCGCATCACCGACCTGATGCGCTCCGGCGAGGCGTTCGAGGATCTCGGCGTGCCGCCGCTGAACCCGGAAAGCGACCGCGCGATGATCTGCGGCAACCTGGCCTTCAACCTGGAGCTCAAGGACCTGTTCGAGAACACCTACGGGCTCGAGGAGGGCGCCAACTCCAAGCCGGCGCACTTCGTGGTCGAAAAGGCGTTCCTGGACTGATCCGGCGCCGGGCCGCCCCTGCGCGCGGCCGCATTTTTGACACCGTTTTGACGGGAGGCTGCCGCCTCCCGTTTATCATTTGTTGGGGATGAATCGGTATCCCGGTTGCTGAGATCCAGAATGGAGCAGCAGCAGATGCACAACGAACCGGTCCCCGGGCAGGCGCCCGTCTTTCAGTCCGTCAGAACCGAGGCAGGCAAGGCCCGCGTCCGCGCCGCGCTGACCGGGTTCCAGAACCGCCCGGACCAGGTGCAGCCGTCGACCCCGGAAAAGCTTGCCGCCATCAAGGCCGGTTTCGATCTGCGCGCCATGGCGCCGCAGGACATCGACCGGATGTTCGACGCGCTGGTGCAGGCAGGCCACCCGATGACCGCGCCGATGCTGCTCTTGAATTCGATGGGCGACCGCTTCCGCAGCCATCTGGCCGGGATCACCGGCAAGGAGTATGACGGCGGCAAGACCCTGGACCTGATCGCGGTGGCGCAGCTGCAGATCCAGCGCGCCCGCAAACAGGGCGGCGCCAGCGGCGGCTGGGAAAGCTTCCTGTCCTTCCTGGTGCCGCAGACGCCCGCCGCGCAGCCCGCCGCCCAGGCGCCGCTGGACCACATGGCGCGCCTCGCCCAGCAGGCCCAGGCACGGCCGAACTGACGTGCTGCTGCCGGCCGGGACGGGCAACGGCAGGCATTATCAGACAAAAAAGGCGGCCGGAACATCCCGGCCGCCTTTTTGATGTTCAGCACCCTGGCAGGCAGTATCAGTCGCTGCCGGTTGCCGCTTCGTCAGCCGCGCCGGTTTCGCCGGACCCGGTGCCGGTGACGCCGTTCTGGTTCAGCAGCTCCTCGGCAGTGGTGGTGGCGCTGTCCAGCGCTTCGCTGGCGGCGTCCTGCGTGGCATCAGCCGCGCCGGCAGCTGCATCGGCCGCCGCATCGGCAGTGCCTTCGGCCGCTTCGGTGGCGCCGTTGAGTGCATCACCCACGGTTTCCGTCACCGCCTCTGCGGCCTCGTTCACCGCGTCCTGAGCCGCTTCAACTGCACTGCCTGCGGCCTCGGCGCCGGACTCGACGGCCTCTTCCACCGCCTCAGCCGCGTCCTGGGCCGCCTCTTCAGCCGCAGCTGCCGGCTCTTCCGAGGTTACCGGCTCGGTGCTGCTCTGCTCTTCCTGCACCGCGGGCGCTTCGGCCGGGGCCGGTTCCTGCGCGTCCTGGCCGGACACGACCACATAGGCGGCCACTGCCGCGGCGCCCAGTGCCAGCACAATCAACAACTGTCTCATAGTTCTCTCCTCACTCCTGCCGGCCCGCCTGGGCCGGGGCCGCAGCTGATGCGGCATCTGCCGTGCCAGATGGCGTTGCGGGCGGCACAGCTCAAGGGGGAAGTTTAGCACATATGCGTCACGGGCGGTGCGGCGCCGCCGTTCCGCGCCGAACTGGCGGAACGCCGCCGCAATCGCGGTTTTTCAGGCTGTTGCGGCGCGCCCTTCACCCGGCCCCCGGCCCGGTTTCGCACCTGTTTTCCGGGCCTTTTGCAACATGCGGCCTTGAAAAGCGGCTTTCCTGCCGCCATACCGCCCATAACGCTTGAATCACACGCGCGGGGGCAGTAGCGTTCCCGCACTTTTTGCAATGACAGAAGGATCGCAGTCATAGCCCGCAGACCTCATAACGCGCCGCCGCAACGCGACACCGGCCCGCGCGTCAACGAAAAAATCCGTGCCTCCGAAATCCGCCTGATCGGCGCCGATGGCGAAAACGTCGGGGTTGTTCACCCGGCCAAAGCCATGGACATGGCGGCAGAGGCCGGACTTGATCTGGTTGAAATCTCGCCCAACGCCAACCCGCCCGTGTGCAAGATCATGGACTTTGGCAAGTTCAAGTACGAACAGCAGAAGCGCGAGAGCGAAGCCCGCAAGAAGCAGAAGATCATCGAGGTCAAAGAGGTCAAGTTCCGTCCCAACACGGACACCCATGACTACGACGTGAAGATGCGCAATGTGGTCAAGTTCCTGGAAAACGGTGACAAGGTGAAGGTCACCCTGCGCTTCCGCGGCCGCGAGATGGCGCACCAGAACCTGGGCCGCGAGCTGCTGGAGCGGGTTGCCGAGGACATCAAGGAAATCGGCAAGGTCGAGAACATGCCGAAGATGGAAGGCCGCCAGATGATCATGATGATCGGCCCACTGGCCAAGAAATAAGCCGCGCACAGCCGGTGCATGGCACAGCCCCGCAGGCCCCCCGCCTGCGGGGCTTTTTTGTTTGCATCGGTTAGCGCTGCCTTAACGCCTGCCCGGTATACCTGTGCCATCCCTAGTGAAGGCAGACGCATGACCAGCTTGACCGACGTTCAGAACACCGCCTTCATGGCCATCGGCCCCAGCCGCATCGCCGCCCTGTCACTGCTGGCGCTGGCGCAGGCGCCGGAGGATGCGGAGAACGAAGGCGCAGAGGATGTACTGGCCCTGTCGGTGCAGCGCATTTGCGCAGCGCACGACATGCTCAGCAGCGGTCTGCACGGGCTGCTGGCGGACTGCGGCTACGCCCTGCCCGCTGAACTGGCGGCCAGGCGCGACGCCTGCCTGGAGCTGCTGGAACCGCTGCATCAGGCCGTGACCGGCACCGATGGCGCGGCGCTGGCGCAGGTGCGGGCGGTGCCGGATCTGGCCGCCCTCTGCCTCTACCGGCTGGAGCCCGCGGTGTCGGGGTTCCTCAAGGACATGGTGCAGTGCTTGCGCGAGGCGCAGCAGCTGCGAGAAGAGGGACGCGACGCGCAGATGCGGGCCACCATCGCCAACGCCGAAGGGGTCGGCAGGAACATCAAGTTCATTTCCTTCAACGCCTCGATCGAGGCGGCGCGGATCGGCGAGATGGGCAAGGGGTTTGCAGTCATCGCCACCGAGATCCGCGAACTGTCCGGCAAGACCCAGACCCTGCTGGATGAAATGTCCGGCTATCTGAAGCATTGATGCAAAACAGGCACCGGAGACCGGTGCCTGCGCAATTGCTTGAACTCAGCTGATCAGCCCGCCGCGGCCACCGCGCGTTTGGCCATCACCGCCACCAGGTGGGCGCGGTATTCTTTCGACCCGTGCAGATCGCCGATCATGCCGGCTGCATCGACGCTGAGCCCGTCCAGCGCATCCGGCGCGAAACTGGCGTCCAGCGCCGCCTCGGCCTCGCGCCAGCGGAACACGCCCTCCTCCGAGGCGCCGGTCACCGCCACCCGCACCCCGGCGGCGTATTTCGCCGCAAAGACACCGACCAGCGCAAAGCGCGAGGCCGGCTGCAGGAACTTCTGGTAGTTGGCTTTTTCCGGCACCGGGAAACGCACCGCGGTGATGATCTCGCCCTCCTCCAGCGCCGTCTCGAACAGGCCGCGGAAGTACTCATCGGCGGTGATCTCGCGCCTGTTGGTGACGATGGTGGCGCCGCTGCCCAGCGCCGCCGCCGGATAACAGGCCGCCGGGTCGTTGTTGGCAAGCGAGCCGCCGATGGTGCCGCGGTTGCGGACCGCCGGGTCGCCGATATGGCTGGCCAGATCCGCCAGCGCCGGATAGCTGCCCGCCGCGGCCTCTGCCACCGCGGCATGGGTGACGGCACCGCCGATGGTCAATACGCCGTCATTGTCGCCTATTTCCTTCAGCTGCGGAATGGCGGTGAGGGAGACCAGTTTCGACGGCATCGCCAGCCGCTGCTTCAGGGTCGGGATCAGCGTCTGCCCGCCGCCCAGCGCCTGCGCGTCCTCCTCCGCCAGCGCGGCTACCGCCTCCGCCACGGTCGAGGGTTTCTCGAACTCGAATTCATACATTTCGTTTCCTTTCCGAAAACCGGCTGACCGGCTTTCATCTTTCCGAAAATACTCCGGGGGTATTGGGGGCAGCGCCCCCATGAACCCTTACCCGTTCATCGCCGCCCAGACCCGCGCGGGAGACAGCGGCATGTCGATATGGGTGACGTTCTTGCCGCCCGACTGCAGCGCGTCGATCACCGCGTTGACCACAGCCGGCGGCGAGCCGATGGCGCCGGCCTCGCCGCAGCCCTTCACTCCCAAGGGGTTGTGGGTGCAGGGAGTCTGGCAGGAGTGATCCACCTGGTAGAACGGCACATCATCGGCCCTGGGCATCGCGTAATCCATGTAGGAGGCCGACAGCAGCTGGCCGTCTTCGTCATAGGCGGCGTTTTCCAGCAGCGCCTGGCCGATGCCCTGCCCCAGCCCGCCGTGGACCTGTCCGTCGACGATCATCGGGTTGATGATATTGCCGAAATCATCCGCCGCCGAGAACCGCTCGATGCTGACCTTGCCGGTGTCGGGGTCCACCTCCACCTCGCAGGCATAGGCGCCGGCCGGATAGGTGAAGTTGGCCGGGTCATAAAACGCGGTCTCCTCCAGCCCCGGCTCCAGCTCCTCCAGCGGGTAATTGTGGGGGACGTAAGCCGTCAGGCAGACATCGCCCCAGGCCACCGACTTGTCGGTGCCCGCGACGGTGAACTGGCCGTCCTTCAGCTCAATATCGGCGTCGGAGGCCTCCATCAGATGGGCGGCGATCTTCTTGGCCTTGGCGATGATCTTCTCGGTCGCCCGCACCATGGCCGAGCCGCAGACCGCTATGGAGCGCGAGCCGTAGGTGCCCATGCCGAAGGGCACCCGCCCGGTGTCGCCATGCACGATATCGACCATGCCCTCGTCGATGCCGATCATGTCGGCGACGACCTGCGGGAAGGTGGTCTCATGCCCCTGCCCGTGCGCATGGGCGCCGACAAAGACGCTGATGGAGCCGGTGGCATTAACCCGCACAGTGGCGGCATCATAAAGACCCGCCCGCGCGCCCAGCATGCCGACGATGTTGGAGGGCGCGATGCCGCAGGCCTCGATATAGCAGTTGATGCCAAAGCCGCGCAGCTTGCCGTTCTTCTCGCTTTCCGCGCGGCGGGCGGCAAAGCCGGCCACATCGGCGACCTGTTCCAGCTTGTCCATGGTCGCCACGTAATCGCCGGTGTCATAGGTCAGCGCCACCGGGGTTTCATAGGGGAACTCGGTGATGAAGTTCTGGCGGCGCAGCGCAATCGGATCGGCGCCGAGCTCGCGCGCGGCCTTGTCGATGACGCGTTCCAGCTGGAACGTCGCCTCCGGCCGGCCCGCGCCGCGGTAGGCATCGACCGGCACCGTGTTGGTGAAGACGGTCTTGACGTTCACCTGCACGATCGGCGTCTTGTAGTTCCCCGCCATCAGGGTGCCGTGCAGATAGCTGGGCACCGAGGTGGAGAAGGTCGAGAGATACGCCCCCATATTGGCCATCGTGTTGGTGCGCAGCGCGGTGAAGTTGTTGTCCGCATCCAGCGCCAGCTCGATCTTGGTCACATGGTCGCGGCCATGGGCGTCGGAAATGAAGGCCTCCGCCCGGGTCGAGGTCCATTTCACCGCCCGCCCGCAGGCCTTGGCGGCGAAGGTGCAGAAGGCTTCCTCGGCATAGTGGAAGATCTTGGAGCCGAAGCCGCCGCCCACGTCCGGCGCGATCACCCGCACCTTGTGTTCCGGCAGGCCCAGCACGAAGGCGCACATCAAGAGGCGGATCACATGCGGATTCTGGCTGGTGGTGTGCAGCGTGTATTCGTCGGTTGAGCGGCTGTAATCGCCGATCGCCACCCGCGGCTCCATCGGGTTTGCGACCAGGCGGTTGTTGACCAGCTCCAGCGTGGTCACATGCGCGGCGCTGTCAAAGGCCGCCTGCACCGCGTCATCATCCGGATTGCCGAACACCCAGTCATAACAGAGGTTTGAGGTCAGATCCTCATGCACCTTGGTGGCATCTTCCGCCAGCGCAGCCGCCATGTCGACCACCGCGGGCTTGTCGCTGACGTCCAGCTCAATGGCTTCCGCCGCATCGCGGGCCTGTTCCGGCGTATCGGCGACCACGGCGGCGACGATCTCGCCCACGTGGCGGATGGTGCCGTCCGCGATGATCGGATGCCGCGGCTCCTGCTGCGGGTTGCCGTGGCGGTCGGTCACGCCCCAGCCGCAGGGGATGCCGCCGACCTCGGCGAAATCGGCGCCGGTGAAGATTTTCACAACGCCGGGCATTTCAGCCGCTGCAGATGTGTCGATGGAGTTGATGGTTGCATGGGCCACATCCGCGCGCAGGAAATGCACATAGGCCTGGCCGTTCACGTTGATGTCGTCGGTATAGTTCCCGGCTCCTGTCAGGAACCGCACGTCCTCGCGCCGCTTGGGGCTGGCGCCGATGCCGTTATCCTTGGGCATGTCTGGTCTTCCTCCCTGGAGGGTGCTGCCTGTCCGGCGCACCTCTTGGTCAACTTCTCCTTGTTCAGCTCAGGCCGCGGTCCGGCCTGGGGTCGTCATTTCACTCCGCCGCGATGGAGGAGACATCCTGGCCCGAGGCCGCCATGATCGCCTTGACGATATTGTGGTAGCCGGTGCAGCGGCACAGGTTGCCTTCCAGGTAGTCGCGGATCTCCGCCTCGCTGGGCTTGGGGTTGTCCTTCAGGAGCGCCGCCGCCGACATCACCATGCCCGGCGTGCAGAAGCCGCATTGCAGCCCGTGGTGGTCCTGGAACGCCTGCTGGATCGTGTTCAATGAGCCGTCGGCATTGGCCTGCCCTTCGATGGTGGCAACCTCGGCGCCTTCGGCTTCCAGCGCCAGCATGGTGCAGGCTTTCACCGCCTTGCCGTCCACATGCACGACGCAGGCGCCGCATTGGCTGGTGTCGCAGCCCACATGGGTGCCGGTCAGCCCCAGTTCTTCGCGAAGAAACGATGACAGCAGCGTGCGCCCTTCAACCTCGCCGCTGGCAGCCTTGCCATTCACGGTCATGGAGACCTTGGCCATAGTACCCTCCCTTTAGCTTGTTTTTGTCTGGCTGAGGGGAGTTAAGCACGGGCCGCGTGATCCGCGAAGCGTTTTAACGGGGGGGCAGAGGGTAAAATTCGCGTCAGCAGGGCTTACCCATGGTTGTGACCTAACGTCACAAATCCCGCGCTGCAGCGCCGCATTCAGCCTTCTGCATCGCGGCGCGGCATCGGCCGGGTGGGAATCTCCTTCAGCAAGCCGCCGACACCCATCGCAGCGATATCGGCGGAGGTGACGGGAATGCCGCAGATCACCCGCTCCAGAACCCAGTCGGCGCCGTTGAGGGCCGGAGAGCGGGCGCAACCCGGCAGGCCGATCACCGGCTTGTCGTGGAAAGTGCCCAGGAACAGCAGGTTGCCGGGGTCGACCGGCATGCCGAAGCGGGTCACCGTGCCGCCTGCATTGCGCAGGCCCTGCGGGGCCACGTCGTGCGGGTCGGAGGTGGCGGAGCCGGTCAGCACCAGCACCAGCTGCCCCGGAGCGGCGGTGATGGCCTCGGCCAGCGCGTCTTCGCGGTGCGGCACCACCACGCGCGGCGACAGGCTGATGCCCATCCGGTGCAGCCGCCCCGCCATCGCGGCGCGGCCCTTGTCCGGGGGCGTCTCCTTGCTCACCCGGGTTTCGATCAGCGTGGCGGAGGAGACCACCGGCGGCAGCATCCGGATCGCATCCCCGGCGCCCGCGCTGGCACGGCGGACGGCGTCGGCGGAAACCCCGTAGGAGATGATCTTGATCGTCGCCAGCATGCCGTCCGCATCGGCGCGGTGGTAATCCGGCACGGTGGCGACGGTGATCATCGGGTCCACCGCGTTGACCGCCTCCAGCTTGTCCCGGTCCAGCCGCACCAGACCGGCACCTGTGGCATAGAGGTTCACCCGGCCGGTCCCTGCCCCCGAGATGCGGATGCCCTGTGCGGACGGGTCCGGCACCAGCGCATGCGCCAGCGCCTCCGCCGCGGCGTCCTCATGCATGTCGGCGGGGTCGAGCCGGGCTACGGTCAGCGTTTCATGGCCCGCGGCAGAGAGGTCTGCGAGGTCCTCAGCGGTCAGCACCGTGCCCTTGGCGACCTTGCGGCTGGCGCCCTGCAGGGAATGCGCGAGGATGGCACCCTCGGCGTCGTTCAGGGGAACCGGGCCGAACCTCATGGCTGCTTGCCGCGCAGGACGGCGGTCATCTCGGACAGGATCGAGACGGCGATTTCGGCCGGGCTGGCGGCGCCGATGTCGAGGCCGATGGGGCCGTGGATGCGGCTGATCCGGTCTTCGGTGAACCCGGCCTCTTGCATCCGGGCGACGCGGGCGGCGTGGGTTTTCTTGGAGCCCAGCGCGCCGATGTAGAAGACATCAGCCGAGAGCCCCGCCTGCAGCGCCGGGTCGTCCAGTTTCGGGTCGTGGGTCAAGAGCACCAGCGCGGTGCGGGTGTCGAGGCCGAGCTTTTCCACCGCCTCGTCCGGCCAGTCGTCCAGCAGGGTCTCCCCCGGAAAGCGCTCAGGCGAGGCGAAGGCCGCGCGCGGGTCAATGATCACCGGGTCATAGCCGGCAATCCGCGCCATCGGCACCAGCGCCTGGGTGATGTGGACAGCGCCGACGCAGACCAGCCGCAGCGGCGGGTTGTGGACGGCGACGAAGGTCTCGCCGTCCTCCTCCAGCCCGGAGCGGTCCATGCGCATCCGGTCCTTGTATTCACCCCGCACCAGACGCCGGGCGCCAGTGGTGAGGTTCACCTCATAGGCCACGGGGGTGCGGCTGGCGCGAGCCTTTACCATATCCTCCAGCAGTTCCGCTGGCAGCGCAGTGCCGACCGGCTCCACCAGCACTTTGATGGTGCCGCCGCAAGCCAGGCCGACGGCAAAGGCGTCCTCGTCGCTGACGCCGAACTCCAGCAGCCTGTGCTGGCCGTCCTCCAGCGCCTCCAGCGCTTCGACCACCACCGCGCCCTCGACGCAGCCGCCGGAGACTGAGCCCTCGATCCTGCCGTCCCCGGAAACAACCAGCTGCGAACCGGTGCGGCGCGGGGCCGAGCCCCAGGTCTGCACCACGGTGGCCAATGCGGCGCCTGCGCCGGCCTTGTGCCAGTCCAGCGCGGTTTCCGGCGCGTGCTCAAATTGGGCGGTGTGCTGCATCTTGCGTCTCTCCCCGGGCCGCCTGGGCGGCGTTTGCCTTTAAACCTCGGCGCTGGCACGGGAAGTTTCAAGCCGGAAGCCGCCGCCAGGCACAGGAAAGCGCCCGCCATCCCCCTGGCGGGCGCTCCCCTGTTGCCTCTCGCGCGCGGTTTATTCCGCGGGTTGCGCGGCCGCTTTCCGCGGCACCAGCCGATCTGGCAGGGCAAAGGCCAATGCGATGAATCCGAGGCCCAGGATGATGCCCAGCACATCGCCGGGCAGCGCGGTCAGCCCCTCGTATTTGGCGCCCGGCACCGCGCCCAGCGTCACCTTGCCGCCTGCGATGCTGTCCAGCACGCCGCTGGCCTTCCACGCCGGGTAAGTGACCATATAGGCAGCGGCGCCCAAGAGCCCGCCCGCGATGAAGAACAGCGCGTCCTTGCGGCCCGAGGCGGCAGCAACCACGCCGGTGCCGGGGCAATAGCCTGCCAGCGCCCAGCCCGCGCCCAGCATCAGCCCGCCGATGAAGACGCCGGCATAGGCCGCCTTGACCGACATGTGGCCGGCATCGGCCAGCCCCGCCATCTGGCCCCCGAACATCAGCACCGAGCCGGTGCCGATCGCCAGCAGGATGGCCTTGGCCAGGTTCACATTGGTGAGGTTCAGCATCTTGCCGATATAGGTCGGGTTGGAGGCCCCGATCCGGTCCAGCACCGCGCCGAAGGCGGCGCCGACCGCGATTGCAAGGATGATGGTTGTCATGGCTCAGGCCTCCTTCTTGAACAGCATCAGCGAGACGGGGATGGCGGCGGCAAAGGCACCGGCGGCGAAAATGTATCCCGACAGTGCGGTCTGCATCATGCCGGACATCATGTGGCCGGAGGTGCAGCCGCCCGCCAGCCGCGCGCCGTAGAGCACGATGAAACCGCCAAGGAAGGCCGCGGCATAGCGTTTCGCGGGGCTGTCCCCGAAATTGGCGCGCCACAGGGCGGGAAGGCTGCGCTCCGCGCCCGTGATGCCGCCGCGCAGCCTGGCGGAGATCAGCCCGCCCAGCGCCATCGCCAGCACGAAGACAAAGCTGTAGTTCAGCGGATTGGCGATGGATTTCGCGTATTTGCCATCCGATTTCGCCAGATAGGCGTTGGTGGAGGTGGCGCCCTCGGAGGTCTCCGTCACCAGCTGCGGGTTCACGGCGTCCGCGATGATACCGTCTAGGATAACGAACTGGGTGGATACCCCGATGGGTTTGACCAGCAGCACCGCCAGGAAAAACACCAGCCCCAGCAAGAGCCCCCCGGCTTTCCAGTTGAGTGGCATGGGATCTCCTTTCGCACATTACATTCTATTTTCAGAATATATTAGAGCGATAAGGGGCGGATTGATTCAGATCAAGTCACATTCTCTTTTTTGAATTTATTTACGCCGGGTCACAACAGCGCCATCAGCCGGGCCTTTTCGCCCGCATCGGAGGGGCTGGAGATCACCTGCGCCAGATCCTGCAGCGAGGCGATGGAGTGGCCGGCGCGGAAGCTGTCTGCATAGGGCAGCATGGCGCGGATGCCCTGCGCCTTGGGGGCGAAGCCGTCCCAGCGCAGCAGCGGGTTCAGCCAGATCAGGCGGCGCGACGACAGCTGCAGGCGCTGCATTTCGCGCGCCAGCCCATCCGGATCGCCGCGGTCCAGCCCGTCGGTGATCAAGAGCACCACCGCCCCCTGCCCCATCACCCGGCGCGACCAGTCGCGGTTGAAGGCATGCAGGCAGTCGCCGATGCGGGTGCCGCCCTCCCAGTCCTGCGCCTCGGCCCCCGCCGCGGCCAGCGCCGCGTCCACGTCGCGCTGCGCCAGGTGGCGGGTGATATTGGTGAGGCGGGTGCCGAAGGTGAAGCCGTGCACCCGTGCCCAGCCCTGCCCCTTGGCGTTGGCGGCGGCATGCAGGAAATGCAGGATGATGCGGCTGTACTGGCTCATCGAGCCGGAAATATCGCAGAGCACCACCAGATTGGGCCAGCGGATGCGGCGCTTGGCGCGGGCGATGGTTTGCAGGTCGCCGCCCTGCCGGGCGGCCTTGCGCAGGGTGCGGCGCCAGTCTGCCCGGTGCCCGCGCGGCGCCGCCATCAGGCGGCGGGACTGGATCGGCGTCACCGGCAGGGTGAGCTGCGCCAGGATCCGCTTGGCGGCGGCGATCTCCGCCGTGCTCATCTGTTCGAAATCAAGGGTTTTCAGGCGTTCCTCTGCCGAGATTGTGCGGGAGGCGTCGATGTCGATTTCGGTGCCTTCCGGCTCCTCCGCCGGAGCATCAGGCTGTTCCAGCATGCCGTCCAGCAAAGCCTCTGCCGCGCGTTTCTCGGCAGGTTTGGCGGGGTGTTCCTGCTGCACGCCGCGGATCGCCGGCAGCATCGCGGCCATCATGTGCTCCAGGTAGCGGGGATCGCGCCAGAACAGGCGGAAGACCTGGGCAAAGACGGTGCGCTGTTCCGGCTTGGTGACGAAACAGGCGTGCAGCGCCCAATAGAAATCCTGACGGCTGGTGAAACCCGCAGCGGCCACTGCCTGCACCGCGTCAAGCACCCTGCCGGGGCCGATCGGCAGCCCGGCCTTGCGCAGCGCCCGGGCGAAATGGGTGATGTTGCGGACCAGCTTGGGGTTGTCCGGCAGGGGGAGCGGCGGGTAGTCAGGCATTACCTATCATGGGGGCGCTGCCCCCATACCCCCGGAGTATTTCCGCAAAGAAGAAGCATCAGGCCGCGTCCAGGCTTTCCCTGGCCTGGTCGAGGATGCGCTTGGCCTCGGAGCCGTGCAGGCGGGCGATGTCGTCCTGGTATTTCAGAACTGCGCCCAGGGTGTCGGCGATCACCTCGGGGCTGAGGGCGATGACGTCGAGCGCCAGCAGGCAGTTGGCCCAGTCGATGGTTTCCGCCACCCCCGGTTTCTTGAACAGGTCCTCGGTGCGCAGGGCCTGCACGAAGGCGACAATCTCGCGGCTGAGCTGCTGGCTGGCCTCCGGCGCGCGGGCGTTCAGGATGTCCACCTCGCGGTCGAAATCGGGGTAGTCGACCCAGTGATAGAGGCAGCGGCGCTTCAGCGCGTCGTGCACCTCCCGCGTGCGGTTGGAGGTGAGGATCACTATCGGCGGCTCCGGCGCGTGGATGGTGCCGAGTTCGGGGATCGTCACCTGGAAATCGCTGAGCGCCTCCAGCAGGAAAGCCTCAAACGGTTCGTCGGTGCGGTCCAGCTCGTCGATCAGCAGGACGGGGGCGCCGTGCTCGTCAGGGCGCATCGCCTGCAGCAGCGGGCGTTCGATCAGGTAGTCGGCAGAGAAAAGTTCGTTCTGCAGCGCGGCACGATCAGCGCTGCCGGCGGCCTCGGCGGTGCGGATCGCCACCATCTGGGCGGCGAAGTTCCATTCATAGACGGCGCTGGCGGCATCCAGGCCCTCGTAGCATTGCAGCCGGATCAGGCGGCGGCCGAGGCCCGCGGCCAGCGCCTTGGCGATCTCGGTCTTGCCGGTGCCGGCCTCGCCTTCCAGGAACAGCGGGCGGCCCAGTTTCAGCGACAGGAATACCACCGTGGCCAGCGCCCGGCCGCAGACGTAGCCCTGCTGCGACAGCAGCTCCTGCACCTGTTCGATGGATTGTGCCTGCATGCCCGACCTCCCGTTGCCCAGCCCAACAGGCCATGCGCAGGCGCGGCGGTCAAGCCGCGGGGGGCGCGACGCTGCGGCCCGGCTGCGGCGCGCGCGCTCTGGTCCGGAGGGTTTGTATCGCCGCGGCCTTCGGGTAAGACTGGCGGCAAAGCAGTAAAAGGCCGAGGCATGAGCGACACACCCCAGATGCGGTTTCAACCGGCAGCACAGCGCTGCGGGCGGATGTGACGATGCAGGCGCTGGCCATCCTCTGCGTGCGCAACGAGGGCGCTTTCCTGCTGGAATGGCTGGCCCATTACCGGGCCGCCGGCTTTACAGATTTCCTGGTGTTTTCAAATGATTGCCAGGACGGCACCGATGCGATGCTGGACCGCCTGCAGGACATGGGGCAGCTGGCGCATGTGCGCAACGACGGGCCGTATGGCGGCGAGGGCATTCAGTTCACCGCGCTGAAGATGGCGGACAAGCATCCGCTGATGAAATCCGCGGACTGGGTGCTGGTCGCGGATATCGACGAGTTCCCCTGCATCAAGACCGGCGATGGCACCGTGGCGGACCTGCTGGCGGCGCTGCCGCAGGCGGATGCCGTCACCCTGACCTGGCGGCTGTTCGGCAATGGCGGCGCGGTTGCGTTCGAGGACCGCCCGGTGACGGAGCAATTCACCCGATGCGCGCCGGAAGTGATCCACTGGCCCTGGCGGGCGGTGATGTTCAAGACGCTCTACCGCAACGACGGCACCTATGGGAAATGCGGCGTGCACCGGCCCCGCAGCATCCGCGACAAGGCGCGGCTGGAGGCGTTCCGCTGGTTCGATTGCGAAGGGCGCGAGCTGGGCGGGGACTTCAAGACCAAGCGGCTGTTTTCCGATTACGGCCAGGCGAACACGCGGCTGGCGCAGCTGAACCACTACCCCCTGGGCGCGATGGAGAGCTATGTGCTGAAGGCCGACCGCGGCCGCGTGAACCGGCAGGCCGGGCTGGGCATGGATTACTGGGTGGAGCGCAACTATGCCGCCTGCGAGGACCATGCGATTGGCCGCTATGCCGCTGCGCGCGGCGCGCTGCAGGCGGAGCTGATGGCGGATGCGGAGCTGGCCCGGCTGCATGCGGCTTCGGTGCAGTGGCGAAAGGCGCGGTTCAAGGAGCTGATGCTGGCAGAGGAGAACCGGGCACTGTTCACCCGGCTCAGAATGACGCCGCCTGCGCGCGCCCTGAGCGCGGAAGACGGCGCAGAGATGCGCCGGTATGCTATGCTGGGTCTGGCGGCAGAAGGCGGCAGGACGCAGGGCTGAGAGGGAACCGCGGCTGTTCAGGCGGGCAAAGGCCCGCCGACGGCCCGGGGCCAGACAGTAAACCGGCCTCAGTTTTTCCAATTTTAGCCTTATTTGTCACCTAACCGTAAATTAACAAAACCGCCGTTAGGCGTACCGGGGGCATCAAAGGTGGCTGTAATGCACGACGGACTCGAAAATCTGGATGAGGACCTCTCCGGTCTGAAACCGCCCCAGTGGAAGGCCCGGATGGCGTCGCTGGCGGAAGAGCACGGCATGTACCAGCCGCTGGGCGACAAGCATTTCGCCACCTTCATCGACCAGGGCAACACGCTCTTGGTGACGTTTGAGACCATGCAGGGCATCCATAACCTGTCGGACCAGGCGCAGCCCTTGGGGTTCGATCTGGTGAAGAACCTGGGCTGGTCGCATATGTGCGTGGTCTCCGACGGCGACACCTGGTTCCGCGACGAGCGCATTTACGGCTTCTTCGACCAGCTGATCGACGACGGGTTCTTTGACGAGTTCGACAATGTGCTGTTCTACGGCGCCGGCCCCTGCGGCTATGCGGCGGCGGCCTATTCGGTGGCCTCCCCCGGCGCCACCGTGGTGGCGGTGCAGCCGCAGGCGACGCTGGATCCGCGGATGACCGAATGGGACGACCGTTTCACCGAGAACCGGCGGCTGTCGTTCACCGACCGCTACGGCTATGCCCCGGACATGCTGGATGCGGCGGGGCAGGCCTTTGTGATCTTCGACCCCTATGAGCGGCTGGACGCGATGCATGCGGCGCTGTTCGCGCGCAGGAACGTCACCCGGCTGCGGGCCGCCAACATGGGCGGCGCGGTGCAGACCCGGCTGATCGAGATGGAGATGCTCTATCACATCCTGTCGCTGGCGGGCAGCGGCAAGCTGTCGGCCGCGGCCTTCTACAAGCTGTTCCGGGCGCGGCGCAACAACTCCTTCTTCCTGCGCAACCTGCTGGGGCGGCTGGAGCGGGAGGACCGCGGGGTGCTGATGGCGCTTCTGTGCCGCAACGTGACAGAGCGGATGCGGGCGCCGCGGTTCCGCCGCCGGCTGGAAGAGATGAAGGCGCGTGCCGAAAACGGCGAATTCACGATCCCGGAGAAACGCTGAACAGGCTGCGGCCGGGCGCATTCAGCCGCTTTGTTTCCCCGCCGCCATGTGCTAACGCACGCGCATGACCCAGACGCTGACCATCCCCCGCCCCGATGACTGGCACCTGCACCTGCGCGACGGCGCCATGCTGCAGGCCGTGCTGCCTGAAACCGCCCGCCATTTCGGCCGCGCCATCATCATGCCGAATCTGGTGCCGCCGGTGGTGACCGGGGATCAGGCCGCCGCCTACCGCGACCGCATCCTGGCGGCGCTGCCGGAAGGCATGGCGTTTGAGCCGCTGATGACGCTCTACCTGACCGAGGACACCGATCCGGAAGATGTCGCCGCGGCCCATGCCAGCGGCCTGGTCAAGGCGGTGAAGCTCTACCCCGCGGGCGCCACCACCAACTCTGCCTCCGGCGTGCGCGATTTCAACAAGGTGCGCCCGGTGCTGGAGAAGATGGCCGAGATCGGCCTGCCGCTGTGCACCCACGGCGAGGTCACCGACCACGACATCGACATCTTCGACCGCGAGGCGGTGTTCATCGACCGGGTGCTGGACCCGATCCGCAAGGCCACGCCGGGGCTGCGGGTGGTGATGGAGCATATCACCACCAAAAACGCCGCCGAGTACGTGGCGAGCCAGGACAAGGACCTGGGCGCGACGATCACCACGCACCACCTGATCATCAACCGCAACCACATTCTGGTCGGCGGCATCAAGCCGCATTACTACTGCCTGCCGGTGGCCAAGCGCGAGGAGCACCGTCTGGCGCTGCGCGCCGCCGCGACCTCCGGCGACAAGCGGTATTTCCTGGGCACCGACTCGGCGCCGCACACCGACCCGAACAAGGAAAGCGCCTGCGGCTGCGCGGGCTGTTTCACCGCCACCAACACCATGTCCCTGCTGGCGCATGTGTTCGAGGAGGAAGGCGCGCTGGACAAGCTGGCGGGCTTTGCCTCGGAACACGGCCCGGCGTTCTACCGCCTGCCGGTGAACGGCGAGAGCCTGACCCTGACCAAGGGCGACGCACCCGTGCAGTTCCCGGAGAAGATCGAAAGCGGCGACGGGCCCGTCACCGTGTTTGATCCGGGCTTCCCGGTCTATTGGAACGCAGGCGGCTGAGCCGCAAATTTCTTCGAAGAAATTTGCCAGGAAAATTCAAATTTTCCTGGCACCAGAAAGGACCCGACCATGATCCCCACCTCCTACCCGTCCAAAGAAGAAATCGCCCGCCTGTCGGCCCGGATGCTTCTGGAAATCGGCGCGGTGAACTTCAATACGGATGAGCCCTACACGCTGGCGTCCGGCCTGCCCTCGCCCAGCTATATCGACTGCCGCAAGCTGATCTCCTTTCCGCGGATCCGCACCACGCTGATGGACTTCCTCACCGTGACCGTGATGCGCAATGCCGGTTTCGAGGCGTTTGACAATATTGCGGGCGGGGAGACCGCTGGCATCCCCTTCGGCGCGCTGGTGGCCGAGCGCATGGCGCTGCCGATGACCTATGTGCGCAAGAAGCCCAAGGGCTATGGCCGCAATGCCCGCATCGAAGGGGTGATGACCGAGGATCAGCGGGTGCTGCTGGTGGAGGACATGACCACCGACGGCGGTTCCAAACTGTCCTTTGTGGATGCGATCCGCGAAACCGGCGCCTCCTGCGGCCACACGGCGGTGATCTTCTATTACGACATCTTCCCCGAAACCACCAAACGCCTGGGCGACCACGGCGTTGAGTTGCATTACCTCTGCACCTGGTGGGATGTTCTGGCCGAAGCCAAGGCGCAGAAGAGTTTCAGCGACGAGACGCTGGCCGAGGTGGAAAAATTCCTGAAAGACCCGCGTGCCTGGCAGGAAGCGCATAAAGCCTGAGGCGGATCAAGGGCTTCGGGCGGCGGGCTAATTGCCCGTCAATCCAAGGCCGGAAGCCGGACAAGCGGACATTCGCCTTACGCAAAGTAAAGCGTTACAGGGCGGGCTGTGGACAAGCCCGCCCCGAATCGTTTTCCGCTTTCACTGATACGCAGATCTGGGGGCCTTCCCAGACCCCGCCACATCATGTAGCCTGCATAGGACAAGCTTGCTGGCCTTTTATGGTAAACAGCCCACAGCGCCCGTGCGGTTATCCACAAGGGATCCACAGAGATTCCCAGATAGGAAAAACGCCCTTTGCGCCCTATAAGCGGGCCGAGTGACGAGAGCAGTGATGAACGAGATTACCCCCTTCGACGGCGATATGCCGCCCCCCGCACCGATGCCTGAATCCAGCCCGGCCGAGACCGCGATGCCGGACAATGAGCTGCCGCATTCGGTGGAGGCGGAACAGCAGCTGCTGGGTGCGATCCTGACCAACAACGAGGTCTACGACAAGATCGCGCTGATCATCGACTCGTCGCATTTCTACGACCCGGTCCATGCCCGCATCTACGAGGTTGCGGCGGCGCGGATCTCCAAGAACGCGCTGGCCTCGCCGGTGACGCTGAAGGCGTTCCTGGAGGACCACGAGGGGCTGAAGGAACTGGGCGGGCCGGCCTATCTGGCCAAGCTCGCAGGCGCGTCGATCTCCGCCTTTGCGGTGCGGGACTACGCGCAGATGATCTACGACCTGGCGATCCGGCGCGAGCTGATCGCCCTGGGCCAATCGATTTCGGACAAGGCACGCCGCGTTGACGTGGCATCAGAACCTAAAGAGCAGATCGTTGAGGCAGAGCAGGCGCTTTACCAGCTGGCAGAGCAGGGCCAGACGGAAAGCGGCTTCAAATCATTCCTGAAGGCCGTCACAGAAGCGGTCAATGTGACCAACGAGGCGTATCAGCGGGGTGGCGGCATGGCCGGCATCTCGACGGGCCTGGTAGACCTCGACAAACAACTTGGCGGCCTGCATCCCTCGGACCTTCTCATCCTCGCAGGCCGCCCCTCTATGGGTAAGACGTCGCTGGCGACCAACATCGCCTTCAACGTCGCCAAGGCATACAAACGCGGGGTGAAACCCGACGGATCGGAAGGCGCCGTCGACGGCGGCGTGGTGGGTTTCTTCTCGCTCGAGATGAGCGCCGAGCAGCTGGCGGGCCGGATCCTGGCGGAGGCGTCGGAAATCTCCTCGCACAAGATCCGCCAGGGCGACATGACCGAAAGCGAATTCCGCCGCTTTGTGCAGGCGGCGAAGGATCTGGAAAGCTGCCCGCTGTTCATCGACGACACGCCGGCGATCCCGATCTCGCAGCTGGCTGCCCGCGCCCGCCGCCTGAAGCGGACCCACGGGCTGGACCTTCTGGTGGTCGACTATCTGCAGCTGTGCCGCGGCATGTCCGACAACCGGGTCAACGAAATCGCCGAAATCTCGATGGGGATGAAGGCGGTTGCCAAGGAATTGAACATCCCGGTGATCGCGCTGTCGCAGCTGTCGCGTCAGGTGGAAAGCCGCGAGGATAAACGCCCGCAGCTGTCGGACCTCCGGGAATCTGGCTCGATCGAACAGGACGCCGACGTGGTGATGTTCGTGTTCCGCGAGGAATACTACAAGGAACGGGAAAAGCCCGGCGACCACGAGCTGGAGAAGATGGAAGAGTGGAAGCAGGCGATGGAACGGCTGCACGCCAAGGCCGAGGTGATCGTCGGCAAGCAGCGTCACGGCCCCATCGGCACGGTGGAACTGTCGTTCGAGGCGCAGTTCACCCGCTTCGGCAACCTCGCCAAGGCCTGGCAGCAGGGGCATGAGGACGGCGGCTATTAACCGCCGCCGGTTTCTGGCCGGTTCTATGGCCGGTGCCGCGGGCGCCGGCGCGCTGTCCATGGCGGGAGGTGCGGGCATGGCAGAGGACGGGTTCCGGGTGCCGCCGGAAGAGGCGCCGCATCAGCTGACCTTCATGCAATGGCCGGTGACGACTGAGGTCTACGGCACCGGGCGCTACCGCCGGCAGGTTCAGAACCAGATTGCGCGGATTGCCAATGCGGTGGCCGAATTCGAGCCGGTGGTGATGCTGGCCGCGCCGGAAGAACACGCCCGCGCCCGGCGCAAGCTGTCCGGCAATGTGGAACTGTGGGACATCCCGGCAGATGACCTGTGGTGCCGCGACTCCGGCCCCCTGTTCGGGCGCGACACGCGCGGGCAATTGTCGGTCCGGCAGCTGAACTTCAACGGCTGGGGCCGTTACCATCTGCCCAATGACGAACGCATCGCTGCGCGGGTGGCAGAGCGGCTGGGGCTGCCGCTGTTTGACAGCGGCATCATAGGCGAGGCCGGCGGCGCCGAGGCGGACGGCCACGGGCTGCTGATGGCCAACGAAAGCAGCTGGGTAAATGCTAACCGCAATCCCGGCCTGAGCCGCAGCGAAATTGAACAGGTCCTGCTGACTGCCTATGGCGCGGACCGGATGATCTGGGGCAAGGGCGTCAAGGGCCAGGACGTGACCGACGACCACATCGACGGGCTGGGGCGGTTCACCGGCGGGGGCCGCGTGCTGATGATGCTGGCAGAGGCGCCTGCGCCGGATGATCCCTTTGACGCCTCGGCCCGGCAGTTGCAGCAGCGCCTGCAAGCCGAGGGTCTTCAGGTCGACACCCTGCCCTGGCCCGAGGCCGGGCGCATCAGGGACGTGAACAGCCAGTGCAGCTATGTGAACTATTACGTCTGCAACGGCGGAGTGATCGCGCCGCAAAGCGGCGACAAACGCGCCGATGCGCTGGCGGGCGAGGCGCTGCGCCGCCACTACCCGGGGCGGGAACTGGTGATGCTGGACACCGATCTGCTGGCAGAGCTTGGCGGCGGCATCCATTGCGCCACACAGCAGATGCCGGCCTGAAAACCGCGGCGCACAGCCGTGTGATCCGGCGATTGCGGCATGCAGCTGCCGGTTCGCCGCTTTCCTGCGGTTTTCCCCCTTGACGTGCAGCCTCCCCATGTCATGAACACGCCATGAGCACGGCAAAACTGACAATCAACCTGGATGCGCTGGTCACCAACTGGCGGAATCTGGATGCGCTGACCGGCTGCGAGACCGCAGCGGTGGTCAAGGCGAACGGGTACGGCCTGGATGCAGGCCGGGTGGGCAAGGCGCTGGCCAAGGCGGGCGCCCGCAACTTCTTTGTGGCGGCAGCCGAGGAAGGCGGCGCGCTGCGCCGTGCGCTGGGGCCGGGCCCCGGCATCTCGGTGTTTTCCGGCCATATGGAGGGCGATGCGAAGCTGCTGAAGGATTTCCAGCTGACGCCGATGCTGAACTCGCTGGACCAGATGCTGCGCCATTTCGAGACCCTGCCCGGCCACCCGTTCGGGGTGCAGCTGGACAGCGGCATGAACCGGCTGGGTATGGAGCCGGGCGAATGGGCTGCGGTGGCGGAAATTGCCCTGGGCCAGAACCCGGTGCTGCTGATGTCGCACCTGGCCTGCGCCGATGAGCCGTCGCACCCGATGAACGCGCAGCAGCTGCAGGCCTTCCGCGAGATGACCGACGGGCTGGAGGTGCCGCGCTCGCTGGCCGCCACCGGCGGCATGCTGCTGGGCAAGGACTATCACTTCGACCTGTGCCGCCCCGGCGTCGGCCTGTATGGCGGGCTGCCGTTCACCGACGCGGTGCCGGTGGTGCAGCTGGACCTGCCGGTTATCCAGGTGCGCGACCTGGAAGCGGGCGAAAGCGCCGGCTACGGCAATGCCTGGGTTGCGCAGCGCCCCAGCCGCATCGCCACCGTTGCCGCCGGTTACGCCGACGGTTTGCACCGGGCGATGGGCAATGGCGGCATCCAGGTTTTCGCGGGCGGGACCTCCTGCCCCGTGGTGGGCCGCGTCTCGATGGACCTGATCACCGTGGATGTCACTGGTCTGGCTGAGGTGCCGGATGCTCTGGCGATCCTCAACGAGCATCAGACCGTGGACATGCTGGCGGAAGCCGCAGGCACCATCGGATATGAGATCCTGACCTCCACCGGCCACCGCTACGCACGGACGTATTTGGGATGAATCCAATAACTCTCCTGGCCCGGCTGGGCCGCGCCGCTTTGGCGGGGATGTCGGCGGTCGGGCGCGCGGCGCTGTTTGCGCTGTCGGCCTTCAGCCACATGATCCGCCCGCCCTATTACCCGCGCGAGTTCTTTCAGGCGCTGCTGAACGTCGGCTGGCTGTCGCTGCCGGTGGTGGGCCTGACGGCGATTTTCACCGGCGGCGCGCTGGCGCTGCAGATCTACGCCGGCGGCGCCCGTTTCAACGCTGAGGCCGTGGTGCCGCAGATCGTCGCCATCGGCATGGTGCGGGAGCTGGGGCCGGTGCTGGTCGGGCTGATGATCGCGGCGCGCGTGACCTCCTCGATTGCTGCCGAGATCGCCACCATGAAGGTGACCGAGCAGATCGACGCGCTGGTGACGCTGTCGACCCATCCGATGAAATACCTGGTGGCGCCGCGGGTGCTGGCAGCGCTGATCACGGTGCCGGTGCTGGTCGGCATCGGCGACATCATCGGCATCATGGGCGGCTACACGGTGGCGGTGCAGAACCTCGGCTTCAACGCCGCCGCCTACCTCAAGAACACGGTCGACTTCCTGGAGCCGCTCGACATCATCTCCTCGCTGGTCAAGGGCGCCGCCTTTGGCACCATCGCGGCGATGATGGGCTGCTATTACGGCATGCAGTCGGGCCGCGGCGCCCAGGGCGTTGGCCGCGCCACCAAAGGCTCGGTCGAATCCGCCGCGGTGCTGATCCTGGCCGCCAACTTTGTCCTCACAGGGGTGTTCTTCTCGCTATGATCCGCATGGAAAACGTCCGCAAGGCCTTTGGCGACAACCAGGTGCTGAACGGCATGAACCTGGAAATCGCCAAGGGCACCTCGATGGTGATCATCGGCGGCTCCGGCACCGGCAAATCGGTGGCGCTGAAAAGCATCCTGGGGCTGATCCAGCCCGACAGCGGTGAAATCTATGTCGATGGCAAGCCCGCCGGCTCCGGCGACCGCGACAAGTTCCTGGCCCGCTTCGGCATGCTGTTCCAGGGCGGCGCGCTGTTTGACTCGCTGCCGGTCTGGCAGAACGTGGCCTTCCGCCTGCTGCGCGGCGCGCTGAAGCGGCCCGCCGATGAGGCCCGCGAGATTGCCATTGAGAAGCTGCGCCGGGTGGGGCTGCGCGCCAAGGTGGCTGACCTCTACCCCTCGGAGCTGTCGGGCGGCATGCAGAAACGCGTCGGCCTCGCCCGCGCGATTGCGGCGGAGCCGGAGATCATCTTTTTCGACGAGCCGACCACCGGCCTCGACCCGATCATGTCCGGCGTCATCAACGACCTGATCCGCGAGATCGTGGTGGAGATGGGCGCCACCGCGATGACCATCACCCACGACATGACCTCGGTGCGGGCGATTGCCGACAACGTGGCGATGCTGCACGGCGGGGTGATCCAGTGGACCGGGCCGGTGAGCGAGATGGACAACTCGGGCGATCCCTACATGGAGCAGTTCATCCACGGCCGTGCGGAGGGGCCGATCGAGGCGGTGAGGTGAGTTCCGCTTCTTCTTTGCCCAAGTACTCCCGCCGGAGGCTTCCAACACGAGGCCAGAGGCCGTTCGCGGGTGGAAGCGAAGCCCCCGCCGTTTTGCCGTAGGCAAACCTCTGGTTTGACGGCGCAGACGGGCGCTGGCCTGGCCGCAAACGCCCCGGCTGGTGTTGGCCGCTGCCGTTTTCCCCCTTTCAAACAAGCGGGAAAACACACAAGTCTTGGCGGAACCGCAAAAGACGAGCCGCCATGACCCTCCGCCTCCTCACCCTGTCGCTGCTAATCCTCTACCCCGTCGCCTGGTTTGCGCCTTTGATGCGGGCGGGGCTGCTGCCGATCTTCGGCCTCAGCGAAATCTCGGTTATCACGGGATTGCAGAGCCTTTGGGGCAGCGACGCGGTGCTGGCGCTGATCGTCACCTTCTTTGCGATCTTCGCCCCCTACCTCAAGACCATCGGCACCGCGCTGGTGCAGTGGAACCTGATGGACGCGCGGGTACAGAAGGTGCTGCATGTGCTGGGCAAGCTGGCGATGGCCGATATCTTCCTGATCGCGCTTTACATCACCCTGGCCAAGGGCATTGGCCTCGCGACCATCGAAACCGCCTGGGGGCTCTATCTGTTCACCGCCTGCATTCTGGCCTCCATCGTGCTGGGGATGCTGACGGAACGCGCCGCCAAGGGGCAGCGGCAGACCGGGTAAGCCCTTGATCCGGCGGCAAACCGCCCCATTTGAATAAGCCGGAAAAGTAACACCATCGTCATGGGACCGGCACGCTGCGCCCTGTCCGGGCTGTCCCCCCTGCCCCGCCGGCCCCGTGTCTGCACGCGTCTTTGCTGGAGGGGGCCAATGGCCGGCATTCAATCCATCCTGTTCACCGCCCAGACCGTTCTGATGCGGCTGTCGTTCCTGATGATCGGCCTGGCTGCCGCGGCGGCGCTGACGGCCACCGCGCTGGCGGCGCTGGGTATCTGGCCCTGGCTGTCGCTGCAGGCCGGCCTTGGCGCGGAGATCCACCCGCAGGCCGGCATGATTGCGCAGATCGCGCTGACGGCGCTGGCGGTTATGCTGCTGTTCTTCCTGCCCGCAAACGGGCGGATCATGGCGCTTGAGAGCTCGCACCGGCGGTTCGCGCTGAACATGGAGGACGTCAAGCAGGCCTATCAGCTGGCCCATGCGGGCGACCGCGCCGGAGTGTTCACCCTGGCCTCCGAATTCGATGCGGTGAAGGAGCGGCTGGCCTTCCTGCGCGACCACCCGGACCTGGAGGGGCTGGAGCCGGATGTGCTGGAGACCGCCGCGCAGATGAGCCAGGTGAGCCGCGGGCTGGCGGAGACCTATTCCGAAGCCAAGGTGGCGCGCGCCCGCGCCTTCCTGAAGCAGCGGCAGGAGGAGCTGGAGACCTTCAAGGCGCGGCTGGAGGATGCCCAGATCATCATGCATGAGCTGCGCCAGTGGGCCCGCGACGTGGAGATCGAGGAAAGCATCGCCAAGTCGCATCTGGCCCGGCTGCGCGGCGAGCTGTTCGAACTGCTGCCGGAACTGTCGGCGCAGTTGCAGGGGCCGCCCGGCGGCGAGGATCCCGAAGGCGGCAGCGTGGTGCCGATCCAGCCACCGCGCCGCGCCGACTAACGTGCCGCCGGGCGCAGCGCGCAGCCCCCCTTGAACAAAAGGGAAACATCTGCCACTGATCCAGCATGGCAAAAACAACTTTCTCCTGCTCCGCCTGCGGAGCCAGCTTTTCCAAATGGTCGGGCCGCTGCGAGGGCTGCGGCGAGTGGAACACCATCACCGAGGATCAGGGGCTGTCCTCCGGCCCCGCCAAGAAGTCGCTGGGCGTCAAGCGCGGCCGCACAATCCAGCTGACCGATCTGTCGGCGCGAGAAACCCCGCCGCCGCGCGCCTGCTGCGGCGTGGGCGAGCTGGACCGGGTGCTGGGCGGCGGGCTGGTCGCCGCCTCGGCCATTCTGGTGGGCGGCGATCCCGGCATCGGCAAATCCACCCTGCTCTTGCAGGCGGCGGCGCGCTTTGCCCAGTCGGGCGTGAAGACGGTTTATGTGAGCGGCGAGGAAGCCTCGGCCCAGGTGCGGATGCGGGCGCAGCGGCTGGGGCTGGCGGATGCGCCGGTGCAGCTGGCGGCGGAGACCAACCTGCGCGACATCCTGACCACACTGGAGGCGGAGAAGCCGCAGCTGGCGATCATCGACTCGATCCAGACCATGTGGGCCGATCATGTGGACAGTGCCCCCGGCTCCGTCAGCCAGGTGCGGGCGGCGGCGCATGAGCTGACCACATTCGCCAAGCGGCACGGGATTTCGGTGATCATGGTCGGCCACGTCACCAAGGAGGGCCAGATCGCAGGCCCGCGGGTGGTCGAGCATATGGTCGACACGGTTCTGTATTTCGAGGGGGAGCGCGGCCACCAGTTCCGCATCCTGCGCGCGGTCAAGAACCGCTTTGGCCCGGCGGATGAGATCGGTGTGTTCGAAATGACCGGCAGCGGCCTCAGCGAGGTGATCAACCCCTCTGCCCTGTTCCTGTCGGAACGCGGCGAGCCCTCGCCCGGCTCGGTGGTGTTTGCGGGGATCGAAGGCACTAGGCCGGTTCTGGTGGAGATGCAGGCGCTGATTGCGCCCTCGCCGCATTCGCAGCCGCGCCGCGCAGTGGTCGGCTGGGATTCATCGCGGCTGGCGATGATCCTGGCGGTACTGGAGGCGCGCTGCGGCATCCCCTTTGCCGGATTGGATGTCTATCTGAACGTCGCGGGCGGCATGAAGATTTCCGAACCCGCCGCCGACCTCGCGGTGGCGGCAGCGCTGCTGAGTGCGCGGGAAGATGTGGCTTTGCCCGCCGATACGGTGGTTTTCGGAGAAATTTCGCTATCCGGCGCCCTTCGCCCGGCGCCGCAGACCGAAAACAGGTTGAAAGAGGCGCAAAAACTTGGTTTCACGGCGGCGATTGCCCCTGGCGGCAGTAAAACCGTGTCCGTGAACGGCTTGAACTTGCGAAAGTCAGGCGATCTGGCAGGTTTTGTTGGCGATTTCTTCGGGGCCGGTTAAAGTCGCAAAAAATTTGAGATCGCAGGCAAACGGGCGAGGGACATGGAAGGTTTCACAATCATCGACGGGGTCGTGGCCCTGGTCATCGTGGTATCGGCGCTGCTTGCCTATTCGCGCGGGTTCGTGCGCGAGGCGATGGCGATTGCCGGCTGGATCGCCGCGGGTGTGCTGGCCTTCATCTTTGCGCCCCAGGCCGAGCCGCTGATGGCGGAAATTCCGGTAGTGGGCGACTTCATCGCCGACAGCTGTGAACTGTCGATCATCGCCGCCTTTGCCGCGGTGTTCGCGCTGGCGCTGATTGTGGTCTCCTTCTTCACGCCGTTGTTCTCCACCCTGGTGCAGCGCTCGGCGCTTGGCGGCCTGGATCAGGGTGCGGGCTTCTTCTTCGGGGTGCTGCGCGGCATTCTTCTGATCGCAATTGCCTTCTTCCTCTATGATGTGGTGATGACCGGGCAGAGCTTCACAATCGTTGACGAAAGCCGCTCTGCCGAGGTGTTCGAGCGCCTGACCGGCAAGATCGAGGAGCGCAATCCGGAGCAGGCCCTGGGCTGGGTGACGGAGCAATACGAGGCTCTGATCGGCGCCTGCGGCCAGTAATTCCTAAGGATTACCACCATCAGGCAGAAATGCGGGCGCCCTACGGGCGCCCGTTTTGCTTTGAATTCAATGCGTTCACACAGTTATCCACAGGATGCGGGGTGCGGCGGTTAACACCGCAAATTTACATTAACGCTTTGTTAACCAAAGAGAATCGGGATTCGAGGGGCACTTCGGGGCGTCTCAAAAATTGCGTCAAACCTTAACAAATCCTCAGCCAGCACCGTAAAAAGGTTAACAATCCCCAGGAAAAAGCAGGTTTTGTCCCCAAAAAATCGCGCCATCCCGAAATGCGACGCAAGCCTGCCCCAATTTGGTCCCAATTCGGGGGCCACATGGCTTCAACGGCAAGACGCCGGGACGAAGACGCTCAGAAGGGACATGAAAATGCAGCTGGATCACACCACAGATTTCGCCGACTACCTGCCGGTTGATGTGCTGCTGCTGACCAATCCCCTGCCGCAGTCCGTGAAGCCGGCGCCGAAACGCGCCCGCATCCGCAGCGGCGGCTTCCTGCCCGATACGCTGGTGGAGACCGAAGAGGGCTTCAAGCAGGCCCGCGACGTGAAACCCGGCGACATGGTGTTCACCTTTGACGGCGGTGCCCAGGAAGTGAAAGCGGTGAAGCACGCGGTGCCGCGCCTGACCACCCTGATGCACATCCCGGCCGGCGCGCTGGGGAACGACACCGACCTGATGCTGCCCTCCGACCAGAAAGTGGCGCTGGAGATGGACACCGCGGAACGCCTGTTCGGCCTGCCGGTTGTCGTCGCCAAGCTGATCGCCCTGGTCGGCTACAAGGGTATTACCGCAGCCGCGCCGGAACGCCTGGGCCGCATCCATTTCGAGTTCGAAGAAGAAGAGCTGGTCTGGGCCGAAAGCGGCATGCTGCTGCCCGCTGGGGACACCGCCGGGGACTCCGCCTTTCACCAGCTGTCGCTGACCGAAACCCGCCAGGTGCTGGCCAGCGACGAAGGCCGCGCGCTGTCGCAGACCGGTATGGGCGAGGTTGACGCCCGCCTGCCCAGCCCGCTGGACAACCTGCTGGACCGTATCCTGGCAGCCTGATCCCAGCCCCCAAGACATTCCTCCCCCCTCGGGCCCGCCTTTGTGCGGGCCTATTCTTTTGGCAACGGCCGCAGGCAGGCAGGGCCGTTGCCCCCGCCAGGCGCGGCAGAGCCGGAACAAGCGTTCCGCACGCAGGGGCATTACCGGAAAAAGTTGCCCGGATAATCCATGTATGCCAGCATTCCGGAAGGCGCGGAGGCACCGCAGAGCAACCGGCGCCCGGTACATAGGGAGGATTTGACGATGAACTTGCGGCCCGACCCAACATTTCACGCGACACCCAAGCTTGCCATGGAGGCCCCGGCGGAAAAGCTGGCCTTCACCCTGATGCTGAGCCCTGATTTCTCGCAGCCCGACGGGCTGGCGGTGGTCGATGTCGACCCGCAGTCGGACACATACGGCGAGATCGTGCATCAGCTGATCATGCCCAACAAGGGCGATGAGTTTCATCACTTCGGCTGGAACGCCTGTTCCTCCTCCCTGTCGCCGCTGTCGGGCCATGCGTTCCTGGAACGGCGCTATCTGATAATCCCCGGTATCCGTTCCAGCCGGATCTATGTGGTGGACGTGAAGGAGCCGCTGAAGGCGAAGATCCACAAGATCATCGAGCCGGAGGAGGTTTTTGCCAAGACCGGCTACTCTCGCCCGCACACCATCCACTGCGGCCCGGAGGGCATCTATGTCTCCACCCTGGGCGGCGGTGGCGCGGACGGCACCGACGGGCCGCCGGGCATCTTCATCATGGACTGCGAAACCTTCGAGATCCTGGGCCGCTATGAGATGGACCGCGGCAAGCAGGACAAGCACTATGATTTCTGGTGGAACCTGCCGCGCGACTACATGGTCAGCTCCGAATGGGCGCTGCCGCCGCAGTTCGAGAACGGCATCGTGCCGGAGGACCTGCTGAGCAACAAATACGGCCATTCGATCCACTTCTGGAACCTGCGCCAGCGCAAGAACGTGCAGACCATCGACCTGGGCGAGAACCACCAGATGGCGCTGGAGATCCGGCCCGCGCATGATCCGTCGCGCGATTACGGCTTCTGCGGCGTGGTGGTGGACACCACCAACCTGCAAGGGTCGATCTTCACCTGGTGGCAGAAGGACGACGGCACCTTTGATGCCAAGAAGACCATCACCATCGACCCGCGGCCCGAGAAGCCGGAAAACCTTCCGCCGCTCTTGCAGGGGTTCGAGGCGGTGCCGCCGCTGGTCACCGACATCGACCTGAGCATGGATGACAAGTACCTCTACGTCGCGTGCTGGGGGATGGGCGAGATGCATCAGTATGATGTCTCCGACCCGATGAACCCCAAGCTGACCGGCAAGGTCGAGGTCGGCGGCATTGCGCGGAATGCCAAGCATCCGAACGGCAAGGGTTTTGCCTATGGCCCGCAGATGGTGGAGATCAGCCGCGACGGCAAGCGGGTCTACTGGACCAACTCGCTTTATTCCACCTGGGACGACCAGTTCTACCCCGATGCCGAAGGCGGCCAGATGGTGATGGCCAACGCGGGTGAAAACGGCGGGCTGGAGCTGGACAAGGATTTCTATGTCGAGTTTCCCAAGGGCTACCGCAGCCACCAGATCCGGCTGGAGGGCGGCGACTGCTCCACTGACAGCTTCTGCTACCCCTCCGTCTGACGCGTGGCAGAGATCAGCACGGCGGCGGCCCTGTGGGGGGCCGTGGCCCTTTCCGGTGTCTATCATGGTGTGAACCCCGGCATGGGCTGGCCGCTGGCGGTATCCGCCGCGCTGATGGAGCGCTCGCAGGGCAGCCTGTGGCGGGCGCTGGCCGCGCTGGCGGCGGGGCATCTGCTGGCAATGGCGGCGGTTCTGTTCCCGTTCTCGGCGCTGATGGTGCTGGTGGCGTGGCAGCGCGAGATCCAGACCGGCGCCGCCTGCCTGGTGATCGCGCTGGGGCTTTACCTGCTTTGGAACCGCCGCCACCCGCGCATGCTGGCGCGGGTTCCGCCGTCGCGGCTGGCGCTGTGGTCTTTCCTGGCGGCGATGGCGCATGGCGCCGGACTGATGCTGGTGCCGATCTACCTCGGCATTTGCGCCACGGTTGAGACCGACGCGGGCCACGCCGCCGCCGGGACGCTGATGGCGGGCAATGCGGGCATCGCCGCGCTGGTCGCCCTGGCGCATACGCTGGCGATGACGCTGGCAGGCGGAGCCATGGCGTTTGGCATCTATCACTGGCTGGGGCTGAAGTTCCTGTCCAAGGGCTGGTTCAACCTCGATGCGGTCTGGGCGCTGAGCCTGGTCCTGGTTGGCGCGGTGTCGCTGCTGACGCTGCATTGACGGGGCGCCTTTAACCGCCCGCATGTTTCAAGACGCCCCTGCCTGCGGCGCAGCCCCGGGCAGATCAAAGCGCGCCCCCCGGCCTGGCCGGTTCCAGAACAGTCCAGGTCGCTGCCCGGCCGCCAGAGGCCGGGAATTCGCTCTACCCTTCCGAACCGCAAGGCGTGCACCACCGCAACGCCCCCGGGGCACAGGAAGCGCAATTTGGACAGCAGCAGCCGCGACGGCGATGACACCACCCTGACAGGGATCCTTCTGCTGGTCCTGGGACTGACGGTCTTCTCGCTTCAGGATGTCATCATGAAGGTGTTCAGCAGCCAGATGGCAGTGCAGGAGGTGATCTTTCTGCGCGGGCTGGTAACGCTGATTCCGGTCAGCCTGGGCCTGTACCTGAGCGGAGGGCGCAGCGCCTTTGCAACCCGCAGGCTGTTCCTGTCCTGCCTGCGCGGCGCCGCCGGGTTCGTCTGCTTCTCGACCTTTTCCATGGCGCTGGCGGTGCTGCCGCTGGCGGACGCCATGCCGCTTTACTACACCGCGCCGCTGTTCGTGGTGATGTTCTCAGTCCCGCTGTTGGGCGAGCAGGCCGGCTGGCGCAGCTGGCTGGCGATCTGCGCCGGTTTCCTCGGCGTGGTGTTTGTCGCCCAGCCGGGCGCGGGCGGCATCGAGCCTGCAATGATCCTCGCCATCGTCTCGGCCTGCGCCTACAGCGCGCAGAGCCTGCTGGCGCGGCTGCTGGGGCCGACCGAAAGCGCCCTGCGGATGACCTTTTATTCGATGCTGACCTTTGTGGCGCTGAGCGGCGCCATGGGGCTGATGTTCGGCAGCGGCTGGCTGGACCGGTTCGACCATCCCAGCGCCCAGTACATGTTCCGTGCCTGGAGCGTGCCGGACCTGCCGCAGACCGCGCTGATCGTGGCCGTGGGCCTGATCGCCGCCGCCGGCTTCTATTGCATCAGCCAGGCCTACCGGCTGGGGCCCGCCAACAGCATTGCGCCGTTCGAGTACAGTTCCCTTCCAGTGGCGGTTCTGTGGGGCTGGCTGTTCTGGGGCGACATCCCCGGCAGCACCACCATCACCGGCAGCGCGCTGATTGCCGGAAGCGGCTTGTTCATCCTGCACCGCGAAGTCGTCAAGCGCCGCGCAGCCCGCCGGGCCGCTGCCTTCCGCCGCAGCGCAGAAGGGAATTGTGATCCTTTGATGACAGCGGAGGCGAAAGCCTCTATGTGAGGGCGCGAACAGGAAACGGATTCGGAGCCACACCGCCTTGCCGCTGCTGCAGACGCTGCCCGCCTGCCCTTGTGGACCTGACCTGACGCAGCCAGCGCCGGGCCGCAGGACCGCAACCGGCCATCAGGCTCCGGACGCTTTGCCGGCAGGGACCTTTGGCGCGGCCGGATTGGCGCAGGCACGGAAAAATGCGCTAGACTGCCGCCAGCACCGCTTCCATCAGCCATCGAACAGCAAAGCCTAATCGGGATTGGAGCCAGCCAATGTGCGGGATTTTGGGGATCGCAAGCCGGGACACGGAAGTCTTTGCGGAGATATATGACGGGCTTCTGATGCTGCAGCACCGCGGCCAGGACGCTTCGGGTATCGTAACCTACACCGGCGAGTTCTTCCGCGAGCGCAAGGCCAACGGCCTGGTCAAGGATGTGTTCGGCCCGTCGGATGCGGAAACCCTGACCGGCCGCGTCGGCATGGGCCATGTGCGCTACCCCACCGCGGGCTCCCTCAGCGCCGCTGAGGCGCAGCCGTTCTTTGTGAACGCGCCCTACGGCATCTACCTGGTCCACAACGGCAATATCACCAACACCGCCGAGCAGCGCGAGAAAGTGACCGGCAAATACAGCCGCCATCTGCGCACCACCTCCGATTCCGAAATCCTGCTGAACGTTCTGGCCGACAAGGTCGCCGATGCGATCAAGGTCAATGGCAACGCCGAGCCGATCCGCAACATCTTTGCCGGTGTGAAGATGACCATGGAGCGGGTGCAGGGCGCCTATTCGGTGCTGTGCATGATCGCCGGTGTCGGCATGCTGGCCTTCCGCGACCCGCACGGCATCCGGCCGCTGTCGCTGGGCAAGCGCCCGGCGCAGGGCGACGGCGATGACTACTGCATTGCGTCCGAGGACGTGGCGTTCGGCATCAACGGGTTCGAGAAGGTCCGCGACGTGAAGGCCGGCGAGGCGGTGCTGATCGACCTGGACGGCAACCTGCATACCTTCCAGGCGGTTGAGGGCAAGCTGACCCCCTGCATCTTTGAATATGTCTACCTGGCGCGTCCCGACTCGATGATGGACGGCGTCTCGGTCTACAAGACCCAGCTGCGCATGGGCCAGGCGCTGGCCAAGCAGATCCAGGAATCGGGCCTGGAGATCGACAGCATCATCCCGGTGCCTGATTCGGCCCGCCCCGTGGCGCTGGAAGTCGCCAACTCCACCGGCATCCGCTACCGCGAGGGTCTGGTGAAGAACCGCTACGTCGGCCGCACCTTCATCATGCCGGGCCAGGCGGAGCGGCAGAAATCGGTGCGCCGCAAGCTGAACGCGATCCCGCTGGAGTTCAAGGACCGCAACGTGCTGCTGATCGACGATTCCATCGTGCGCGGCAACACCATCAAGAAGATCGTGCAGATGTGCCGCGAGGCCGGCGCCAAGAAGGTCTATATCGCCTCTGCCTCGCCGCCGGTGGTGTACCCGAACGTCTATGGCATCGACATGCCGACCAAGCATGAGCTGATCGCAAACGGCCTGTCCATCGAGGAAATCCGCGAGGAGCTGGGCGCCGACGCGCTGTTCTACCAGAAGCTCGAGGACCTGATCTGGGCCGCGCAGGAAGGCAACCCGGACATCCAGGGCTTTGACTGCTCCTGCTTTGACGGGAACTACATCACCGGCGTCACCGAAGAGTATCTGGACGCGCTGGAAGGCAGCAGCCGTGTCAGCGCCAAGATCAAGGACATGCCCGCACCCGGCGCCTCCTGGAACGCTTCCAAGCTGGCCACCGGCTGAGCCCCACCCCAACAGGGGTTTGAACTTTGGCCCGCATGCGTCTATGAGGGCCCGGAACTTTGCATGGGGAGGCGCTGGCCGTGACGGCCCGCGCCTTTTCCTATGCTCCTGACGAAAGGCCGCCCCTTGGACGCGCATCTTGCCCGCATGCTGACCTCCCCGCGCCAGTGCCGCTGCTGCGGCGCTACTTTCGCGCAATTGCTCAGCCTCAGCTGCGACCGGCCCGACATCTGTTCCGAGGACATGGAGGTGGAGGACAACTCTGCCGTTCTGGCCACCCGCGGCGACATCCTGACAGAGGATTTCTGCCGCCTCGGCGATCTGCGTTTTGTCCGGGCGGTGCTGGCAATTCCATTGAACGGCACCCGCGGCGAGGAGTTCATCCTGGGCACCTGGGCCAGCCTCAGCCGCGACGACTTCGACGCCTATCTCGACCTGTTCGAGATGCGCGAGACCGACAAGCTGGGCGACCGGCCGGCCTGGCTGGCCAATGCGATCCCGCCGGACATGCCGATGCCTGCGGGCTGCATGCTGGAGATGCGCCCCGGCGGCCAGTATCCGGAACTGAAGGTCACCGAGCAGAACCATCCGCTCTATCCGCTGCAAAAGGACGGGGCCGCGCTGGAGGAGCTGCTGGAGCTGCTCTATGCCTATGGCCACGACCTGCCGTCTCTGGTCTATGACGCCTGAGAACTGAGGCCTGATCAGAGGCCCGGCACTGGCAGGCTGACGCGCGGTCATCAGCAGTTCTCCACCCATCCTCCTGCGGCTTTCCGCCGAGGCCCGTTTTGACCTCTTGAAGCGCCCGCGGCGGCTCGCCAGATACCTTCCAAATCCACGAGGGACGGACAAGAATGGCGAACGAGCAGACCTCCGCCAAGGTGGCGGGACTGGCAACCCAGACCAACGCGGTGAACCGCAGCAACCTGAGCCTGCTGGGCGTCTACGGGCCGGAGGACAGCATGAGCGCGCTGATCCGCCTGCCCTCGGGCCGCACCCGTGAGGTCAAGCGCGGCACCAAGCTGTCGCAGGGCCAGGTTGTCGCGATCGACGCTCACGGCCTGGTGCTGAACCAGCGCGGCGAGACCAAGCGCCTGGCGATGCCTGGCAGCTGACCCGCCCTGCGCCGCCGCGGCGGCGCATATTATTGGTGAGAAAATCCGGCAAGAGTTTTCAGAAAACTCATGCGCGGGCGCGCGCCCTGTCCGCCGCCCCTTGACCTGCCCGCGCAGGCGGCCCAAGAAGGCGGCCATGACAGACAAAATCGCTCTTATCACCGGTGCATCGCGCGGCCTGGGCAACGCCCTGGCCGAGGCGCTCGCGCCCACCCACCACATCGTTGCCGTCGCCCGCACCACCGGCGCGCTGGAAGAGCTGGACGACCGCATCAAGGCGGCAGGCGGCTCTGCCACCCTGGCGCCGATGGACATCACCGTGCCGGAGGCGATGGCGACGCTCTGCCGCGGCATCCATGACCGCTGGGGCAAGCTGGACCTGTGGCTGCACACCGCGATCCACGCGACCGCGCTGTGCCCGGCGCCGTCGGTTGCGCCCAAGGACTGGACCAAGGCCGTGGCGATCAATGCCACCGCCACCTCGGTGCTGATCCCCTATGTGGCCCCCCTGCTGGGCCAGTCGGGGCGGGCGGTGTTCTTTGACGACCCCAGGGCGGGCGAGAAGTTCTATGGCACCTACGGCGCCACCAAGGCGGCGCAGATGGCGCTGGCCCGCAGCTGGCAGGCCGAGACAGAGCGCACCGGCCCGAAGGTGAAGATCCTGCAGCCGAAACCGATGGCCACCGCCCTGCGCGCCCGCTTCCACCCGGGCGAGGACCGCGATGCGCTGACCCCGATCCAGGACGAGGCCATGCGCCTGCTGCCGCAGATCCTGGCAGACTGACATCTTGCAATTGCCCGCGCCGCGCATCCGCGCGGCGCCCGGCCCAAGGCTTTGGGCGGCATCTTTGATGCAGGCCACAGGCGCGGGAGCGCCCCGGCGGCCCTGCCTGTTGCCTCCCTGCCCCGCTTTGCCGCGGATGCCGCTCCCGTCCGCGAAAACCTTGCCCCCTTCAGGTACAGGTCCTATTCAATCGAAAACCCGGTTGAAGACGGCAGGCACCCCATGCGCATTCTGATCACCAATGACGACGGCATCAGCGCCGAAGGGCTCACCATCCTCGAATCCATCGCCCATGAGGTGGCAGGCCCCGATGGCGAGGTCTGGACCGTGGCGCCTGCGTTCGAGCAGTCCGGCGTCGCCCATTGCATCAGCTACACCCGCCCCACCATGCTGAGCCAGCTGAGCGAGCGCCGCTTTGCCGCCGAGGGCTCGCCCGCCGACTGCGTGCTGGCGGGCATCCATGTGGCAATGCACGATCAGAAGCCTGATCTGGTGCTGTCGGGGGTGAACCGCGGCAACAACTCGGCCGAAAACGCGCTCTATTCCGGCACTCTGGGCGGCGCGATGGAGGCGGCGCTGCAGGGCATCCCGGCGATGGCGCTGTCGCAGTATTATGGCCCCGCCAACCGCGAGACGGACAATCCGTTCGAAGCCTCCGCTGTGCATGGCGCCGCGCTGGTGAAGAAGATCCTGGCGGCCCAGCCGCAGGAGCAGCAGGATTACCGGCTGTTTTACAACATCAATTTCCCGCCGGTGCCGGCCGCGGATGTGAAGGGCACAAGGGTGGCCGCCCAGGGCTTCCGCCGCGGCAGCCATTTCTCGGCTGAGGAGCAGCTGTCGCCCACCGGGCGGCGCTACCTGTGGATCCGCGGCGGCAACCAGCATGTGGAGGCCACGCCCGGCTCCGACGCGGCGGTGAACCTCGACGGCTACATCTCGGTCACCCCGATGCGCGCCGATCTGACCGCGCGGGACGCGATGGATGCGCTGAAGGCGATCGAGGGCCACGGCGCATGAGCGGCCCCGACGCGCAAACCAAGATGCAATTCGTCTACTCCGTGCGCTCGCGCGGGGTGACCGACCAGAAGGTGCTGGAGGCGATCGAACAGATCGACCGCGGGCTGTTCGTGCGCGGAATCTTCGCGGAACGCGCCTATGAGGACGTGCCGCTGCCGATAGCCTGCGGCCAGACCATCTCGCAGCCCTCCGTGGTGGGCATGATGACCCAGGCACTGCAGATCAGCCCCCGCGACACGGTTCTGGAGGTCGGCACCGGCTCCGGCTATCAGGCGGCGATCCTGTCGAAACTGGCGCGCCGGGTCTATACCATCGACCGCCACGCCCGGCTGGTGCGCGAGGCGCGGGCGGTGTTCGAGCAGCTGCAGCTTGCCAATGTGACCTCGCTGGTGGGCGACGGCAGCCATGGCCTGAGCGAACAGGCGCCCTTTGACCGCATCATCGTGACCGCCGCCGCCGAGGACCCACCCGGACCGCTTCTGGCGCAGCTCAAGACGGGCGGCATCATGGTGCTACCGGTGGGCCAGTCTGACCACGTCCAGACCCTGATCCGGGTGCGCAAGACCGGGGACGGGCTGGAGTACGACGAATTGCGCCCGGTGCGCTTTGTTCCGCTGCTTGAGGGCCTGGGGAAAGACACGTAAACTGGCGGCGGAAATCAGCCGAGCCTCAAAAGGCATCGGCTATAGTGATTGACGCGAGAGAATCCCCGCGAAAAAGGGGATGCGTGTTTTGAGGAGAGCGAAATGACCCGGATCCCCCCTGCCCGGACCGTGTTCCGCGGCCTGCCGCGCGCCCGGCTGCTGGCCCTGCTGCCGCTGGCCGGGGTGCTGGCGGCCTGCCAGAGCCCGCTGGACTATGACCTGCGCGGCCAGATCGGCGCCTTCAACACCGCGAGCGCGGCGCAATCCGCCACTGCGAACCGCCCGGCCCCGGATGCCCGCGGGCTGATCTCCTACCCGTCCTACCAGGTGGCGGTGGCCCAGCGCGGCGACACGGTGGCTGATGTGGCCGCCCGCATCGGCCTGCCGGCCGACGAGGTCGCCCGCTTCAATGGCATGCAGACCGGCGACAAGATGCGCCAGGGCGAGGTTCTGGCGCTGCCGCGCCGCGCCCCCGCCAGCCAGCCCGGCAGCGCCGCCCCCGGCTCTGTCGATATCGCCACCCTGGCAGGACAGGCGATCGACACGGCTCCGCTGACCTCCCCCAACGCAGGCTCGGTGACCACAACCGAAATCCAGCCCGCGCCCCAGCCGCAGCCCGCCAAGGTGCAGGCCGGCCCGGAGCCGGTGCGCCACAAGGTGAAGCGCGGCGAAACCGCCTACACCATTTCGCGGCTCTATCAGGTGCCGGTGAAATCGCTGGCCGAATGGAACGGGCTGGGCAGCGATTTTGCAGTGCGCGAGGGCCAGTACCTGCTGATCCCGCTGAAGGAACAGCCCGCTGCCGAAGTGACGCCTGCCGCCGCCGCTGCCCCCGTGGTGGTGACTGAGCCGGGCGCCGGCTCCGAAACCCCGGTGCCGCCCAGCGCCAGCAAGCCGCTGCCGGAGGAGAAGGTCGAGCCGGCCGCGGTCAAACCCGCAGCGGAAACCCTGCCCAAACCGGAACTGCCGGAACCGACCCGCTCCAGCAGCGCGGCGATGGCCTATCCGGTGCAGGGCAAGATCATCAAGACCTACTCCAAGGGCCGCAATGACGGCATCGACATCGCCGCCGCCCCCGGCGCGCCGGTCAATGCTGCCGAAGCGGGCACCGTGGCGGCGATCACCAAGGATTCCAACAATGTGCCGATCGTGGTGATCCGCCACAGCCAGAAGCTGCTGACGGTCTACCAGAACGTCGGCAACATCACCGTCAAGAAGGGCGACAGCGTGGTCCGCGGCCAGCGCATCGCCTCGCTGCGCGAGGGCGACGACGCCTATGTGCATTTCGAGGTGCGCGACGGGTTCGAGAGCATCGACCCGCTGACCTATCTGAACTGACGGCGGCAACAGACTGTCAACAAGGAAAAGCCCGGCTGATCGGCCGGGCTTTTCCGTTTCAAGGTTTGCGCTGACTCAGCGCAGCGCCACCCCGTGGCGCCCGGCCAGATCGGTGAAGAACTGCCAGGCCACCCGGCCGGAGCGTGCGCCGCGGGTCGCCTGCCATTCGATTGCCTCGGCGCGCAGCTCTTCGGCTGCCGCTTTGACACCGTACGCCGCGCAATAGCCCTCGATCATCGCCAGGTATTCGTCCTGATCACAGGGGTGGAAGCCCAGCCACAGGCCGAAACGGTCAGACAGCGAGACCTTCTCCTCCACCGCCTCCGACGGGTTGATGGCGCTGGAGCGCTCGTTCTCGATCATGTCCCGCGGCATCAGGTGGCGGCGGTTGGAGGTGGCATAGAACACCACGTTCTCCGGCCGCCCCTCGATGCCGCCGTCCAGCACCGCCTTGAGGCTCTTGTAGTGCTGGTCGTCATGGCTGAACGACAGGTCGTCGCAGAACAGAATGAACCTGTGTTCCGAGCCGCGCAGGTGGTTCAGAAGCCGCGCCACCGACGGCAGATCCTCGCGCTGCAGCTCCACCAGCTTCAGCTGCGGGTGATCCTCTGCCAGCGCCCCGTGCACGGCCTTCACCAGGCTGGATTTTCCCATCCCCCGCGCGCCCCACAGCAGCGCATTGTTGGCGGCGAACCCTTGCGCAAACCGGCGGGTGTTCTCCAGCAGCGTATCGCGGGAGCGGTTGATGCCGACCAGCAGGTCCAGATCGACCCGGTTCACCGCCTCCACCGGCTCCAGCCGCTCCGGCCCCACATGCCAGACAAAGGCGGAGGCGGCGTCGAAATCCGGGGTTTCCAGCGGTGCCGGAGACATCCGCTCCAGCGCCTCGGCAATGCGGGTCAATGCGATCTGGTCCATGGGGTGCCTCCGTCCGTCAGTTGCCGGATTTCAAAGCACGTTCAGGGGCGTACGGCAAGAGGCACTGTGGACGGCGCAAAACTGCCCGGCGGCCACTTGCAACTGCGTTCGCCTCAATCCGCCGCGAAGCAGTAGAAATAGCCGTTGCCGCCGGTTGTGCGCAGGTCCTCGGCGCTGCAGCCGCGGGAGTCATGGGCGGCATTCCACGACGTGTTGCCGCCGCCGTGGCGGTCATGGTGGCCGACCGTGGCAGAGCCCGCGCCGTTGGAAGTCCAGTTCGAGCAGGTCTTGTCGCCCTCCTGCCAGGGGAAATAGGCGGTGCCGTCGGCCTGGGTGCCGGTCAGGATGTCATGCTCATTCGGATTATCGCCACGGCCCTTGATGCGGTTGCCGTTCTCATCCACCGCCGTCCGCAGATACAGGTTGGGCATGATGTGCAGCTGGTCCAGATCCACCGCGATCAGCTCGCCGTTGGCGTTGTACCAGGGGCCGGTGCCGATCCGCGAGCGGGCGGAGATGCCGCGCTTGCCCTCCTCCTGGGTGCTGAGATAGGCGCGCCAAGTCCGCCCGGTGGAGCCTGCCGCCTCTGCCAGGCTGGCGCAATGGGCGTCCGCCCCTTCCAAGCCGCCCAGATTGCCGCCGTCGCCAAGGCCAACGGACGTGACAAAGAACCCCATCGGCGGGTCATCGGCCACGGAAGCAGACGCCAGCGCGCAGGCCGCGGTGCAGGTCAGGACAGCCAGAAACTTGTTCATGGAAACCTCCCTATTTCCAGGACTGGCCGCAGGATGCCGCAAGGGGCGGAGTAAAGATACGCCGGCGGCGGGGTTTCACGAAAGATTGTTGGGGGCCGGCTGCGCGATGGTTCGGCTGTGCGTCCACGCGAGGCCAAAGGAATGTGCAGAAAACCCTGAAGGTCCGCTCAGCGGGACAAAACCGCCGCTCCCGCAGCCGGCGGCAAGGACGGCGGGCAGCCAGAAGCGGACACGAAATGAGCGCGTATCGCCCGGGGTCAGGAGGCTTTTCGAGCGGCCCGAGGGATAAACCAGCACTTGTTATACAACACGGGCCGCTCTTCCCGCCCACACGGTTGAATTTCATGTCGATACTGCACGAAACATCTTAAAAAATTGTGAGCTTTACGTGAGTGCCAGAATATGAGGGAAGCGCCCCACTAGAAATGGCTGGCTGCGCGCAAGCCGGAAAAACCTTCGGCCTACATTTACTGAACGCCGAATTCTTGTTTCTGTTTCAGCCTAACCAATGCTCTTGCTGCATTTCTGCGCCATTCATCCGCTGAAAGGCTTTTCCGCATAAGATCGGCAGCAAATGGAATTCCAGATTGATCCGTGGATCTCGGAATTCAAATTGTGAGAATGGGCACCCCAGGGAAAGGGTGCCCACTGAGTTCCTGATTATGAGAGATTATTGAAGGAACAAGTCTTACCTCTCCTTCTGAGGGTATTTAGTTAAGAAACCCCTTACGCTTCATTAAGCGCTCATAAAAACTCAAATATAATTCTCAGGCCCGGGCCGCACGGGTAAAAAAGATAATGGTTGCGGCGCGACTGACTGCTGAAAGGAGGCTTTAGACATCCGCCGTAACGGGCCGCAAGGTACCGGCGCTCCTCGTGCCTGCGGAACATGATCCCTTTGCAATCACACCGCTTTTAGCGGCTTCGCGCCGCCCTCGGGCCGGCCAGCAGGCGTCTGCGCCTTTGTTTGTTTGCGCCCGCCGCGGCCGCTGCCCGGCGGGTCTTCAATCAGGCGGCGCCGGTTCTGAGATACTTCTTTCCGCCGCGTTCCGCCGCCAGCCCAGCCAGCATCAGAGCCCCAACTCAATAAAGAATCGTAAATAACTACAACCGCAACTCCCTCTTTAAGACTTATTAACAAGATAGACTAAACCATAAGGTGCGCCGCACCCAATTGCGTCAAGGCCGCGATCTGCGGCGTTATTATCGAGCGCAGTATTACAGTGAAGGAGTCCAAGCTAAACAGCTACCCCAGGACGCATGAGCTCGGATCTGAAGTTTATCTGCCTGCTCTTTGACCCGGCGGCCCTCAGGCGGAAGCCTAAATACGAAATGGAAAGCGCGGCCTCTCAAGAAACCTGGGGCAGAGCGATCAGGTATCTGGAAATGAAATACGCGTTTCTCCGGCCTTAGCTTCCTACGCCTACAGCAATTGGCGGGTTTTGGATACGGAAGCAAATGCGCCAGGCGCCAAGGCAATACCCGGAAAAGGGAATGTAATGTGATGTATGTTTTGATCGTAAAGAGTGATTTTCCAACTGAACGGCAGCTGTTGAAGTTCGCCTGCAGCGAAGGCATTGCAATTGTTCAGGCGTCCACTGGACGACCGGCCGTGTCCCGGTTTACGTCACCGCCGGAGGAAAGCTCAAGGGCGTATGATCGCGTCAGAAATCCCTATGCCCGGAAGAGGAAACGCGACATTCTGCGCGACTACTTTTTCAATGACACCGACGCCGCGCAGGAGGATGCCATCGACGTGTACGCGCATGTTTTGCGCCAAAAGCTGGTTGAGGCCGCCTTCCGAAGAGCACGGTTCTAAATGACTTTCTCTGCACCAGGCAAACGATGCCGAATTGCAAAGTTTGCCGTGCGGCTGCTCGTTCGGACAGCAGGTTCGTCCCGATTTGCGGTAATTCATCCTTCGGAAATGCTGCGCGATGCGCGAGAAGGTGAAAAGCAGAACCCCCGCCGCAGCGTTCGGCTCGGCGTTTAGCGGCAATCCAGCATTCCCTGCAGGATGGAGCACAGCACACTTCCTGCGCATCGACATCGCAGAGACCAGGCGCAGCAGCTGGTAGTCTGGATTCAAAGCGGACCAGCTCTCTTGCCGCAGACAGTAAAAAAGGCGCGCCATCCCTGGCGCGCCTTTCCTTTTCATACCGTCGCAGGCCTATTTGCCTTTGCCGTCCTCGGCAGTCACCGGATCATCCGGATGCGCCTCCATCTCCTCGTCGTCATAGTAGCCCTCCGCGCGCAGCTTCGCCTCGCGCTTGGCTTCCACCCGGCCGACCAGGAAGATCGAGATCTCGTAAAGCCCGTAGACTACAACGAACAGGATGATCTGGGTGATCACATCCGGCGGCGTCACCAGTGCGGCCAGCACCAGGATCGCCACCACCGCGTATTTGCGGACCGAGCCCAGACCTTCGGCGCTCACCAGCCCGGCCTTGCCCATCAGCGTCAGCAGAACCGGCAGCTGGAAGCACAGGCCGAAGGCCACGATGAACTTGATCGTCAGGTTCAGATACTCCTGGGCAGAGCCCTGGAACACCACGCTGAGCCCCTGATTGACCTGCTCGCCGACCACCGCCTCGCCGCCGGAGCCGAACTGCTGGAAGCCCAGGAAGAAATCATAGGCCAGCGGGGTCACGACGTAGAAGGCAAAGCTGGCGCCCAAGAGGAACATGAAGGGCGACGCGATCAGGAAGGGCAGGAACGCCCCCTTCTCGGATTTATACAGACCCGGCGCCACGAAGCGCCACATCTGGAAGCCGATATAGGGAAACGCCAGGATGAAGCCGCCCAGGAAAGAGATCTTGATCGCGACAAAGAAACCCTCCTGCGGGCTGATGAAGATCAGCGCGCAGTCCTGGCCGCCCTCGGCCAGCACCTGGCACAGCGGCGCGGTGAGGAAGTTGAACACCGGCGTCGCCACGGTGAAACAGATCACCATGCCGACGATGAAAGCCGCAACCGAATGGATCAGCCGGTTGCGCAGTTCGGCCAGATGCTCGATCAGCGGCGCGGTTGAGTCGTCGATCTCATCCGTCTTGCTCATGATTTGGCCTCTTCTTCCTTCGGCGCCGCAGGCTTCAGCGCCGCCTCAGCCGCTTCCGCCTTGGCCAGCGCCTCCTCGGCCTCGCGCGCCTTGCGCTCGGCAGCGGCGCGCGCTGTCGACGCCTGGATCCTCTTGGCATCCTCGGCGCGCTCAGCCGCCAGTTTGCCGGTCTCGCTGCTGGGGTCGTATTTGGTCGGGTCGATCGACGACGCCATTTCCTGCGCCGCCTGCTTGACCCCGTCCATGGCAGTGCCGACGGGATTGGTTGCAGCCTTCAGGCCCTTGGCGACCTCATTGACCCCGGCCTCATCCGCCGCGTCATGCATCGCACGGCTGAACTCGCGCGCCATCCCCTTGGCCTTGCCGACGAAGCGCCCGATGTTACGGAACAGCACCGGCAGGTCCTTGGGGCCGACGACGATCAGCGCGACAACGCCGATGACCAGCAGTTCGGTCCACCCAAGATCGAACATCCGCGCTTACGCCTTGTCTTTCTCGGCCTCGGGGGTCACGTCCTTGGCCGCTTCGGCAGCGTCCTGCTCCAGCTCCTTGCTGCCTTCGTTGATGCCCTTCTTGAACGAGGTGATGCCCTTGCCGACCTCGCCCATCAGCGAGGAAATCTTGCCGCGGCCGAACAGGACCAGAACCACGACAGCGATGAGCAGAAGGCCAGGCAGGCCGATGTTGTTGAGCATGAGAGTCTCTCCTTACGTGATCCGGCGCGGATTGGCGGCGCCGGTGGAATTATTCGCTACGGGTTTAGCGCGGGGGCGGCTTTGAGCGAAAGCAACTCCGCGCGCAGAATGCGCCTGCAAGCGGCGGAAACCGCGTTTTTTGCTGGCGCCCCGCATCCAACTGACAGGTTTATGTCAGTTGCAAGGCGGTAAATCCACCCCATCACACGAACAAAGGAGAAACGTGATGAGCAAACATGCCGCCGAGATCGTGACCTTCAAGCTGGCCGAAGGGGTGAGTCCCGCGGATTTCACGGCCCTGATGCAGCGCACCGAAGGTTTCGTGCGCGCCCAGGACGGCTTTGTCACCCGCCAGCTGAGCCAGGGCGAGGACGGCAAATGGACCGACTATGTGGTCTGGAAGGACATGGCGACGGCGCAGAAGGTGGCGCAGGAGTTCATGCAGCAGGACTTCGCGCCGGAAGTGATGGCGGCCATTGCGCCGGACAGCGCCAGCATGCGCCATGAAGAGGTGCAGTGGGGCATGGCGCCCTAAGCACCGCAGGCTGCGCCCTCAGGCCTGCAGGCCGGGCGCAGCCCTTGACCTCCCCACTCCCCCGCGCGAAGGCTTAGCCCATGCGCCGCACCGACCGCCTTTTCGAAATCATCCAGATCCTGCGCGACGGGAAACTGCACCGCGCCCAGGACATTGCCGAACGGCTGGAGGTTTCCACCCGCACCATCTACCGCGACATGGACACGCTGGTGGCCTCCGGCGTGCCGGTGGAGGGGGAGCGCGGCGTCGGCTACTTGGTGCGCGAGCAGATCAGCCTGCCGCCGCTGACCCTGACGCCGGAGGAGCTGGAGGCGCTGAACCTCGGCATGGCGATCGTGGCCGAGGCCGCCGACCCGGACCTGAAAGCCGCGGCCCTGTCGCTGGCGGCCAAGGTGGATGCGGTGCTGCCGGAGCAGACCATTGCCGAGGCCGATGCCTGGAAATTTGCGGTCTACCCTTTTTCGGATGCGGCGCGTGCCCTTGCCCACATGCCCGCGCTGCGGGCCGCGATCAAAGCCCGGCAGAAACTCCAGCTCAGCTACCGGCGCATCGACGGCACCCTGACAGAGCGGAAAATCCGCCCGTTGCATATGGAATACTGGGGCCGGGTCTGGACCCTCACCGCCTGGTGCGAAACCCGCGAGGCCTTCCGGGTGTTCCGGGTCGACCTGATCGAGGATGCCTCTGCCCTGCCCGAGCTGTTCGTCGATGAACCCGGCAAGCGTTTGCAGGACTACGATCCTTACGGAAGCTGAACCGCCCTACTTCTTTGCCAAAATACTCCGGGGGAGCCGCCGCAGGCGGCGGGGGCAGCGCCCCCTAGCCCAGCTCAAATGAGGTGACCCCGAAAATCAGATCCGTCTCCAGCTGCGGCGCAGGCCCGCGGTACATCCGGGCGGTCTCAAACACCGGTTCCAGCCCCAGTCCGCGCGCCAGTTCCACCGCTGCGGCATGGGGCTCCGGCACATCCAGAAACACTTCCTGCCCTTCCGGCACTTCCTTCAGCAGCCGCACCAGCACCGCCTCCGCCGCCGGGCGGGACACGGCAACAAGCGGACCGATCTTACAGCCGCTGCCGCAGGGGCGCAGGGTGCCGAAACCACTCAGCCTGCCATCCTGATGCGCAGCGAATGAGATATGCCCCTCTGCCCCCAGCCACTGCTGCCAGAAGCCACGGCGCGGCGCCGGAAAGACGCGGGCGTCCAAGACCTCCAGCTCCGCCGCGGGGGCAGTCAGCGCTGTCAGCTCATAGTCCTCAGAAGCCTCCGGCCCGCCGGACGGCACCCCGCCAAAACGGATATTGCGGTATGCCAGTTCAAATCCCGAGCGGCGGTAGTTCGCTTGCTGGTCCACCACGCCGTCAAGGCCGACAACCCGGCTCCCGGCATGCTCCAGCGCCTTTTGCCACAGCGCATAGCCATAACCCTGGCCGCGATGCTCCGACACCACGATGTAGAAGCCGAGGAAGGAGAACGCCTCGCCGTAGTTCACCACCGAGATGCAGGCGATCATCTGCCCGTCCAGAAACCCGCCCCAAAAGCCCTGCGGGTCCACGCTCGCAAAACAGGCGGCATCCTGCGGACCGGGATTCCAGCCTTCCCGCGCGGCCCAGTCCACCGCGGTCTGGATTTCCGCGCCCGCCAGCGGCCTGATCTGATAGCTGCCCTGCATCTGCACCTCCCGTTTCCATAGGCGCAGAATGCCCGCTAAAGCTTAGGCAGGAAAGACAAAACAGCGGTTGCGGCGCACCGTCAACCACATCACCCGGCCGGGCTCCGGCAGGAACACGTTGGGCACCGTGGCCTTGAGGACAGAGCCATCGAAGTCCATCCGGAATTCCACCAGGCTCTCGCTGCCGAGGAAGCGCGCGCGCTCCACAGTCGCACGGGCAGCAACGCCGTCGCTGGGGGTCGGAAGCGGCCCCTTGCCGCCGCGGTCGAAGTCGATGCGCAGGTGCTGCGGCCGGAACACGATCTCAACCGCGGTGCCGTCCGCCACACCCGGCGCCAGGAACTCGCCAAAGGCAGTATTGGCCAGCGCGCCGTTCACCTCGGCCTTCAGCACGTTGACGTCGCTGAAAAACGCCACTGCGGCCTTGTCCACCGGGTGGGTATAGACGTTGTAGGGCGCGCCCTGCTGCACGATCCGGCCGCCGCGCATCAGCGCGATCTCATCGGCCATCCGCATCGCCTCTTCCGGCTCATGGGTGACAAGCAGAACCGCGGTGTCCTCTTCCTTCAGCAGGCTCAGCGTCTCGTCGCGGATGCCGTCGCGCAGCCGGTTGTCGAGGCCGGAGAACGGCTCATCCATCAGCATGATCCGCGGCCTGGGCGCTATGGCGCGGGCCAGCGCCACCCGCTGCTGCTCCCCGCCCGACAGCTGGTGCGGATAGCCGTCGATGAAGCGCTTCAGCGACACCCGGTTCAAAAGCTCCTCGACCCGCGCGCGTTTCTCGTCCTTGCTGCCTTTCAGGCCGAAGCCGACGTTGTCGGCGACGCTCAGGTGCGGGAACAGGGCGAAATCCTGGAACATCAGCCCGATCTCTCGCCGCTCCGGCGGCACCCGGAACACGGTGTCGCAGATCAGCTTGCCATCGACATAGATCTCGCCGCTGTCCTGCATTTCCACCCCGGCGATCATCCGCAGCGTCGTGGATTTGCCGCAGCCGGACGGGCCAAGCAGGCAGGTCACCTGCCCCGCCTGGATCTGCAGCGAGACATCGTCGACCACCGAGCGCCCTTCGAAGAAGCGCCGGATATTGCGGATTTCCAGCCGCGGCGGGGCGATCGTGCGGCTGATGCCGGCAGGGGCAGTGTTCATGGGGCCTCGGGCTGTTTCCGATAAAAACGCTTGGGGTCTCGACGGGATAGCAACCCAGCGGCAGGGCCGCAAGCGGTCAGGAATACAGCAATCAGAAACCGCAGCCCCGCAGAACGATGAGGACAGCGTCCGGCCCGGCGGGGCAGGAAGCGAAGCGTCCGGCCCGGCGGGGCAGGAAGCGAAGCGTCCGGCCCGGCGGGGCAGGAAGCGAAGCGCCCGCCCCGTGGGGGACGGGACGGGCGCTGTCCGGCCTTTCGGCCGGACGGGACCAAAACCAAAAGCCCTTCCTCAACAGCACCCAGGCGCGGCACCGTCCTGTTCCAGCCCGTTGAAGGGCGAGTTGCCGCCGCAGCCCGCGAAGATCCCGTAGTGGGTATCGAAATTTCCAATGAACTCGAAATGCGGCGCAAGGCGGGTGTCCTGCAGCATCATCCAGGTATTGCCGCAGACCGGGAACACCTTGCCCGCCTCGATCACGTGATGATCATCCAGCGCGAACACATGCGGCGCGTGTTCGATAGTGCCCTTGTAGATCACCGCCTGGCCGTAATCCTCACAGGCGGGCTCCAGCGCAGGCAATTTGAACAGCCGGTAGGTGGCCGACAGGAACTTCAGCGGCTGCACCCGTTTCTCCAGCACCGGGTTCTCGATGGTCAGGAGGCGCGAGGTCACCATCCGCGGGTCCTTGAACCCGGACTCCTTGGCAATGGTCAGGAAGTCGTTCCAGTAAAGCGCGCCGGACAGGCATTCACCGTACAGCACCTCATCCTCCGCCATCGCCTTGGGCACCCGCCGGTCAGCATAAACGTCGGAGAAATACATCTCCCCGCCCTCCTTCAGCAGATGATGCGCGCCGCGCAGCACCGCCCCCTTGTCGGTGGCCAGGTTGATCACGCAGTTGGAGACGATGATGTCAAAGGAGGCCGGCTCCAGGTCCAGCTCCTCCAGCGTCTCGATATAGCCGTGGTGAAACTCGACGTTGGACTTGGCATAGCCGAATGCCTCAGCATGGTAGTCCTGATGGCGGCGCGCCACCTCCAGCTGGGCGGGTGTCATATCGACGCCCACCACCTTGCCATGCTCACCCACCAGCGCCGACAGCGCATAGACATCCCGGCCCGCACCGCAGCCCAAGTCGAGTATGCGCGCGCCTTCCAGCGCCTCCGGAGCAATCAGGCCGCAGCCGTAGTAGCGGGTCAGCACCTCGTCATGGATTTTCGAAAGCACCGCCTTCACATGATCCGGCATGTCGTCCGGCGTGCAGCAGGCGTTGGTCTGGAGGTCGTCGCTGCCCTGCAGCACCTCGCCGTAATAGGTCTGCACGTTTTCATGTTTCATGGGGGCGCCTTTCCTGATGGTTCCGGACCATCGGGATAGCGGCAGCCAGGCACCCGGGCAATCGGGGCGGTGGGGTGTCTGACGCAACTGTGATGGCACGTGCGGACAAGTCACTGAGGGCAGCGCCCGTCCCGCCGGGGCAGGAAGCAAAGCGCCCGCCCCGGTGGGGGCGGGACGGGCGCTGCCCGGCCTTCGGCCAGGCGGAACGAACATTCAGTTGCTGGTGGAAATCTCACCCCTCCGGCAGCAGCTCAAACGCCGCCTCGGCCCGCACCCTGCCGTTCACCATCAGCTCAATCCGGTGCGCCCCCGGCACCAGCTTGAACGTCGTGGCGTTGCCCTTCATCTTGTGACGCTTGTCCAATTGCAACAATTTGCCTGAAATTTTCGATTGCTTCAGTTTGAACACCTTGGCGGACACCTTTCCGCCAGGCCGCTGGAAATGCAGGATATAATCTACCAGAACCGGCGACCCCGCCTGCCCCTCCAGTTGCGCGGAGAATTCCAGCGCATCACCGATCCGAACATTCTGCGACTTCAGCACGATTTCGGCGCCAAGCTCCAGATCCGGATCGAACCCCAGCATCTTCATCGCCCGCGGGTGCCCCGCCTTGACCAGCCCGCGCAGCGCATGGGACGTCATCCAATCCAGTTCCTTGGCCGCTTGCGCCCCGGCTGCCTGCCAGTGCTCCAGCCGGTCCATCACCAGATCCGGATCCTTCTTGGCGATGTCGTTCAGGTGGTTGGCAATTGACCGGGTGACATAGCGGGTGGGGTCGGAATGCAGGCGGTCCAGCAGCGGCAGCGGCTCATCCAGCCGCAATCCTACCGCCTCGCCCCAGGGCAGACGCGGCCGGGTGCCTTCGCTGACCAGACGGCGGACGTGATAGCTGGAGTGGCTGGCCCACACCTCCATCCGCGCCAGAACTTCCGCAGGCCATCGGTTCAGGAAGGGGCGGATCGCCCATTCCATCGAAAACCGCTGTGTGATCTCCTCCAGCAGGTCCAGCGACAGTTCCGGATGCGCCCCGATGCCCCTGGCGGCCACATACTCCCCCAAAGGCGCATAGATGAAGTCGCCGAAGTCATCGTCGGTCTTGGACGGGTCCAGCGGTGGCGGCAGTGCCTTCAGCAGCACCGGCGCGGCATCGGGCAGATCCGCCGGTAGATTATCCGCCAGCACATCCGCAATCAGCGTCATCCGCTGCTTCAGCTCCAGCGCCGGCAAATCCGCCATCACCCGGACCTCGAACCCTTCGGCATCAAACCCCGCGTCCGCGGCTGCGAACAGGCCCGCCAGATAGCGGACCTTACCCCGGTTAAACAACTGGTCCTTCAGGGAAAACCCGCCATCCATCTGCGCCGCCCCTGCTCACATCGTGGTGTTGGTGGCGCCGCCGTCCAGCAGGATGTTCTGCCCGACGATGAAGCCCGCATGCTGCGAGCACAGGAAGGCGCAGGCGGCCCCGAACTCCTGACGGGTGCCGTAACGGCCCGCGGGAATGGTGGCAAACCGCTGCTTCTGCGCTTCTTCCGGCGTGATTCCCTGCGCCTTGGCCGCGCCGCCGTCCAGCGCCACGGCGCGGTCGGTGGCGTGGATGCCCGGCTGCAGGTTGTTGATGGTGACGCCCTGGCCCGCCACCTGCCGCGCGGTGCCCGCGACATAGCCCGTCAGGCCTGCGCGCGCCGCGTTCGACAGCCCCAGCACCGGGATCGGCGATTTGACGGAAACGGAGGTGATATTGACCACCCGGCCCCAGCCGCGGTCCATCATCACCGGCAGCAGCGCCTTCATCAGCGCAATCGGCGCCAGCATGTTGGCGTCCAGCGCCTTGATGAAATCCTCGCGGTCCCAGTCGGTCCACAGGCCCGGCGGCGGGCCGCCGGCGTTGGTGACCAGGATATCGACGCCCTGGGCGGCATCCAGCACCTGTTTCTGGCCTTCCGGCGTGGCCACATCTGCGGCCACCGTCACCACATCAACGCCATACTGGTCGCGGATGGCCTGCGCGGAGGCCTCCAGCGCCTCAGCACCGCGGGCGTTCATCACCAGATTGACGCCCGCCTCCGCCAGCGCCTCGGCGCAGCCCAGGCCCAGCCCCTTGCTGCTGGCGCAGACCAGCGCGCGCTTGCCCGAAATACCCAGATCCATTGTTGTCCTCCCTCGGGAATCTTCACCGTTTGCCGGAGCTTGCACCGCCCGCCTGGCAAAGGCCAGACCCGCCCGGTGCCTGACGCAATCGTGATGCTGCCGGAAAATCTGCCCCGTTCCACCGCCATTGTGCCACATTCCGCAGGCAAATCTATTGGACAGCGCCCCCCGCGCAATCTCATATGGACCGAAACAGACCCGCAGATGGGACAGACAGTGACCGCCAGCCTCTCTTCCGTTCAGGCCTACCCGGCCGAGCGTTTCCGCGTGGAATACGGTGCCAATGCGGGCGACCCCCTTGGCGTGCTCGAGGATCTGGTGCTGGACGACATCTATCTGCTGGACAGCCCGGCCCCGCCGCAGCGCCTGGCCATCGCCGCCCATCACGACGGCAGTTTCACCGTTGCGGACGACAGCGCCATCGGCACACCCGGCGCGGTGCTGCATCTGGACGGCCTCGTCACCCTGATGCCCGACCGCGGCCCCAACACCGAGATCCTGGTGATGGTGGAGGCCGACGGCGAGGGCTATATCGCCGCCATCTACCTGGTGCCGCTGGCGCCCTTGCAGCCGCAGATGCCCTACACGCTGGTCAAGGCCGAGCGCGAGCAGGCCCGGCGCAAGCTGGCGCAATCGGCCTGCGTCTCCTTCACCCGCGGCACCCGCATCACCCTGTCCACCGGCGAGCAGCGCGCGATCGAGGACATGCGCGCCGGCGACCGGGTGCTGACCCGCGACGACGGCATCCAGGAGGTGCGCTGGGTCGGCCAGTCCACCCTGCGTGCAGTGGGCGACCTAGCCCCGATCCTGATCCGCAAAGGCGCCCTGAACAATTCAAACGACCTGATCGTCAGCCCCAGCCACCGGCTGATGGTCTACCAGCGCCGCGACGAGATCGGCGCCGGCGCGCCGGAACTGCTGGTGCGCGCCCGCGATCTGGTCAACGGCGGCAGCGTGGTGGTGCTGGACGGCGGCTTCACCGATTACTTCCAGATCCTGTTCGACCAGCACCACATCATCTACGCCGAGGGCATCGCGGCCGAAAGCACCTTCCTCGATCCGGTCACCCGGCAGGTGCTGCCCGAGGATTTCTGGACCGCCCGCCCCGGCACCCTGCCCGCAACGCACACGCGCGGCGCCCACGGGCTGGACGTGAGCCGGTCGCTGCTGGACCGGCCGGACGCTGTGCGGCTGCTCAAACGGGCCTCGCTGCGCTGACCCGCGCCCGCGGGCAATACCGTTTTCCTTTAACCTCAACCGGTTGCAGGGATACGGGCAATTTGCTGCCAATTGCACCTGCATTTAGTGGTTTCAAACTGACTCCCACACCAGATCCTGCTACGCTGCAGCCAACAATAAGAGAGCAGTATGATCAGGCACATCTTCCTCACCTTGGGGCTCATGCTATTGGCGTGGCCGGCTGCGGCGCAGAAAGCAGGCGTCGGCGCATGGGAAAACTCCAGCCACAGCATCCTGTCCTGGATCGAGGACACCCCCGGCCTTGGCTGGTACTACAACTGGCGCCCGGACCAGATGTACCACAAGGGCCGCCAGAGCCGCTCTGTCGAGTTCGTCCCGATGATCCATGGCGCCCGCGATGTGAACAAGCGCATCCGCTCGGACCAAAAGGTCACCGCACTCTTGGGCTTTAACGAGCCGGACGGGCACACCGGCGGCCATCAGGCCGGGATGAGCGTGCAGCAGGCCGTGAAGCTGTGGCCGAAACTGGAACGCCACGGGCTGCGCCTGGGCAGCCCGGCCACCACCCAATCGGGCACATTGGGGACCAACTCCTGGCTGCGCCGCTTCATGGATCAGGCCGAGGCCAAGGGGCTGCGCGTCGATTTCATGGCTGTGCACTACTATTCCGCGGACGGCAACGTGAAGGAGTTCGAGCGCTGGCTGCGCGCCGTTCACCGCGAGTACGGCCGCCCCGTCTGGGTGACTGAATTCGCCCATATCGACTGGAACCGCCCAGCCGCCGCCAGCCACGCGCAGAACGCGGCCTTTGCCCGCAAGGCGATTGCGATGATGGAGCGCCTGCCCTTTGTCGAGCGCCACGCCTGGTTCGCCGCCAACCCCTACCCCTGGCAGGGCCGCGCCCCCCAGATCAATCTGCTGCGCGACGACCTGACCCCGACCCCCGCGGGCGGCGCCTTTGCCCGGGCCGTCAGCCGTGCCGCCGGCCTGCAGGTGGCCAGCAACTGAACCGGGCCCGCGCGGCCCCTACCGCGGTTTCCTCCCACCCTTCCGGAACAAAAGTCACAGACCTGACCGCCGCTGGGGCGGGGCAGCGCTCTTTTCCCTTGAAATGAGCCCCACCCCAAATGAGACTATTAATCTGTTGTTAATCCCGCAAAAGCAGAATGAACCAGGCGCGCAAAGGACCGTGACTTCATGCCGGAACATTACCCCAGATTGGACGGCTGGCGCCGCTTCATCCGGAACAGCCACCTGTCCCTGATCCATGCTCTGGTCATTGGCCTGTCGCTGATGATGACCGTGGGCGCCTGGTACTATGCCAGCGTGCAGACAGAAACCCGCATCGAAAACGCCTTCAAGGCCGCCCGGGATCAGGCCGTCGGCCTGATATCCGCGCGCATGGCCAAATACGAGGACGCGCTGTGGGCCGGCGTCTCCGCCGTCCAGTCCCACGGCGGCGACATGACCTATCAGCAATGGAAGGCCTTCGCGCACTCGCTGCGCGTGGACGCGCGTTATCCCGGGATCAACGGCATCGGCATCATTCATCATGTCGGACCCTCCCAGTTTGACAGCTATTTGCAGACCCGGCGCCAGGAGCGGCCCGGGTTTTCCGTCTACCCGGAGCACGGCAACAGCATTTACCTGCCGATCTCCTTCATTGAGCCGGAGGACATCAATGCTGCGGCCGTCGGCCTGGATGTCGCGCATGAGGTCAACCGCCGGGAGGCCGCCCTGGCCAGCAGCGCAACCGGCGAAGCCCGGATCACCGGCCCGATCGTGCTGGTGCAGGACAAGGGCAGCACCGCAGGCTTCCTGTTTTATGCGCCTTTCTATTCAGGCGGCGGTGCCGGCAGCCGCAACGAACGGCAACAAAGCTTTGACGGCATGGTCTATGCGCCTTTCGTGGTCCGCAAGCTGATGGCCGGGCTGCTGTCCAAGGACCTCAGGAACGTGCGGTTCAGCATCAGCGACGGCGGCGAGCAGATCTATGACGAGCATGATCCGGCAGATCCCCAGTTCGACCCCGACCCCAGGTTCGCCGAAACGGTCGAGCTGGAGATTTACGGCCGGACCTGGACCCTTGAGTTCCGCACCACCCTCGGCTTCCGGCAGGCGCATTCCTATACGCAGCCGGCGCTGATCCTGATCGCCGGGCTGGTGATCGAGGTGCTTGTGATTTCGCTACTGTTCCTGATGGCCCGCTCCAGCCAGCGCGCCAGGGACTATGCGGCACGGGTCACAGCCGACCTGAAAGAAAAGACCAGGAAACTGGAAAGGGCCAACGAGGAGCTGGAGAAGTTTGTCTATATCACCTCGCACGACCTGAAAACGCCGGTACGCGGCATCGGCGCGCTCACCGAGATGATCCAGGAGGACCTGGAGGACTACTTCAACTCCGCGGATGCGGACCCCGAAGTGGCTGCCAACCTGCAGCGGATCGCCGAACGGGTGTGCCGGATGAATGACCTGACCCAGGGGGTGATGGAATACTCCCGCATCGGCAAACTTGCGGCTGAGGACAAGCCGCTATGCCTGGCTGACGCGGTGGCAACGCTCCGGTCTGATTTCGGCCTGTCCGAAAGCCAGCTGGAGCTGAGCGGCAACGTGACCCATATTGCCACGGACACGTTCAACTTTGCCCGTGTGCTGGAAAACCTGGTGGGCAATGCGATCAAGTACCACCCCGATCCGGACCGCGCGGAGATAACCGTCAGGGTGGCGGATGCGGGCGGCCGTTATGACATTTCGGTCCGGGACAACGGCGGCGGCATCGCGCCGGAACACCACAGCCGGATCTTCGAGGTCTTTCAGACCCTGCGGCGCGCGGGGGAGCCGGAAAGCACAGGCATTGGCCTCGCCATCGTCAAGAAAGCGGTGGAACAGCACGGATTTAAGGTGACCGTGCAGTCTGAGGTTGGACATGGCGCCGATTTCAGGTTTAGCTGGCCTGGCCAGGGGCAGGCAGCCCCGGCAGCACATCAAGACAAAGCTGCCTGACGTGGAGAACGCTGAATGAATATCCTTCTGGTCGAGGACAATGACGTGGATGCGCTCATTCTGGAGCGTATCCTGAAAAAGCAGTCCCCGTCGGCCAGGATCACGCGGGCCTGCGACGGCCAGGAAGCGCTGGAGATCCTCACCACCGAACGCGCGCGGGATCTGCCGCGGCCTTTCTTCATCCTGCTGGACATCAACATGCCGCGCATGAACGGCCATGAATTCCTGGATGAGCTTCGGGCCAGGGAGGAGATTTCCGGTAACATCGTCTACATGTTCACCACCTCCGACAATCCCAGGGACATCGACCGCGCCTACCACCGCAACGTCAGCGGCTACATCGTGAAGCCAAGCTCCTCCTCGGGCACCAAACAGGTGCTGAGCGCGCTGCAGGAGATGTGGGAGATCTGCACCCCGCCCCTGTGCGCCAGCGCCTGACCGGGCGCCGCCCGGCGGCTGACCCATCCGCCCGGGATCAGCGGAACTGCACCTCGCTGATCGCGGTATCCCGGTACTTGGTGCCGTAATAGACGCCGCTCAGCGTGAGGGTGATCCAGGTGACCTGCCCCAGCGGCGGCAGGCGCAGCTCCTGCAGCCCGTCCCGGTCCTCCAGCACCGCCTCTCCGCGGAAGCCCGCCGAGGTCTGAACGATCAGCGACCGCACCCGGCCGTTTTTCAGGAAAATGTCCCGGTTTTTGCCATAGCCGTTTGCAACCAGCACCCGGCTCACCTGCTGCGGCCCGGCGAAGGCAAAGCGCAGCACCTCCCCCTCGCCGTCATCCGCCCGCCCCTCGACCCAGGCGGTTCGGGCGCTGCCGTCCGACAGCATCGCGCCCGAGTAGGCATTGCGCCCCTGCGGCGCCAGGTGGGAGGACACGCACAGTTCCGCCGGAACCGCCCCGAACCGCCCCCGGTGGCAGGCATAGGCCGGCGTTGCCGGCAGCGGCAGATGCCGCTGCGGCTGCGGCGCCGGCGCCTCCAGCCCCGCCAGCGCCTCCAGTGCCAGGATGACATAGAAATCCTCCGGGCGGTCCCGGTGGGCGTCGACAAAGGCCTGCCAGGCGGCCCTGGTGCCGATCCGTTCCGCCAGCCGGTACTGCTGGCCGATATCATCCGCAGAGGGCGCGGCGCTGCCCGCCGGCTGCGCCGCAGCCGCCGGGCGGGCGTGGAAATAGAAATCGCCGGTGATCGAGCTGGTCTCCCACGGCACCTGCCGCTCCTGGGTCACCGCCAGCACCTCGCTGCGGGCCGCCTTGAACACCGCCTCGATGGTGCGCCCGCCGCCGGCGGAGATCGCCCCGGCCAGCGCCTTGGTATAGGGCGAGTTGGCGCCGCTGCCGTCCAGCGCCACGTCGCCCGGCGCGGTGGCATAGGCGATCAGCGTGCCGCGCGGCGCGTCCACCGGCGCCAGCCCCCGCGCCGCCGAGCGGGCAGAGGCGGCAAAGGGATTGTTGCGGCAGGCATCCAGAATGACGATGTTGATGCTGGCATTCGATGAATTCATCACCCGCAGGAAGCTGTTCACATTGACCGCTTCCAGGTCGATCTCATCCTCGCTGGTGATGGCGGCGCTGACCGGCACCAGGTAGTTCTCGCCGTCCACCTGCACCCCGTGCCCGGCATAATAGAACAGCCCGGCCTCCACCCCCTCGCCGCGCAGCCGCCGCCCGAACCGCAAGAGCGCCTGTTTCATGCCGCCCAGATCCGCATCCAGCAGCGTGGTCACCTCGAACCCCGCCCCCTCCAGCGCCGCGGCCATCACCCGCGCATCATTACCGGGATTGGCCAGCGGCGCGGTATGGGCATAGTTCGAATTGCCCACCACCAGCGCAATCCGCTCCCCCGCCCGGGCCGGTGCAGTGGTAAATGCCAGGAGCGCCAGCACCACTCCTGCCGCCGCGGCCCGGATCAGCCAAATTCGATGCAGCATCCTGCCTCTTTCCCGTGGTTTGCAAACAAGGGCTTGCGGCCATCTAGGCAAAGGCGGCGGGAAAAATCAATTGGGGGGCAAAAGCGGGACCAACCGGCCTCCCGTCGCGAGTACAGCCAATTCGAAGCGGCGCGGCATGCACTGAAGCAGCCGTTTGACGGGCGGGCAGCATAACCGGTCAGCCAGGACGTCCCCATCACCGCGCAACCCGGGAAAATGGTATACTGCAGGCACTGAGTCCTTTCGAATCGAAATTGACCAAGCGCATCCCTGCAGAGCATGACTTTGCAAGGGGTATTCTATTACCACAGATAAATTCATGCAGGTGTGCGCGAACGTCCGTTCCGTTCGTAAAATTTTCATCAGGAGGCCGTCATGAAAACCACATTCCTTCTTTCCTGCACATGCCTGGCGCTGATTGCAGGCGCTGCTGCGGTTTTTGCAGACACTGACGCAATGATTGCCAGCGCCGAAAGCGCTGCCCCGGCTTCGGTAACGGCGGAAGCCACCATCAAGGCCCCGGACGGCACGGTCCTTCGTGCCGGTTCAAACGGCTACACATGCTATCCGCAACAAGAATCTATCGGCCCGATGTGCAACGACGCGACCTGGGATGCGCTGATTTCCGCACTAATGAACAAGCAGGAGTTTTCACCCGATAAACTCAGCGTGTCCTACATGCTCGCGGGCGAAGGAACTGCCATCGGTGTCAGCAACAGCGATCCCTACGCCACCGATCCCGGCAACAGCGACGACTGGGTCAAGGAAGGCCCGCACCTGATGGTGATTGTGTCGGACCAGGCAATGCTTGACGGTCTGTCCACGGATCCGAACGATCCGGTATACGTGATGTGGAAAGACACCCCTTACGCCCATATCATGATAAAGGTTGACCCTGACAAATAGCATCGAGAGCACACACAGCCTGCAGCTCTTTCCCCGCCTGAAACCGGTTGGGGCGTTTGGGCCTTAGGGCACCCATTTCAAAAGAGTTGGCGAAGTAATGCGGCTGCGCGGGCTGTGGGGTTAGCAAGGTGTTTCGCCGCGATGTCGGCAGGTTTTGGCTTTGCCATGAGTGCCAAAGCCTATTGTGTCGACATTCTGTTCATAGTCGCCGCTGTCTTGGATGGCGGAAAGGGCCCGCCTTAGTCCCGGCGCTCGGCAGAGCAATGTCCAATCCGGGATGCAAGCGAATCTTTGCGCCTACCGCATCCGAGGAGGGGGAGTGACGGCAGCAATGGGCTCGAAGCGATCGAAAGCCATGTTCGGTGCGGAAGGTTTCTTTCCAAACGGGACGCAAAATTCACAAAGGGGGACTTTCTACACGCCCCCCCTTTCCCTCCCCTACCCTGCGCCGCTGCAGATCCTGCTGCAGTTCACGGGCGCGCAGGCCAATACGCAGGATGGTATTGTCCTTGTCATGGGCCTGAACATGCCCCGCCAGCAGCGCCAGCCAGTAGATCCGCAGCACGGAGTTGATGCGGCGGCTGTAGTTCGGGCCCAGTTTGCGGAACCATCGCACCATGTCCGCATCCAGCCGGATCGTCACCCGGGTCTTCGGCTTGTCGATCCGCTCCCAGCTCAGGATGCCGTCCCAGTCATCCGGAAGGCTCTTGTCCAGCCAATCCCGGCGCAGATTTTGCTGCAACTCATCAAGTTCCAGCTGCATTTCATTGTCATAGTATCGCTTGCTGGGCATCGCTCTCTCCCGTGGCGGCGGCGGTTTGAGGCGCGGGGCGGCACCCCCGCGCTGATACCTACCCTGCCCCGATCCGGTTAATTCCGTCCCAGCGGTGCGTACGGTGCTTGCGCAACACCCGCGGCGGGCCTCTGCCCCCGCCATCCGGCATCAGGGGGTGCACAGGGGGTGCACAGGCGGTGCACGCATGCCACCCCCCCTTTTGCGGCCTATCTGCCCTGCCGCAGGATCCGGGCCAGCAGCTCATTCTTGCGGAAGGGCTTGGACAGGAAATCATTCATTCCGGCCGCCAGGCAGGCCTCGACATCGCTGGGCTGGGCATTGGCGGTCAGCGCGACGATGGGGCATTCCGGCAGCCCGGCCTCCCGTTCATGCGCGCGGATCCGGCGGGTGGCGTCCAGCCCGCCCAGAACCGGCATCGACAGATCCATCAGGATCAGATCCGCGCCCTCGGACTCAAACAGCTCCACCGCGATCTGGCCGGTTCCCGCAAACCTCAAATCGGCGCCGGTGGATTTCAGCATTTTCCGGACCAGCAGCTGATTTGTCCTGTTGTCCTCGGCCACCAGGATGCGCATTCCATTCAGCGCCTCAGGCGGCAGCTCCGGGACCGCCATGCCGGGCGGGGTGGCCAGCGCCCGCCTGCTGTCCTGAAACTGCGCCATGTCCGGGCCATCCGGCGAAGCTTCTCCCGCCTGCGGCAGGTTCAGGCCAACTGTGAACACCGACCCTTCTCCGAGCACCGAAGAGGCCGTGACCGTGCCCCCCATCCGCTCCACCAGGGCGCGGGTAATGGCCAGTCCCAGACCGGTGCCCTCGATCACGCGGGCCGCCTTCCGGTCGACCTGTTCGAAGGCGGAGAAGATCCATTTCATTTGCGATGGCTCGATCCCGATGCCGGAGTCGGAGACCTGAATGCGCAGGGGCAATTGGGCAGCCCGGGGATCATAAGCGGCACTGACGGTGACATGGCCGTCTTCCGTGAACTTGACCGCATTCCCCAGCAGGTTCATCAGGATCTGACGGATCTTGCTCGCGTCGCCCACAAATTCATGCGGCACCTCCTCGGGATACTCGGTGCGCAGGTCGATCCCCTTGTAGGCAGCTCTGGCCCACAGCAGGGTTCCCACGTCCTGGATCACATCGCGCAATGAAAACGGCGCATCGTGCAGCGAGATCTTGTCAGCTTGGATCTTGGAGAAATCGAGCACGTCATTGATGACGGTCAGCAAGGCGGTTGCGGAGTTGAAGATGGTGTCGGCAAACAGCTGCTGCTGTTCATCCAGGTCCGTCTCCTTCAGCAGTTCGCACATGCCGATGATGCCGTTCATCGGCGTCCGGATTTCATGGCTCATGTTGGCCAGAAACCGTTCCTTGGCCTGGCTGGCCTCCTCGGCCTTGTCCAGCGCCATCCGGGTCAGTTCCAGTGCTTCATCGCGTTCCCGTTCAGTCGTGACGTCAGTCGAAGACCCGACGAGATAGGTCAGCCGCCCCGCTTCATTGAACACAGGACGGAGCGTGGTACTGAGGTATTTTTCCCTGTTCTGGGTTGGAAGGACAATATCGTAGGTTGCTTCCTTGCCGCTGCTGATGACCGCCAGATGGTGGTTCAAGGCACGGCGGCCGGTTGCCCCGCCATAGAGTTCAAGCGCAGTCTTGCCTGCATAATCGCTGCGCTGGAACTTGGTGAACTCACGCGACTTGGTGTTCATGGCGACGTAGCGCGGCAGCCCGTCTTCGCCCACCTTTAGAACGATCACCGCCAGCTCGACAGCATCAAGAACTCCGAAATGATCTGCAAATTCATCCTGCTGCACGTATTGTTCCTGAAACGGGAGAGCCAATTGAAATCCTGTAACACACGGTTGCCGCGCAAGTGTTACAGGAAAAGCGTTAGCGAATTATAGGCAAAACATTCTATGTCTTTGCGGAATGCCCTTGCAATGCAGGCCCCCGGCGCTCCGTTTTCCTTGCCTCTGACGCGGTTTGTGGCTACAGCCACCCGCATGTTGGACACCGCTGCAAACCGCCCCGAACTGCCCGCCGAAATTGCGCGGCGCCGGACTTTTGCGATCATCTCGCACCCGGACGCCGGCAAGACCACGCTGACTGAAAAGTTCCTGCTTTACGGCGGTGCGATTCAGATGGCCGGCCAGGTGCGCGCCAAGGGCGAGGCGCGGCGCACGCGCTCCGACTTCATGCAGATGGAAAAGGATCGCGGGATTTCTGTGTCGGCGTCCGCAATGTCCTTTGATTTCAGCGGCTTCCGCTTCAACCTGGTGGACACGCCGGGCCACTCGGACTTCTCCGAAGACACTTACCGCACGCTGACGGCGGTGGATGCGGCGGTGATGGTGATCGACGGCGCAAAAGGTGTGGAAAGCCAGACTCAGAAACTGTTCGAGGTCTGCCGCCTGCGCGACCTGCCGATCCTGACCTTCTGTAACAAAATGGACCGCGAGAGCCGGGACACCTTCGAGATCATCGACGAGATCCAGGAGATGCTGGCGATCGACGTGACCCCGGCCAGCTGGCCCATCGGCGTCGGCCGCGATTTCATCGGCTGCTACGACATGCTGCGCGACCGGCTGGAACTGATGGACCGCGCCGACCGCAACAAGGTGGCGGAAAGCATCGAAATCAATGGCCTGGACGACCCCAAACTGGCCGAGCACGTGCCTGCGCATCTGCTGGACAAACTGCTGGAAGAGGTCGAGATGGCGCGCGAGCTGCTGCCCGCCCTGGACCCGCAGTCGGTGCTCGAGGGCCACATGACCCCGATCTGGTTCGGCTCCGCCATCAACTCCTTCGGCGTCAAGGAGCTGATGGACGGCATCGGCAGCTACGGCCCCGAGCCGCAGCCGCAGTCCGCCGAACCGCGCCAGGTCAGCCCTGAGGAAAAGAAGGTCGCCGGTTTCGTGTTCAAGGTGCAGGCCAACATGGACCCCAAGCACCGCGACCGGGTGGCCTTTGTCCGCATGGCATCGGGCCACTTCAAACGCGGCATGAAACTGACCCATGTGCGCACCAAGAAGCCGATGGCGGTGTCCAACCCGGTGCTGTTCCTGGCCTCCGACCGGGAACTGGCCGAAGAAGCCTGGGCCGGTGACATCATCGGCATCCCGAACCACGGCCAGCTGCGCATCGGCGACACGCTGACCGAGGGCGAGGCGATCCGCGTGACCGGCATCCCGTCCTTTGCGCCGGAACTCTTGCAGGGCGTGCGGGCGGGCGATCCGATGAAGGCCAAGCACCTGGAAAAGGCGCTGATGCAGTTTGCCGAGGAAGGCGCCGCCAAGGTGTTCAAACCCTCGATCGGCTCCGGTTTCATCGTCGGCGTCGTGGGCCAGCTGCAATTCGAAGTGCTCGCCAGCCGCATCGAGATGGAATACGGCCTTCCGGTGCGGTTCGAGGCAAGCCAGTTCACCTCGGCCCGCTGGGTCAGCGGCGACAAGGCAGCGGTGGACAAGTTCATCAACGCCAACAAGCAGCACATCGCCCATGACCACGACGGCGACATCGTCTATCTGACCCGCCTGCAATGGGACATCGACCGGGTGGTGCGTGATTATCCGGACTTGAATCTGACCGCGACCAAGGAAATGATGGTGTAACAGGCCAATTTCTTTAGAAACCGCAGATAATTGAAACCCGCCATGGACTTGGATCACGAAAACTACCCTGGCGGGTTCTATACCCTGATGCGCCGCTTGGAAAAGCGGGAGCGGCCGTTTCACAATCCGCTTGCAGCCCTGCCGCCGGCGGATTGCGATCTGAATGCCCTGCTGGAGCAGCGGATTGCCGAGCTGGCGGATACCCCGGACACGCCCGTGGACCGCTGCAATGCGCTGCACAAGCGCGCGCTGTTTCGCTCGGAATTCGCCGGCCAGCCGGAGCTGTGGGCGCTGCACGCGCTTTGCATTTCAATCCTACGCAGACAGCCACCGCAACCGCAGGCGCGGCAGCTATTCCTGCGTATCTGGACCGAGCACGGCAGCCAATTGGCCGCCGCGCTGCCTGTGCGCTGGATGATTGCCGCCGCAACAACCTTTGCAGATCACGGGGAAACCATCGACCAGCGCCTGGGCGGCCAGGGACTGATGCTGCTGTTCGACTTGATCAAGCTGCACGACAGCGAACGCCGCCAAAGCGGCCGCAAGAACAGCGACGGGTTTCCCAGGCAGCGCGGCGGCCCGAAACCGGATGATCTGGCCTTTGGCATGGTCCCCTACTCGCTGGACCGGGGCGACCTGGATATGAACCTGCTGGCCCGGCTGTGGCGCCATGCCGAGAATGACGCGGTTCTGCGCCCCTTGGGCGTGCAGATGCTGCGGATGGTGATGAGCGACCCGCGCAGCATATTCGGACGCATCCAGCGCTACAAGAACAGGACCGACCGCGATGACGGCTGAGCCAGTGAAGTGGGGCGTGGTCAGCACCATCAAAGCCGATACCCGGGCCATTCTGGATTTTGCCGCCTACCACCTCGACCTGGGCGCCCACCGGCTGCACATCTATCTGGATGAGCCGAACCCGGAGGCCTATGCGCATCTGAAGCCGCACCCCAAGGTGCGGGTCACGATCTGCGACAGCACCTATTGGAAACGGCTCAAGAAATACCGGCCGGTCAAGCACCAGGTCCGCCAGACGCTGAACGCAACCCACGCCTATGAGCGAATTCAGACGGAATGGATCGCACATATTGACGTGGATGAATTCCTGTGGCCGTCCTGCGATCTGGGGCAGATGCTGGCTGCACTGCCGCAGGACGTCCTAAGCGCCCGGGTGCGTCCGCTGGAGGCCTTGGCGGGACGCGAGGGCGAATTCAAGGCGATGATCCCCAAGGGGCCTGGGCGGGAGGCGGAAGTCCGGGCGGTTTACCCGGCCTTTGGCGGTTTTCTGAAAGGCGGGTTCCTGAGCCATACCGCGGGCAAGGTCATAGCAAGAACAGGCCTGCCCAACGCCGAACTGCGGTTTCATAACCTGTTTCAGGAGGGCGGGACCGTTGCTGAAAGCCACGAACTGGTCCGGGCCGACCTGTGCCATTGCCATGCGGCCAGCTGGGAGCATTGGCAATCCGTCTACCGCTACCGCCTTGAGCGCGGCTCCTACCGGCCAGAGCTTGGTCCGGGTTATGCCCGGATCATCGGCGGGCTCAACACGCATGAGCTGCTGTCGCTGATTGAGGAGGAACACGGTGAAAACGGCCTGCGCAGTTTCTTTGACGAAATCAGCGCCAAGGACCCGGCGGTCTACCGCAGGCTGCAGGAGCGCGGCCTTTTGAGGAATCGCCCCCTTGGCCTGGAGGAGAAACGGCAAAAACACTTCCCCGGTTTCGGCTGATTTGTTTCCATTTTGCCGATCCTGGCAACGAAAACCTTGCAAAATCCGGCATTAATTGACCTCAGCATGGGATTTTGCTATGCCCCGCCACGAGCCGGCAGCTGCCACACCGCATGACCTTTTGCGGAGCCGGCTGCAACACACACGCGCGGGCCAGGTCAGTGTCCGCAATGACGGATGCATATGACAAAATTCACCGATCTGAACCTTAATCCCAAGGTCCTCAAAGCTATTGAGGAAGCCGGGTACGAAACCCCGACCCCGATTCAGGCAGGGGCCATCCCGCCGGCGCTGGAGGGGCGCGATGTTCTGGGAATCGCCCAGACCGGCACCGGCAAGACCGCGTCGTTCACGCTGCCGATGATCACGCTTCTGGCCCGCGGCCGCGCCCGTGCCCGGATGCCGCGCAGCCTGGTGCTGTGCCCCACCCGCGAGCTGGCCGCCCAGGTGGCGGAAAACTTCGACACCTATGCCAAGCATGTGAAGCTCACCAAGGCGCTGCTGATCGGCGGCGTCTCCTTCAAGGAGCAGGATGCGCTGATCGACAAGGGCGTCGACGTGCTGATCGCCACCCCGGGTCGGCTGCTGGACCATTTCGAGCGCGGCAAGCTGCTCCTGACCGGCGTGCAGATCATGGTGGTGGACGAGGCCGACCGGATGCTCGACATGGGCTTCATCCCGGATATCGAGCGCATCTTCTCGCTGACGCCGTTCACCCGCCAGACGCTGTTCTTCTCGGCCACCATGGCGCCGGAGATCGAGCGGATCACCAACACCTTCCTGTCCGGCCCGGCCCGTATCGAAGTGGCCCGCCAGGCCACCGCATCGGAGACCATCGAACAGGCCGTGGTGCAGTTCAAGGCCTCGCGCCGCGACCGCGAAGGCAGCGAGAAACGCAAGGTGCTGCGCGCCCTGATCGACGCCGAGGGCGACAAGCTGACCAACGGCATCATCTTCTGCAACCGCAAGACGGATGTGGATATCTGCGCGAAATCGCTTAAGAAATACGGCTATGACGCCGCTGCCATCCATGGCGATCTGGACCAGAGCCAGCGCACAAAGACACTGGACGCCTTCCGCGAAGGGTCGCTGCGCATCCTGGTGGCCTCGGATGTGGCCGCCCGCGGTCTGGACGTGCCCAGCGTCAGCCATGTGTTCAACTTTGACGTTCCCGGCCACGCCGAGGATTACGTCCACCGCATCGGCCGCACCGGCCGTGCCGGGCGCGAAGGCAAGGCGATCACCATCTGCATTCCGCGCGACGACAAGGCGCTGGATGCGGTGGAAAAGCTGATCCAGAAGGAAATCCCGCGGCTGGACAACCCGGTCAAGCCGGAGCCCAAGAAGGAAAAGCCCGCCCGTGCCGCCAAGGCGGATGCGGACACCCGCGAGAGCCGCAAGGACGAGAGCCGCGAGCGCCGCAAGGACGAAAAGCCCGCGCAGAAGCAGGAGCGCGCCTCGGGCCGCGGCAAACACGGCAAGCGCGACGACAAGGTTGTGGTCGGCATGGGCGATCACCTGCCGAGCTTCATCGCGCTCAGCTTCGCAGAACGCCGCGCCAGCTGATCCGGCGCATCCGGCAGAGTTTGAGGCCGCCCTCCGGGGCGGCCTTTTTCGTGGCAGGCAATGCCGTCCATCATGCGCATGCAGCATGATTACCTTTGCATCCGCAGCATAACGGGTCTTCGATCTTGGCCGGTGTCAGCCCGCGGCGACGGGCGTATAGCTTCTGCAACACGAAACGCGCCATTGATGATGGGCCACGCCATGAATACCAACGACACTAAAACCCTGACCATTTCCCAGTTCCAGGCCATCGAAGCCCGCGCCCATGAGCTGCGCGCCGAGGCCTTTGCCGCCATGATGCGCGGCCTGTTCCGCGCCCTGTTCAGCGCGCCGCGCAAGGTGGTCTCCTGCCCCAGCTGCGCCCGCCCGCTGCACGGCTGAGTCTTCCGCCGGGTTCCGGCAGCCGAATGGATTCGAAAACGCCGCGTGCTCCATTGGGCCGCGGCGTTTCCTGTTACAAGCTGTATCAGCGCGTTCGTTTCAGGAACTCAACTGGATTAAACACATCCTCATAGGTTCCTGTATCCGCATACCAGCCTTCAAAGAAACCTTCAGGCCTGGCCACTTCGAGCGCCCTGTCTGTCATAGCAATGATCGCCACGGTGCCATCCAGGCTCCAGGTCATCAACATGCCCGCGTCGGGGAGGTGCAACCCCCAAACGGCCGGGGTCGTAATGCTTTGCGGCAGCCAGTAACAGGGCTCAGCCCTTCTGAACACCGAGAGCGGCACCGTGTCGCTGTGGTGCCTGAACTCATCCCACGCCGTGACATGCCGGCAGCCGAAACAGGAGAGAAACTCCTGCACAACGGGTTCCAGAATGGCGGGCAGCCCGTCGTCCTCCGGCAGATACAGTCGGTTTTCCTGGCAATAGGAAACCAGCTGCCGCTGCAGGCCGATGCCGGCACGGTCCTGATAACCGATACAAGCCAGCAGCCAGATCGCCAGGTAAACGTCTCTCCTCGGCAGCTCAGGCGCAACAGCCTGATGAACCTCCGCCCAGGAGACCGCTTCTCCGCGTGACTTAATCATGTCACCGAAATTCTCCGGCCGGTCATCGTAAGTAAGAACATCTTCATAGATTTCTTTGCCAGCGAAAGAGGCCAAAGTCTCCGCTTTCCGGATCCGGTAAAAGGGATGCAACGCGACAAACACTTGGTCATAGATCCCTTCCCACCAGGTCAGCATGGGCACCTTGCAGCTGGGATGCTGGATTACTCTACTATCCGTCATGAAATCTGCGCCTCGAAAACACTTCCCGAAGCAGTCTAATTGGCCCGCCACCGGACGCAACAGCGCCGCGGGCCCGCCTGGGCACGCGGCGCCAGGCCCAACGGGGCCTGCTGCATCGGTGATGCGGCTTGGGCCGGGCGGGAGCACCGCCCTGCCCAGCCGGCAGGATCAGCGCATGCGGCTGACCACCACCGTCACTTCCGGCTTCTTGCCGATCTCGGCTTGCGCGGTCTGGCGGGCAATGCGGCGCAATTCCTGCTCCAGCCTGTCGTCATCGCGCAGCGTCTTGGCGCCGGCCCGCATCAGGAACTGGTTCAGGTCCTCCTCCAGAACCTCCACCAGAGCGGCATTGGAGGTCCCGGTTTCGGGCAGGCCCTTGAGGTCGCACCAGGGTTCGCCCAACGGCTCGTCTTCCTCGTCGAGGATCACCGTCACCAGCACATGGCCGTTCAGCGCCATGCGGATGCGGTCGCGCACGATGCCGTCCAGCGCGCCGTATTTGACGGTGCCATCCAGATAGGTGCGGCCGGTTTCGATCCACTCGGTCACCTTGGGCGCATCGCCGGTCAGGTCCATCATCATGCCGTTCACCACCACGGCGCTGGCGATGCCCTTTTCCTCGCCCAGGCGGGCGTGCTGGCGCAGGTGGCGGTGCTCGCCGTGCATCGGGATCAGCATCTTGGGCTTCAACAGCTTGTGGACCGCCTCCAGATCCGGGCGGTTGGCGTGGCCGGAGACGTGGTAAAGGCCGGAGCTGTCATCGACCACATCCACCCCCATTTCGGAAAACTGGTTGATGATGCGGATGACGCCCTTCTCATTGCCCGGAATGGTCTTGGAGGAGAACAGGAACAGGTCGCCTTCCTTCAGCTCCAGCCCGCGGTACTTGCCGCGCGCCAGCTGCGCGGTGGCAGCGCGGCGTTCGCCCTGGCTTCCGGTGGTGATCAGCATCAGGTTGTCGCGCGGCACATTGGCGGCGTCCTCCGGGCTGATCACCTTGGGGAAGTCGACAAGCACGCCGGTTTCCACCGCCGCCTCGATCATCCGGCGCATGGCGCGGCCCAAGAGCACTACGGAGCGGCCCGCCTTCACCCCGGCCTCTGCCAGGGTTTTCACCCGCGCCACGTTGGAGGCGAATGTGGTAGCAGCGACCAGCCCCTTCGCCTCGGAAAACAGCTTGGTGATCTCCTCCGGCAGTTCGGATTCCGAGCGGCCTGGGTGCTGCGAGAACACATTGGTGGAATCGCAAACCAGTGCCTGAATGCCGTCCCCTGCGATTTCCGCCCACATCTCCGGATCAAAGGGTTCGCCGACCAGCGGGTTCGCGTCCAGTTTGAAGTCGCCGGTATGCACCACCCGCCCTGCCGGGCTGTCGATCACCAGCCCGCCGCTTTCGGGGATCGAGTGGCTCATCGGGGCGACACCGATGGTGAAGGGGCCGAGCTTTGTCACTTCGGGCCAGGCCTGCACGGTGTGCACATTGGCCGGGTCGTGGCCCGCCTCCTCCATCTTGCGGCGCGCCAGGTTGGCAGTGAAGGCCCGGGCGTAGATGGGCACGTTCAGATGCGCATAGAGATGGGCGACGGCGCCGATGTGGTCCTCGTGCCCGTGGGTGATGAAAATGCCTTCCAGCTGGCTGGCGCGCTCCTTCAGCCAGGTGATGTCGGGCATGATCAGATCGACGCCCGGGGTGGTGTCCATATCCGGGAAAGTCACGCCCAGGTCGACCAGGACCAGGCGTTCCTTGCCCTGCGGCCCATAGCCGTAGACATAGGCGTTCATGCCAATTTCGCCTGCCCCGCCGAGGGGCAGGTAGATCAATCTATCACTGCTCATGCGTCAGTACCGTTTTCCTTGTTGTATTTATGAATGATCTGCAGCCCGTGCATGGTGAGATCATCCTCATATGCGTCAAACAGATCGGCAGACTGCTGGAACAATGGCGCCAGCCCGCCGGTTGAGATTACTTTCATCGGCACCGCGCGCTCGGCCTTGATACGGGCGCAGATCTCGCGCACGAGGCCGACATAGCCCCAGAACACGCCGGACTGCATGCAAGCAACGGTGTTGGTGCCGATCACGTTCTGCGGCTTGGAGATGTCCACATGGGGCAGCGCGGCGGCGGCCTGGTGCAGCGCCTCAAGGCTCAGGTTCACGCCGGGCGCAATCACCCCGCCGACATAGGCGCCGTCCTCGGCCACCACGTCGAATGTGGTCGCAGTGCCGAAATCCACCACGATCAGGTTGCCGCCGTAGGTGTCAAAGCCGGAAACCGTGTTGACCAGCCGGTCGGGGCCGACGGCAGTGCCTTCGTCCACCCGCACCGCGACCGGCAGCAGGCATTCGGGTTTGCCCACCACCAGCGGCCGGGTGTTGAAGTAGCGGTCCGCCAGCACACGCAGGTTGAACACCACCCGCGGCACGGTGGAGGAGATGATCATGTCGGTGATATCCGCCTCGATCCCCTGCAGCCGCATCAGCGTGTTGAGCCAGACGTAATACTGGTCGGCGGTGCGCTGCCATTCGGTGGCGGTGCGCCACATGCCGATGAACTTCTCGCCGTCATAGATCGAGAAGACGGTGTTGGTATTGCCGCAATCAACTGCCAGAAGCATCGCTGCCCCTTCCTAGAAATAGATGTCGGCCGCGGGAATGCTGACGCGGCCCTTGGCGGTGTTTAGGACAAGGTTGCCGCTGGCGTCCACCGTTTCAAAGGTGCCCTCGGTTTCCGACGACGCGGTCTTGGCAGTGATCACCTCGCCCAGCTTGGCTGCGCGCGCCAGCCATTCGGTGCGGATCGGCTCGAAACCATAGGTTGCGAACTGCTGTTCATAGCGGGCAAAAGCCTCGGCCACGGCTTCCAGAAACTCCTCCGGAGTGACCTGCACGCCGGTCTCCGACAACAGCGACACGGGCCAGACCGCGCCCGGCTCCAGCCATTCCTTCATCGGGGTTTCCACAAGGTTGACGCCGATGCCGACAAACAGGTGGTTGACCCCCTGCCCGTTGCCGGCGCTTTCCAAGAGGATGCCCGCCAGCTTGCCGCCCTTCAGCAGCACGTCGTTCGGCCATTTCAGCGACAGGCCCTCGCTGCGGCCGGTGACCGCGACGCAAGCGTCATAGACCGCCAGCGCCGCCACGAAGCTGCGCAGTGCGGCCTGGTCCGGGGCGCCTTCCGGGCGCATCACCAGGGTCGCGGCGAAGTTGCCCTTGGGGTCCTTCCAGTCGCGGCCGCGGCGGCCGCGCCCCTGGGTCTGGCGCAGGGCCAGGATCCACTCGGGCCCCGCCAGCTCCCCCGCGATGCGGGCTGCCTCATTCAGGGTGCTGTCCACCTCGGCGAGCACCCGTTTTCCGTATCCTGCTGGCCAGCTCATCTGCGTCCCTCACAAAGTGCGAAAAGGCCCGGTCGCGTGACCGGGCCCTGTCAGCCTGCCTGAAAAACAGATCAATTTACAAGGGTTGCTGCGGCGGCAGCCGCGGCGCCGTCGATGCCGAACTGGTAGACCACGCCCACCAGCATCATCGCGGCAGAGACCATCAGCGCCACGCCCAGAACCGGGGAGCCCTTGGCTTCGACATCGTCTTCGCCAGTGCCGAAGTACATGTAGAAGACGATGCGGATGTAATAGAACGCACCGATGACGGAGGCCACGGCGGAAGCGATGACCAGTCCCATCAGGCCGGCGTCCACACCTGCCTGCCACACGCCCAGCTTGGCAAAGAAGCCCAGCATCGGCGGCACGCCTGCCAGCGAGAACATCAGGATCAGCACTGCCAGCGCCTTGCCCGGCTCGCGCGCGGCGAACTGGTTCAAGGCCAGGATGTCGGTCACCGGCTTGCCGTCCTTTTCCAGCATCAGGATGAAGGAGAAAGTGCCGATGTTCATGGTGACGTAGATCGCCAGGTAGACCAGCATCGCTGTGATGCCCTGTTCGGTGCCCGCGGCCAGGCCGATCATCGCATAGCCCATGTGGGCGATGGAGGAGAACGCCATCAGCCGTTTGATGTCGCGCTGGCCGATCGCCGCGATGGCGCCCAGGAACATCGACAGCACCGACAGCACCACGATGATCTGCTGCCAATCGGAGATCGCACCGCCGAAGGCATCAAACAGGACGCGTGCGAACAGGCCCATGGCAGCCACTTTCGGCGCGGTGGCAAAGAAGGCGGTGACCGGGGTCGGCGAGCCTTCGTAGACGTCCGGGGTCCACATGTGGAACGGAACCGCCGAGACCTTGAACGCCATGCCGGAGATCATGAAGACCAGGCCGAACAGCATGCCGATGGACATATGGCCCTGCTCCGCAACCTGGATGATGCCCGCGAACTGGGTGGTGCCGGCAAAGCCGTAGACCAGCGAGGCGCCATAGAGCAGCAGGCCCGACGACAGCGCGCCCAGCACGAAGTACTTGAGGCCTGCCTCGGTCGACTTGACGCTGTCGCGGCGCATCGCGGCAACGACGTAAAGCGACAGCGACTGCAGCTCCAGCCCCATGTAGAGGGACATCAGGTCGCCTGCGGAGACCATCATCATCATGCCGACCGCGGCCAGCGCCACCAGCACCGGGTATTCGAACCGCAGGATGCCGCGGCGCGCCATGTACTCCTGGCCGATCAGCAGAACGGCGGAGGCGCCCAGCAGCAGCGCCACCTTGGCAAAGCGCGAGAAGCCGTCGTCGATGAACATGCCGTCAAAGGCGGTCCTGGTGCCGTCCGGGCTGGAGGCGATCCAGAAGGCCAGCAGCGCCAGCAGCGCGGCGGTGGCCCAGACCATCGGCACCGCCAGCTTGTCCTTGCCGGTGTAGACGGCGCCGATCAGCGCCGCCATGGCGTAAAGCGCCAGAACGATCTCTGGCAGGATTACAGTAAGATCAGCTTGGATCATCTGCCTGATGCTCCCTTAGTGCGAAGCAATCTGGGTGGCTGCGGGCGCGGTGTCCGCAGCAGCCAGAGACTGGTTGAAGTTTGCAATTAGCGCCTCGGTCGAGGGCGCAATCACGTCGGTGACCAGCGACGGGTAGACCCCCAGCAGCAGGGTCATGGCGACCAGCGGCGCGAAGACGAAACGCTCGCGCAGAGACATGTCGCGGATGCCCATCAGGCTGCCCTTGATCAGGTCGCCGAACACCACGCGGCGGTAGAGCCACAGCGCATAAGCCGCCGAGAAGATCACGCCGGTTGCTGCCACAGCAGTCACCCAGGTGTTCTTCTGGAAGGCGCCCATCAGGGTCAGGAATTCACCGACAAAGCCCGAGGTGCCCGGCAGGCCGACGTTGCCCATGGTGAAGAACATGAAGACCAGCGCGTAGGCAGGCATCCGGATCACCAGGCCGCCATAGGCGTCGATGTCGCGGGTGTGCATGCGGTCATAGATCACGCCGACGCAAAGGAAGAGCGCGGCGGAGATGAAGCCGTGCGACAGCATCTGGAAGATTGCGCCGTCAATGCCCTGCTGGTTGGCGGCAAAGATGCCCATGGTGACAAAGCCCATGTGCGCAACCGAGGAATAGGCGATCAGCTTTTTCATGTCCTCCTGCACCATCGCCACCAGCGAGGTGTAGACCACCGCGATCGCGGACATCCACAGGACCACATCGGTCATCACATCCGCGCCCACCGGGAACATCGGCAGGGAGAAGCGCAGGAAGCCGTAGCCGCCCATTTTCAGCAGGATCGCCGCCAGCACCACGGAACCCGCGGTCGGCGCCTGCACGTGCGCATCCGGCAGCCAGGTGTGCACCGGCCACATCGGCATCTTCACCGCGAAGGAGGCAAAGAAGGCCAGGAACATCAGCGTCTGGGCGCCGCCCAGCACATGGATGCCCAGGACGTCAAAGGACGCCGCCGAGAAGCTGTGGGTCAGCAGGGTCTCGATGTCGGTGGTCCCGGCATCCACATACATGAAGACCATCGCCACCAGCATCAGCACCGAGCCGAAGAAGGTATAGAGGAAGAACTTGAAGGAAGCGTAGATCCGCTCCTTGCCGCCCCAGATGCCGATGATCAGGAACATCGGAATGAGGCCCGCCTCGAAGAACAGGTAGAACAGCACCAGGTCCAGCGCCATGAAGACACCCAGCATCAGGGTCTCCAGCAGCAGGAAGGCGATCATGTATTCCTTGACCCGGTCAGTGACCGACCAGCTGGCCAGGATGGTCAGCGGCATGATGAAGGTGGTCAGCATCACGAACAGCACCGAGATGCCGTCAACGCCCATCTTGTACTTCAGACCGAAGATCCAGGCCCGGTCCTCGACAAACTGGAAGCCGGTGTTGGCCGGGTCGAACTGGGAATAGATGCCCAGGCTCACCAGGAAGGTGATCGTGGTTGCAAAGAGCGCAACAAACTTGGCGTTGCGCTGCGCCGCCTTATCCTCGCCGCGCAGGAACAGGGCCAGGATGGCCGCCGCGAGCGCCGGGATGAAGGTGACAATAGAAAGGAGATTGTCCATCAGTGCGCTCCTCCGCCGATCGACATCCAGGTGACCAGGGCGGCAATGCCCAGCACCATCCAGAAGGCATAAGTGAAGATGTAACCGGACTGCGCCCGGCCCGCGAGGCGGGTGAAGAAAGGCACAACGCCCATGGCCAGGCCGTTCAGGAAGCCGTCGATGGTGCTGCCATCGCCGCGTTTCCAGAAGAAGCGGCCAATGGCCACGGCCGGCTTGACGAAGATCACGTCATAGATCTCGTCAAAGTACCACTTGTTCAGGAGGAACAGGTACAGCGGGCGCTGCTGCTTCGCCAGGCGCACGGGCAGCGACGGGTTCCAGATGTAGAACCACAGCGCCAGCACCAGGCCGCCAAGCATTGCCATGAACGGGGACAGTTTCACCCATTTCGGCGCCGCATGGGCATCCTCCAGGATGTGGTTGTCCGGCGCGATGTACAGCGCGCCCTCGCCCGGCTTGCCGGCAAACACATAGTGGTGCTCGCCGCCATGTGCCGCGTCTTCGCCATGGGCGGCATCTTCACCGTGCGCAGCGTCATCGCCGTGCGCGGCCTCTTCGCCGTGGCCAGCCTCTTCGCCATGCGCCGCAGCGGACGCTTCCGCCACCGGGATACCGTAGAACTTGCCGACCTGATCGGCGTGGCCGAAGAAGCTGCTGTACCAGATCATGCCTGCAGTGACGGAACCCACCGCCAGCACGCCCAGCGGCACCAGCATGGTCCAGGGGCTTTCGTGGGCCTGGTCGTGGGTGTGCTTGTCGCCGCGCGCCTCGCCGTAGAAGGTCATGAAGATCAGGCGCCAGGAATAGAACGAGGTCATGAAGGCCGCGATCACCAGCGCCCAGAAACCGAACATCGAGCCGCCCGCATAGGCGCTTTCGATGATCGCATCCTTGGAGACGAAACCGGCAAAGCCAACCCAGCCGCTGAGCGGGATACCGACGCCGGTGATGGCCAGGGTGCCGATCATCATCGCCCAGAAGGTGTAGGGGATCTTTTTGCGAAGCGCGCCGTAGTTCCGCATGTCCTGCTCGTGGTGCATGGCGTGGATCACCGAACCGGCGCCAAGGAACAGCATCGCCTTGAAGAAGGCGTGGGTGAACAGGTGGAACATCGCTGCGGAATACATGCCGACACCGGCGGCCACGAACATGTAGCCCAGCTGCGAGCAGGTCGAATAGGCGATCACGCGCTTGATGTCGTTCTGCACCAGGCCCACGGTCGCAGCGAAGAAGGCAGTGGCAGCCCCCAGCACGGTGATGAAGGCCGCGGCTTCAGGCGCGAACTCGATCAGCGGCGACATGCGGCAGACCAGGAACACGCCCGCGGTCACCATAGTTGCCGCGTGGATCAGCGCCGACACCGGGGTCGGGCCTTCCATCGCGTCCGGCAGCCAGGTGTGCAGGATCAGCTGTGCCGATTTGCCCATCGCACCGACAAAAAGCAGGAAGGCCAGCAGGTTCGCCGCGTTCCACTCGGTCCACAGGAAGGAGACCTGGGTTTCCGCCAGCGTCGGGGCGGCTGCAAAGATGTCCGCCAGATTGATGCTGTCGGTCAGGAAGAACAGGCCGAAGATCCCCAGCGCAAAACCGAAGTCGCCGACGCGGTTGACGATAAAGGCCTTGATCGCCGCCGCGTTGGCCGACGGCTTGCGGTAGTAGAAGCCGATCAGCAGGTAGGAGGCCACGCCCACGCCTTCCCAGCCGAAGAACATCTGCACCAGGTTGTCGGAAGTCACCAGCATCAGCATCGCGAAGGTGAAGAACGACAGGTAGGCAAAGAAGCGCGGCTTGTAGCTCTCGCCCTCCTTCCACTGCGGGTCATGGTCCATGTAGCCGAAGGAATAGAGGTGCACGAGTGAGGACACGGTGGTGATCACGATCAGCATGATCGCGGTCAGCCGGTCCAGCCGGATCGCCCAGGAGGTCGACAGCGAGCCGCTTTCGATCCAGCGGAAGATCTCGATGTTCTGGGTCACCCCGTCAAACGCCAGGAAGGTGATCCAGCTGAGCAGCGCCGACAGGAACAGCAGCGCCGTGGCGGTCACGGTGGCGGCTTTCTCACCGATCATCTTGTGGCCGAAGCCGCAGATAACGGCCCCCACCAGAGGGGCAAAGAGGAGGATGGTTTCCATGGTTCTTTAGCCCTTCATCACGTTGACGTCTTCGACGGCGATGGTGCCGCGGTTGCGGAAGAAGCAGACCAGGATCGCCAGGCCGATGGCGGCCTCGGCGGCGGCCACGGTCAGCACGAACAAGGTGAAAACCTGCCCCACCAGATCGCCCAGGAAGGAAGAGAAGGCAACCAGGTTGATGTTCACCGCCAGGAGCATCAGTTCGATGCTCATCAAGAGGATGATCACGTTCTTGCGGTTCAGGAAGAGCCCGAAGATGCCGATGACGAACAGCGTCGCCGCGACGGTCAGATAATGTTCAAGTCCAATCATTGGATCACAGCCCCTGCCCCGGTTTCACGTCCCTAAGCTCCATCGCGGCGGCCGGGTCGCGCATCATCTGCGCGACCACGTCCTGGCGCTTGACGTCGGTGCGGTGGCGCAGGGTCAGCACGATCGCGCCGATCATCGCCACCAGCAGGATCAGGCCCGCCAGCTGGAACAGAAGGAAATATTGATCATAGATGATGAGGCCGAGCGCCTCGGTGTTGTGGCGGTCGGCAGGCACCGGATTGGCCAGCAGCTCAGGCGCCTTGTGGGCGGTTTCCCAGACGCCGAAGGCCATCACGAACTGCATCAGGATGACCAGGCCGATCAGCAGCGCCAGCGGCATGTATTTCGCCATCTCCGCCTTCAGCTCGGCAAAGTCCACGTCGATCATCATCACCACAAACAGGAACAGCACCGCGACCGCGCCCACGTAGACGATGACCAGCAGCATGGCGACGAACTCCGCCCCCAAAAGCACAAACAGCCCGGCCGAAGAGAGGAAGGCCAGGATCAGCCACAGTACCGAATGCACCGGCTGGCGGCTGATCACGGTGAACAGCCCGCCGGTGATGGCGCTGATGGCGAAGAGGTAGAAGGCAAAAACGCTCATGTCTCATCGTCCCTTTTGTCGTCCATGACCGCCTGCGCCAGATCCAGCGCCCGGTTCATGGCCGGAATGCCGGCAAACACCGACATCTGTCCGATCGTTTCCACGATCTCTTGTTTCTTGGCGCCGGCCGCGAGGGCGTGGCGCACGGTCTGGCGCACGGCACTGTCGGCCTGCGCGCCCTGCATTGTCAGCCCGGCCAGTGTCAGCAGCAGCCGGGTCTTGGCATCCAGCCCGTCCTTGTTGACGGTGTTGCCGAACATCATTTCCATGACCTCTTTGGGCATGGTGGGCCACAGCGCCTCGAACTCCTTGAAAGCCTCGGAAGGCGAGAAGTTCTCCAGCGCCGGGTTGAACGCCTTGGCCATCTGCTGGGCCTGGGCCATCATGGCCTCGAAAGGGTTCTTGGGATCAGTCATCGGTACGGCGCGTCGATTTCTAGGTTGCGGGCGATCTCGGCTTCCCAGCGCTCGCCATTGGCCAGGAGTTTTTCCTTGTCGTAGAACAGCTCTTCGCGGGTCTCGGTGGCGAATTCGAAGTTCGGTCCCTCGACAATCGCATCGACCGGGCAGGCTTCCTGGCAGAAACCGCAGTAGATGCATTTGGTCATGTCGATGTCATAGCGCGTGGTGCGGCGGCTGCCGTCCTCGCGCGGTTCCGCGTCGATGGTGATCGCCTGCGCCGGGCAGACCGCTTCGCAAAGCTTGCAGGCAATGCAGCGCTCCTCGCCGTTCGGATAGCGGCGCAGCGCGTGCTCGCCGCGGAAGCGGGGCGACAGCGGGCCCTTCTCGTGCGGGTAGTTCAGGGTGGCCTTGGGGGCGAAGAAATACTTCAGCCCCAGTTTGAAGCCGACCCAGAAATCCTGCAGCAGGAAGTATTTGGCGGCGCGGGTGTAGTCGATGTTCGCCATCAGTTAGCCTCCCACGGTCCAGCGGGCGAAGATGCCCCAGAACCAGTCAAATTTTGCAGCAAAGGACACGAAGACCACCCAGGCCAGCGAGAACGGCAGGAACACTTTCCAGCCCAGGCGCATCAGCTGGTCGTAGCGGTAGCGCGGGGTGATCGCCTTCACCATTGCGAAGAGGAAGAAGAAGAACGCCATCTTGCCGACCATCCACAGCACGCCGTCGGGCAGGCCCGGGATCGGGGACAGCCAGCCGCCGAAGAACAGCAGGGTTGTCAGCGCACACATCAGGAAGATGGCGATGTATTCACCGGCCATGAACAGCAGGAACGGGGTGGCCGAGTATTCCACCTGGTAGCCCGCCACCAGTTCCGATTCCGCTTCCGGCAGGTCGAAGGGCGGGCGGTTGGTTTCCGCCAGCGCCGAGATGAAGAACAGGAAGACCATCGGGAAATGCGGGATCCAGTACCAGTTCAGCAGGCCCAGATCGCCGTCTTGCGCACGTACAATGTCGCCGAAGTTCATCGAACCGGTGGAGATGATCACACCGATGATAATGAGGCCGATGGAGACCTCGTAGGAGATCATCTGCGCGGCTGACCGCAGAGAACCCAGGAACGGGTATTTCGAGTTCGACGCCCAGCCGCCCATGATCACGCCGTAAACCTCAAGCGAGGAGACCGCGAAGACATAGAGGATGGCGACGTTGATGTCAGAGAGCACCCAGCCGTCGTTGAAGGGGATCACCGCCCAGGCGATCATCGCCAGCACGAAGGAGGTCATCGGCGCCAGGATAAAGACGGTGCGGTCGGCGCCGGCCGGGATCACCACCTCTTTAACCACGTATTTCAGCGCGTCGGCCACCGATTGCAGCAGGCCGTAGACGCCCACCACGTTCGGGCCCCGGCGCATCTGGACCGCGGCCCAGATCTTGCGGTCCCCGTAGACGAGGAACAGGAGCGAGATCATCACAAAGGCAACAACTGCAAGCACTTGCGCCAGGATCAGAACAGCGATGCCGCCTGGAGTGTTAAAGAAATCAGCCATAGGTCCTCACACCGTGGGTATTCCGTTCGCCGCGCAATCCGCGACCACGACTTCGGCGTCGATGGTGCGCAATCCGCGCGGCAGAGAGGGCGAAATCAGATAGACCGCGTCAGCGGCCCGGCTGCCCCCTGCCTGTTTCGTTGTCGTGCGCACATGGCGCGCAAACCCGTAGCCCCGGATCAGCGCGTATTGCGCGGCGGCGCATTCCGCATAGTTGTCAAGGTCGCCGGGCACGGCCGCGCCGCGCATGGAGACATGAAATTGCACCAGATCGCCCTCCAGCAGGCTGGTTTCCACCCCTTCGTAGACAGGAGCGGGCTGCGCGCCTTCAGTGCCGGGCGCCATTGCGCAGGCGGCCAGAACAAAGGGCGTTATGAGGGCGAAACGGATCATTCGGCGGCCATTGCCTCGTTTCCGCGGGCTTTCACACCTGCCGACAGTTCCGCCATCAGCTGCGATGCGCGGGCGATCGGGTTGGTCAGGTAGAAGTCCTTGATCGCGGGCAGGAAATCGGCGTTGCCGAGCTTGTCCTGTTCCAGCGGCTCGCCGTCCTTCTCGGCCACTTCGTCGATTTGCGCCAGATGCGGCACTTCGGCAACCAGGGCCTGGCGCAGCTGGGCCAGCGAGTCATAGGGCAGCTGGGCGCCGGCCTCGGCGCTCAGCGCGCGCAGGATGGCCCAGTTCTCCTTAGCCTCACCCGGCGCAAATGCGGCTCGCATCGCCAGCTGCGGGCGGCCCTCGGTGTTCACGAACAGGCCGTTTTCTTCCGTGTAGGCCGCGCCCGGCAGGATCACGTCGGCGCGGTGCGCGCCGCGGTCGCCGTGGGAACCCTGGTAGATCACAAAGGCACCCGCATCGATTTCCACTTCATCGGCGCCAAGGTTGTAGATCACCTCCGCCCCGTCGATCGCGGCTTCCATGCCGCCCTCGGTCACCGCGCCGATGTCCATTGCCCCGACGCGGGAGGCAGCGGTGTGCAGCACCATCAGCTTGGAGCCGGACAGTTCCGCCATCTTCTGGGCGGCGGCCATCACTGCCAGGCCGTCGGCCTCGCGCAGGGCGCCCTGCCCCACAATGATCACGGTTTTCTTGTTGTCGCGGGTCTCCTCAGAGACACCGTTGGCGATCATGTCGCTGAGCGCGTCGCGGCCGGTGCCGGCGTGGTAGTACTCATAGGTCAGATCCGCTGCGGGGCCGATCAGCGCCACTTCGGCGCCGTTGGCCCAGGCCTTGCGGATGCGGGCATTCAGCACCGGCGCCTCGTCGCGCGGGTTGGTGCCGATCAGCAGGATCATTTCCGCGTCATCGAGGTCTTCGATGGTGGCGGTGCCGGCATAACCTGCCCGGTTGCCGATCGGCAGGCGGGCGTTGTCGGTGCGGCATTCGACCTTGCCGCCCAGCCCCTCGACCAGCTGCTTCAGCGCATAGGCCGCCTCAACCGGGGCCAGGTCGCCGATCAGGCCCGCAACCTTCTTGCCTTTCATGGCGGTTGCAGCGGCAGACAGCGCCTCTGCCCAGGTGGCGGGCTTCAGCTTGCCATCCACGCGCACATAGGGGCGGTCCAGACGCTGGCGGCGCAGGCCGTCCCAGACAAAGCGGGTCTTGTCGCTGATCCATTCCTCGTTCACGCCGTCATGGTTGCGCGGCAGGATGCGCATCACTTCGCGGCCCTTGGTGTCAACGCGGATGTTCGACCCCAGCGCGTCCATCACGTCGATGGTCTCGGTTTTGGTCAGCTCCCACGGGCGGGCGGTGAACGCATAAGGCTTCGAGGTCAGCGCGCCCACCGGGCACAGGTCGATGATGTTGCCCTGCAGGTTCGATTGCAGCGTCTGGTTCAGGTAGGAGGTGATCTCCGCATCCTCGCCGCGCCCGGTCTGGCCCATCTGGGTGATGCCGGCGACCTCAGTGGTGAAACGCACGCAGCGGGTGCAGCTGATGCAGCGGGTCATGGTGGTGGCAACCAGCGGGCCGAGGTCCAGATCGTCCACCGCGCGCTTGGCTTCCTTGAAGCGGCTGCCCGACAGGCCATAGGCCATCGCCTGGTCCTGCAGGTCGCATTCGCCGCCCTGGTCGCAGATCGGGCAATCCAGCGGGTGGTTGATCAGCATGAATTCCATCACGCCTTCGCGGGCCTTCTTGACCATCGGCGAGTTGGTTTTCACCTGCGGCGCCTGGCCTTCGGGGCCGGGGCGCAGGTCGCGCACCTGCATCGCGCAGGAGGCGGCGGGTTTCGGCGGGCCGCCGACAACCTCAACCAGGCACATGCGGCAGTTGCCGGCAATCGACAGCCGCTCGTGGTAGCAGAAGCGCGGGATCTCGACGCCGGCCTCCTCACAGGCCTGGATCAGGGTCATTGCCCCATCCACCTCGATCTCGGTTCCGTCAATGTTGATCTTGCGGAGGTCAGACATGGTCTATTTCGCCCTCAGTAACACGCCGATCGCGCTGTTTTTCTCAATCTCTGCGCGGCCATAGGCGCAGAATGTTTCGGGTTTGCCGTAGTCAACGCCGTTCTGCGCCAGGAGCTGCTCTCCCTTGGCGCGCATCCGGTCCTTTTCGGCATCAGATTCGATGTAGTCGCGGATTTCCGCGTCCGAGTATCCCAGCGCGTTTGCCCGCGCTTTGAGCCGGCGCAACTCGCCCAGCCCTTTCAGGTAGCGGGGGGAAATATCATCGCAGTAGTCCGAGACTTCTTTGGCCACGGCGACGGCAAACAGCGGGTCTTCGATTTCCTGGACGTCGCGCAGCGACGGTTTCGCCAGCGCGGAGGCAGGCAGGGCAACAGCAGCGGAGAGAACAACGGCAATCAGGGCACGCATGGCATGGGACTCCTTCAGTTTCGAAGCCCCCATGCGCAGGCGCGCGCTGCTGCTATGCAATAGCAGCCGGGCCGCAAGGCCCTGATATGCCGGAAATCCGCTCACGGGGTGCAGGTCCCCTGGAAGACGGCGCGGCCATCGGTGATGGTCAGCGGGGTTTCCTCGTCACGCGGGTCGTTGGCCCATTCGATGTCGGACGAGCCGTAGGCGGTCACGCAGTATTTGGTGCCGCTGTGCGCCGCTGCTTCGCGCGCGCCCTTGATCGAGCGTTCGGCGCCCTTGATATCGATCTGGAACACCGCGGGGTTGGTTTTCTTGTCGACCGGCTTGGCCTTGGCCTTGAACGGCACCCCGTCATACAGCTCGCGGTTCTTGTTGGTGGTGGAGCTGCCGCAGGCAGAAACCAACGCCAAAGCCGCCAGGCACGCCGCAGGCACGGCCATCCGGTATGTCTTCATCATGCTCAAAATACTGCCGCCAATGCCAGGATCGCCAGACCCGCCATGCAGGCCCAGCCGAGAACGTAGAAAACAGAGCGCGGCCCGCTGTACGGTTTGCCGATGCCCTGCAGGTGAATGAAAATCATGATGACCCGGGACACTACCGCCAGCGAGGCCAGCAGGTTCACCCAGAACGGCGCTGCGCCCGCCACGATCGCCACCAGTGTCACGGTCAGGAAGGCAGGCAGTGTCTCGCAGCCGTTCAGATAGGCCCGGTTGAGCCGGTAGGCCTTATCCGCATAATCCTGCTGAGGCGTCGCACCCGGAGCGAGGCCCGCCTTCTGCTTGGCCAGCGCCGAAAACGGCGACAGCGCCAGGGTGATCAGGGTAAAGATCACCAGCGCGGCCAAAGCGTGGGAATATGCGTCAAAAGCTTCCATCAGTTATTCCGCTGCCATCGCGCCCATGCGCCCGGTCTTCTGGGCCCTGATGCGGTCTTCGATTTCCTCGCGGAAGTTCTTGATCAGGCCCTGGATCGGCCAGGCCGCCGCGTCGCCGAGGGCGCAGATGGTGTGGCCTTCGACCTGTTTGGTCACGTCCCACAGCATGTCGATCTCTTCCAGCTCGGCCTCGCCTTTCACCAGGCGGTCCATGACGCGCATCATCCAGCCGGTGCCTTCGCGGCAGGGGGTGCACTGGCCGCAGCTTTCGTGCTTGTAGAACTTGGACAGGCGCCAGATCGCCTTGATGATGTCGGTCTGCTTGTCCATCACGATCACCGCCGCAGTGCCGAGGCCGGAGCCCAGCTCGCCGCGCAGGTAATCAAAATCCATGATCGCGTCGCGCATGTTCTCGCCGCGCACACACGGCACAGAAGAACCGCCGGGGATCACTGCCAGCAGGTTGTCCCAGCCGCCGCGGATGCCGCCACAATGCTTCTCGATCAGCTCCTCGAAGGAGATGCTCATCGCCTCTTCAACCACGCAGGGGTTGTTGACGTGGCCGGAGATCGCAAACAGCTTGGTGCCCGCGTTGTTCTGGCGGCCGAAACCGGCGAACCAGTCGGCGCCGCGGCGCAGGATGGTGGGCACCACAGCGATGGACTCCACGTTGTTCACCGTGGTCGGGCAGCCGTAAAGGCCTGCGCCCGCCGGGAACGGCGGCTTCATCCGGGGCATGCCCTTCTTGCCTTCCAGGCTCTCGATCAGAGCGGTTTCCTCGCCGCAGATATAGGCCCCTGCCCCGTGGTGCAGGAAGACGTCGAAGTCCCAGCCGGAGCCAGCAGCGTTCCGGCCCAGCAGGCCCTTGTCATAGCATTCATCAATTGCCGCCTGCAGCGCCTCGCGCTCGCGGATGTATTCGCCGCGCAGGTAGATGTAGCAGGTATGCGCGTTCATCGCGAAGGAGGCGATCAGCGCGCCCTCGATCAGCGTGTGCGGATCGTGGCGCATGATTTCCCGATCCTTGCAGGTGCCGGGCTCGGATTCATCGGCGTTGATGACCAGATACGCCGGGCGGCCGTCGCTTTCCTTGGGCATGAAGGACCACTTGAGGCCGGTCGGGAAGCCCGCGCCGCCGCGGCCACGAAGCCCTGAGTCCTTCATGGTCTGAATGATCCAGTCGCGGCCCTTTTCGATGATGCCGGCCGTGCCATCCCAATGGCCGCGCGCCTTGGCGCCCGCCAGCGTGCGCTCGTGCATCCCGTAAAGGTTGGTAAAGATCCGGTCCTGATCCTTCAGCATGTGTGCCTACCTTTGGCTGTCCCGGCGCATGCGCCAGAGTTGAAATATGTTGACCAGGGCATAGATCATGCCCGCCAGCGCGGCGAAGTCGAACAGCAGCGCATAGCGCCCCGGCAGCCCCAGCACGGGGCCGATGAACAGTGACACCACGACCCACAGCGAAATCGTCCCGGCAATCACCAACGCGATGTGCCGGCCCTTTGCTGCAATGGCCTGGTCCTGTTCCTTGCTCATCTGTTTCCCGTCACCTGAACCGCGGCCCCATCAGGCCGCCGCCCGTCATTCGTCGTCTTCGTAGATGCCTTCGGCCTTGGCGCGTCTGGCAAATTCGGTCACATCACCGACCTGCAGGCGCTTGGCCTGCTCAATCCAGCCGTCCCGAGTGATCCGGCCTTTGAACTTGAGCCGTGCATCGACCCAAGCGACCTCGGCCTCGGTCCATTCGGCGATCTGCTCGAAGTGGAAGATGCCCAGCCCGTTGAGCTTCTCTTCCAGCTTCGGTCCAACCCCCTTCAGCAGCTTCAGATCATCCGGCAGGCCGCCCAGGGCCTCTTTCAGAACCATCGGCTGGCTTTCTTCAGCCGCAGCCTCATCAGGCTTTGCCGCGGCCCCCTCCGGCGACGCCGGCTCAGCCGCATCCGCTTTCTTCGGCGCGGCCTTGGCTGCTTCCTCTGCCTGTTTCACAGCAGGCTTGGGCGCTTCCGGCGCTTTCGGCGGCTGCCCCTCGGCTGCGCGGCCGGCAACCACACCGTCCTTGCCGATCCAAGGCGTCAGCAGCGGCACTTCATCACCCTGGATGCGCTTGACGCCGTCCTGGATATCCACCGCCAGCTGAACAGACGCGTTGTACTGGGTCTTGCCGCTGTCGAAGTCGGTCAGCGAGGTGAGGCCCGACTTCGGCTCCGCCGCGTAACGGCCGTTCTGCGGGCCGGGCACCACGTCTTTGCCCGCGGCCAGATCGTCCAGCAGCCTGGTGAAGCTCTCGACGGTCAGGTCCTCGTAGTAATCCTTGCCGATCTGCGCCATCGGGGCATTGGTGCAGGCGCCCAGGCACTCGACCTCTTCCCAGGTGAACTTTCCGTCCGCCGACAGGGTGTGCGGCTTCTCGGCGATCTTTTCCTTGCAGACCGCAACCAGGTCCTCTGCCCCGCAGATCATGCAGGAGGTGGTGCCGCAGATCTGGATATTGGCAACGGAACCGGTCGGTTGCAGCTGGAACATGAAGTAGAAAGAGGCAACCTCCAGCACCCGGATATAGGCCATGCCGAGCATGTCGGCGATGGCTTCGATCGCGGGCTTTGTGACCCAGCCTTCCTGCTCCTGCGCACGCCACAAAAGCGGAATGACCGCGGAGGCCTGGCGGCCCTCAGGATACTTGGTGATCTGCGCCTCGGCCCAGGCCTGGTTGGCCGGGGTGAAGGCAAAGCTGTCGGGTTGTTCGTGGTGCAGTCTGCGAAGCATCAGTCTTTCACACCTTCATAGGTTTTAGTTACCGTTCTCGACGAAGAGAGATGGCATTCGACATTGCCAATGGCACCGCCCTTTCCGCGGGCGGAAAGCACCAAACTGTAGTCTAAGTCGTTCAAAACGCGAGCCACTTCCATCTCAGCTCGATCCAGCAAGCCGCGGCAATGAAATTCTTGGAATTCGGGTGATGTAGCTGCCTCCACAACATACTGGGCTGCGCCCTCAGCATCACCTTGACTTTCCACTTCCTGAGAGGAAGCAGTTGAACCAAGCACTGACAGGAGAAGCGCGCCAACCAACCTCAACGGTCAATCTCCCCGAACACGACGTCCATGGTGCCGATGATGGCGGCGACGTCGGCCAGTTGGTGGCCCCTGGCAACGTGGTCCATCGCCTGCAGGTGCAGGAAGCCCGGCGCGCGGATCTTGGAGCGGTAGGGCTTGTTGGACCCGTCCGCCACCAGATAGACGCCGAACTCGCCCTTGGGCGCCTCGACGGCGGCGTAAACCTCGCCCGCCGGGACGTGGAAACCTTCGGTGTACAGCTTGAAATGGTGGATCAGGCTTTCCATCGAGGTCTTCATGTCGCCGCGCTTGGGCGGGGTCAGCTTGCCGCGGGCCAGCACGTCGCCGGTGGCTTCGCGCAGCTTGGCAATCGCCTGACGGATGATCGAGGTCGACTGGCGCATCTCTTCCATACGGCAGAGGTAGCGGTCGTAGCAGTCGCCGTTCTTGCCGACCGGCACCTGGAACTCGAACTCGTCATAGCATTCGTAGGGCTGCGCGCGGCGCAGGTCCCATGCAAGGCCGGAGCCGCGCACCATGACGCCGGAGAAGCCGTATTCCTGGATGTCCTTCTCGGTCACCACACCAATGTCGCAGTTGCGCTGCTTGAAGATGCGGTTTTCGGTCAGCAGGCCGTCGATGTCGTCCAGAACCTTGGGGAATTCCATTGCCCAGAGGTCGATATCATCCAGCAGTTCGTCCGGCAGATCCTGATGCACACCGCCGGGGCGGAAGTAGGCCGCGTGCAGGCGTGCGCCGCAGGCCCGCTCATAGAAGATCATCAGCTTTTCGCGCTCTTCAAAGCCCCAGAGCGGCGGGGTCAGCGCGCCGACGTCCATTGCCTGCGTGGTGACGTTGAGGAGGTGGTTCAGCACCCGGCCGATTTCCGAGTAGAGAACCCGGATAAGCTGGCCGCGGCGCGGCACCTCGGTGCCGGTCAGCTTTTCGATGGCCAGGCACCAGGCGTGTTCCTGGTTCATCGGCGCCACATAATCGAGGCGGTCGAAATACGGCAGGTTCTGCAGGTAGGTGCGGCTTTCCATCAGCTTCTCGGTGCCGCGGTGCAGCAGGCCGATATGCGGGTCGCAGCGCTCAACGATCTCGCCGTCGAGTTCCAGAACCAGCCGCAGAACCCCATGCGCCGCAGGGTGTTGCGGGCCGAAGTTGATGTTGAAGTTGCGGATCTTCTGCTCGCCGCTCAGCGCGTCAACGCTGCCGTCGTCAAATTTGGAGCCGTCCATCATTGCGCCCCCTCCTTCTCGTCGCCGGGCAGGATGTATTCGGCACCTTCCCACGGGGACATGAAATCGAACTGGCGGTATTCCTGCACCAGCTTCACCGGCTCGTAGACCACGCGCTTTTGCGCCTCGTCATAGCGGACCTCGGTGTAACCGGTGGTCGGGAAATCCTTGCGCAGCGGATAGCCGCGGAAGCCGTAGTCGGTCAGGATCCGGCGCAGATCCGGATGGCCTGAGAACAGGATGCCGAACATGTCGTAGACTTCCCGCTCGAACCAGTTGGCCGAGGGGTGCACGTCCACGATCGAGGGCACCATCTCATCCTCGCGCACAGCGGCACGCAGGCGGATGCGCTGGTTCCGGTACATCGACAGGAAGTGATAGACCACATCGAACCGCTTGGCGCGGTCGGGGTAGTCCACCGCGGTGATGTCCACCAGGGTCGAAAACTTGCAGTTGGCGTCCAGCTTCAGGAACTCCACCAGACCGGCGATGTTCGAAGGTGTCACGTCGATGTTCAGCTCATCAAAGGACACATCCCAGGCCACCACGCAGTCGGGGCGTTTGGCTTCGATCTGGGCGCCCAGTTCTTTCAGTGCTTCGCTCATGTTGTCTCCGCCCCTTCCTTAGCGCACCAGGGTGCCGGTGCGGCGGATCTTGCGCTGCAACTGCATCAGGCCGTAAAGCAGCGCCTCAGCCGTCGGCGGGCAGCCGGGCACGTAGACGTCAACCGGCACAACCCGGTCGCAGCCGCGCACCACGGAATAGCTGTAGTGGTAATAGCCACCGCCATTGGCGCAGGAGCCCATCGAGATCACATAGCGCGGCTCGGGCATCTGGTCGTAGACCTTGCGCAGGGCCGGCGCCATCTTGTTGGTGAGGGTGCCCGCAACGATCATCACGTCCGACTGGCGCGGCGAGGCACGCGGCGCGATGCCGAAACGTTCGGCGTCATAGCGCGGCATCGAGGTGTGCATCATCTCCACCGCGCAGCACGCCAGGCCAAAGGTCATCCAGTGCAGGGAGCCGGTGCGCGCCCAGTTGATGATGTCCTCAGCCGAGGTGAGCAGGAAACCCTTATCCTGAAGCTCGGCATTGATGGCCCGGGTGACAACTTCCTTGTCGACGCCCGCCGTGTTGGGTCCGGTCATCACTGCCATTCCAGGGCCCCTTTCTTCCATTCATAGGCAAAGCCGATGGTCAGCACGCCAAGGAACACCATCATCGACCAGAAGCCGAGGTCGCTGATATCCTTGAAACCGACGGCCCAGGGAAACAGGAAGGCGATTTCCAGGTCGAAAATGATGAAGAGGATCGACACCAGGTAAAACCGGACATCGAATTTCATGCGGGCATCGTCAAAGGCGTTGAAACCGCACTCATAGGCGCTGACCTTTTCCGGGTCCGGGTTGCGGACCGCCAGCACCACGGCTGCCAGGATAAGGACAATCCCCAGACCTGCCGCGACGGCCAGGAAGACCAGGATCGGCAGGTATTCCCTCAACATCTCTTCCAAGAGCAGCTCCTTTCCCCGGGCGGATTTCCGCGCGGCGTCAATTGGCGTGTTGATTTGGACTGTGCATACCCCCGCGCCCGGGGAGCGTCAACTAAAGCGACGTTAATCCACAAGGGTTTGGACAGAAAAAGCACGGCCGCCCTGCAAGGCCAATTCCCAAGCATTTTCATAAGAAAAGCGGCCGCAGGGGAAACTGCAGCCGCCGCAAAAACGTGAGTCATTTATGCCGGTTTTCAGCTTTGCCAGATGGGTTTGCGTTTTTCAAAGAACGCCGCGATGCCCTCGCCGGCCTCCGGCCCTTCCCAGCGCTCCACAAGCGCCTTGATTGTATGGTCGATAACGCTGCCGTCCAGCCGCGGCCCCAGATCGCGGGCCAGTTTCTTGGCCGCCGCCACCGCACCGGGGGCGCAGTTGAGGTAAGGCGCGACCTCTGCCTCAACCGCCTCCGCCAGCTGGTCCGCGGGCACGGCCTTGGCCAGCAGGCCAAGCTCCACCGCCTCCTCTGCGCCAAACAGGCGGGCCGACATGAACACGCGGCGCGCCTTGGCTTCGCCCATGCGGGCGATGACATATGGGCCGATGGTGGCGGGAATCAGTCCCAGCTTGGTCTCGGTCAGGCCCATCTTCAGGTGATCCGCCCCGATGGCCACGTCGCATACCGACGCCATTCCGACACCGCCGCCGAACGCGTTGCCCTGCACCGCGCCGATCACCGGCTTGGGCAGGGTGTTGAGCGCCATCAGCATTTCCGCCAGCACCCGCGCCTCGCGCGCGCGGGTTTCGGCATCCGCATCCATCTGCGCCCGCATCCAGCCCAAGTCGCCGCCCGCGCAAAAACTCTTGCCGGCACCGGTCAGGACCACCACGCGGACGGTCTCATCCTCAGCCAGCCGTTTCGCCGCCTGGGTGAGCTCCTGCAGCATCTGGCCGGACATGGCGTTGTGCTTCTCGGCACGGTTCAGGGTCAGGGTGCAGACGCCGCGGGCGTCGGTGTCCAGGGTGATTGTCTCAAACATCTTGTGTCTCCGCTGAATTCTTACTGCAGGCCGCGCATCATCCGGGCGAGTACTGCGGCTTCTTCCAGCACCTCCGCATCCAAGCCGGTGTCATAGCCCAGTTCGGTCAGGCGCTTTTGCACCGCTTCCGTCGCCACATTGCCCGCCGCGCCCGGCGCATAGGGGCAGCCGCCCAAGCCGCCGACTGCCGCATCGAACACCCGCACGCCCTGCGCCAGCGAGGCCTCGATATTGTCGAGCGCCCGGCCCGCGGTGTCGTGATAATGGCCCGCCAGCTGTGCCGCGGGCACCCGCGCGGTGACAGCCTTGAGCATCGCAGTGATCGCCTCCGGGGTGCCCTGCCCGATGGTGTCGCCCAGCGAGATCTCGTAACAGCCGAGCGAGAACAGCCGTTCGGCTACCTCCGCCACTTTCTCCGGCGGGGTGGAGCCATCGTAGGGGCAGTCGGTCACGCAGGAGACATAGCCCCGGACCGGCAGCCCGATCCCCTTGGCCGCCTCCAAGATGGGCAGGAAGCGAGTGATGCTTTCCTCGATGGTGGCGTTGATGTTGGCCTTGGAAAACCCTTCGGAGGCCGAGGCAAAGACCGCAATCTCATCGGCCTTGGCCGCCACCGCGTCCTCATAACCGCGCATGTTGGGCGTCAGCGCCGCATAGCGCACGCCGGGTGCGCGGGTGATGCCTGCCAGCACCTCCGCGCTGCCCGCCATCTGCGGCACCCATTTGGGCGACACAAAGCTTGCCACTTCAATCCGTTTGAACCCGGCGCGGCTCAGGCAATCGGTCAGCGCCACCTTTTCCGCGACCGGAATCTCGCGCTTTTCATTCTGCAGCCCGTCGCGCGGGCCGACCTCGAAGATTTCGGCAAATTCACCCATGGAATGCCCTCCGGCTTCATCTTTCCAAAAATACTCAATCCGCAGCGGGGGCGGCAGATGCGCCGCCCCGACCCGGATCAGCCGTCTTCTTCTTCCAGCCGCACCAGCGCTGCGCCGGCCTCAACCTGGTCGCCGGCAGCGGCCAGCACCTCCGCCACCACGCCGTCGCGGGCGGCCAAGAGCGAATGCTCCATCTTCATCGCTTCCAGAATGGCGAGACGGTCGCCCTCCTTCACCGTCTGGCCCGCTTCAGCAAAGACCGCCTTGACCAAACCGGGCATCGGCGCCTCGATCACGTTGCTGTCGCCGCCTGCTGCCGCATCGCGGTCCAGCGGATCCAGCGCGGTGAACTCCAGGCCGTAGGCATCATGCACGGTGATCAGCGTTCCCGACTGCGAGACCGCAGGCATCCGGCGCTCATCAATGCGCCACTGGCCCTGGCTGCGTTCGGCCACGACGGTTTCGCCCTCAATGGTCCAAAGCTGCCGGTCGGGCCCGTCCACCTGCACGTCAGCGGTGAACTCCTCGCCCGCATGGGACAGGGTGACGGCCCGGTGCAAAGGCGCCCAGAGGGTGAAGCCGGTGTCCGGAGAAGCCTCCACCAGATCCAGAGCCACCATGCCGGCCGCCGCCTTGTGGCGCAGCTCCACCACCGGCGCCGCGGTCAGCTCGTCCAGGTCGCGGGCAATCAGACCGGTGTCCACCTCGCCGTTTGCAAAGCCCTCATGCGCCGCCAGTGCGCCAAGGAAAGCCAGGTTGGTAACAGTGCCGCCGACCTCGGTTTCCTCCAGCGCGCGGGCCAGCCGCGAGAGCGCCACCTTGCGGGTGGAGCCATGCACGATCACCTTGGAAATCATCGGGTCGTACCAGGGGCTGATGGTGTCCCCTGCCCTGACGCCGCTGTCGGCGCGGGCCTCTGCCGGGAAGGACAGATGGGTCAGCGTGCCGGTTGCAGGCAGGAAGCCTTTGGGCACGTCCTCCGCGTAAAGCCGCGCCTCAAACGCGTGGCCGGTGATGGTGAGGTCTTCCTGCTTGGCAGGCAGGCTCTCGCCAGAGGCAACCCGCAGCTGCCACTCCACCAGATCGACGCCGGTGATCAGCTCCGTGACCGGATGCTCCACCTGCAGGCGGGTGTTCATTTCCATGAACCAGAACCCGTCGGGGCGCAGCCCGTCAGAGCCGTCGACGATGAACTCCACCGTGCCTGCGCCCTTGTAGCCGATGGCTTCGGCCGCGCGCACGCCGGCCTGTCCCATCGCCTCGCGCATTTCCGCGGTCATGCCCGGCGCCGGCGCTTCCTCGATCACCTTCTGATGGCGCCGCTGCAGCGAGCAGTCGCGCTCGAACAGATGCACCGCGGTTTCGCCGTCGCCAAAGACCTGAACCTCGATATGCCGCGGCTGCTGGATGTATTTCTCGATCAAGACATCCGGGTTGCCAAAGGCGGTGGTCGCCTCGCCTTGAGCACTTTTCAGGGCATCGGCAAATTCGGCAGGCTTTTCGACCAGCCGCATCCCCTTGCCGCCGCCGCCGGCAACCGCCTTGATCAGCACCGGATAGCCGATCTTCTCCGCCTCGCCTGCCAGGAACTCCGGGTCCTGATTGGTGCCGTGATAGCCCGGCACCACCGGCACGCCGGCCTCTTCCATCAGCGCCTTGGCAGCGTCCTTCAGGCCCATCTTGCGAATGGCGTCTGCCGATGGACCGATAAAGACAAGCCCCGCGGCCTCCACCGCCTCGACGAATTTCGGGTTTTCCGACAGGAAGCCGTACCCCGGGTGAATCGCCTGGGCGCCGGTTTCCTGTGCGACGCGGATGATCTCGTCGCCCTTCAAATAGCTGTCCGCCGGGGCCGGGCCGCCGATATGCACGGCCTCATCCGCCAGCGCCACATGTTTCGAAGCCGCATCGGCGTCGGAGTAAACGGCCACGGTCCGCACCCCCATGGCACGGGCGGTTTCCATCACGCGGCAGGCAATCTCTCCGCGGTTGGCAATCAGGATTTTGTCAAACATGGGAGATCCTCACATCCGGAAGACGCCGAAGCGCGTGTCTTCGATCGGGGCATTCAGGGCAGCGCTCAGCGACAGGGCCAGCACGTCGCGGGATTTGCGCGGGTCGATGATGCCATCATCCCAAAGCCGCGCGGAGGCATAGAGCGGGTGGCTCTGTTCCTCGAACATCTCGATGGTGGGGCGCTTGAACTCAGCTTCTTCCTCGGTGCTCCAACTGCCGCCCTGGCGTTCGATGGCGTCGCGTTTCACGGTCGCCAGCACGCCCGCCGCCTGCTCGCCGCCCATTACTGAGATGCGGGAATTCGGCCAGGTCCACAGGAAGCGCGGGGAATAGGCGCGGCCCGACATGCCGTAGTTGCCGGCACCGAAAGAGCCGCCGACCAGCATGGTGATCTTGGGGACATTGGTCGTGGCCACCGCCGTCACCATCTTGGCACCGTGGCGGGCGATGCCCTCGTTTTCGTATTTGCGGCCGACCATGAAGCCGGTGATGTTCTGCAGGAACACCAGCGGGATCTTGCGCTGGCTGCACAGCTCGACGAAATGCGCACCCTTTTGGGCGGCTTCGGAGAACAGCACGCCGTTGTTGGCGATGATGCCGATGGGGCAGCCCTTGAGGTGGGCAAAGCCGGTCACCAGGGTTTCACCGAAGCGCGGCTTGAATTCGTCGAAGCGGGAGCCATCGACCAGCCGCGCGATCACTTCGCGGATGTCATAAGGCGTACGCAGGTCGCCGGGCACCACGCCGAGGATTTCCTCTGGGTCATAGGCGGGTTCTTCCGGGCTGGCCCAGTTCACCGCCAGCGGCTTGGTGATGTTCAAGGACTGCACCGCGCGCCGGGCCAGCGCCAGCGCGTGGGCGTCATCCTCGGCCAGGTAGTCGGCCACGCCTGAGAGGCGCGTGTGCACGTCGCCGCCGCCCAGGTCCTCGGCGCTGACAACCTCGCCCGTGGCAGCCTTCACCAGCGGCGGACCGGCCAGGAAGATGGTGCCCTGTTCCTTCACGATGATGGTGACATCCGACATCGCCGGCACATAGGCGCCGCCCGCGGTGCAGGAGCCCATGACGACAGCGATTTGCGGGATGCCCTTGGCCGACATCCGCGCCTGGTTGTAGAAGATGCGCCCGAAGTGATCGCGGTCCGGGAAGACCTCATCCTGGTTCGGCAGGTTGGCGCCGCCGGAGTCGACCAGATAGATGCAGGGCAGACGGTTTTCCTCGGCGATCTCCTGCGCGCGCAGGTGTTTCTTCACCGTCATCGGGTAATAGGTGCCGCCCTTCACGGTGGCGTCGTTGCAGACCACCATGACCTCCTGCCCGTGCACCCGGCCGATGCCGGCAATCACACCTGCCGACGGCGCGGCGCCGTCATACATGGCATGCGCCGCGGTGGCGCCGATCTCCAGGAACGGGGAGCCGGGGTCCAAGAGGTTCGCCACCCGGCGGCGCGGCAGCATCTTGCCGCGGCTTTCATGGCGGGCGCGGGATTTCTCGCCGCCGCCCATGCGCGCGGCCTCAGCCGCCTCGCTGATCTGCGCGAGGGCGTCCAGATGCGCCTCGCGGTTCTGCTTGAAGCCTTCCGAAGAGGGCATCGCCTTGGATGTGAGTTTCATGTCCACTCTCCCGTTATAGGGTTGAGATCTTTAAATCCGGTTGGGCCAGCGTGCACCGGGTATGCAACACCCTGGGTCATGAGGTTTCCCCCGCCGCCCGCGCCTTCAGCTCCTTGCGGATCACCTTGCCGGTCACAGTCATCGGCAGCGCGTCCAGGAACGTCACCTCGCGCGGGTAGGAATAATGCGCGAGCCGGTCCTTGACGTAGCCCTGCAGTTCCTGCTCCGAGGCTTCGGCGCCAGGTTTCAGTACCACATAGGCCTTGACGATCTCGGTCCGCAGCGCATCAGGCTTGCCGACCACGCCCACGGTTGCCACCGCTGGGTGGGTCAGCAGGCAATCTTCGATCTCCGCCGGGCCGATGCGGTAGCCGCCGGAGGTGATCACGTCGTCCTCGCGGCCGACGAAGCGCAGGTAATCGCCCTCCCAGATGCCGCGGTCGCCGGTCACCAGCCAGTCCCCGCGGAACTTGGCGGCGGTTTCCTCGGGCCGGTTCCAGTATTCCAGCAGCATCGAGGCAGAGCCGCGGCGGATAGCAACGTCGCCCTCATCCTCCGTTGGGTTGCCTGCCGCGTCGATCACCGCCAGCTCATGCCCCGGAACCGCCTTGCCGATGCAGCCCGGACGCGGCTCAAAATCGGCAGCGCAGGAGGAGGCCACCATATTGCATTCGGTCTGGCCGTAGAATTCGTTGATGGTCACGCCCAGGCGGCGGCGCCCCCAGGCGAGCATCTCCGCGCCCAGGGGCTCTCCGCCGCTGGCAACCGAGCGCAGGCCGTCGAGCCCCTGCCCGGCTGCCTTGAGCATCCGCAGTGCGGTCGGCGGGAAAAAGATGTTGCGCACGCCGGCCTCGGCAATCAGTTCCGCGCAGGCCTCCGGCGTGAACTTGTCCAGCCGCGCGGCCACCACCGGCACGCCCAGCGCCAGGCCCGGCATCAGCACGTCGAACAGCCCGCCGATCCAGGCCCAGTCGGCAGGGGTCCAGAGCACATCACCCGGCTGGCCCAAGTGGTCATGGCTGACGGCAACGCCCGGCAAGTGGCCGGTCAGCACCCGGTGGCCGTGCAGCGCGCCCTTGGGGCTGCCGGTGGTGCCGGAGGTGTAGATCAGAACAGCAGGGGTATCCGGGGTGGTCTCGGCGAAGGGAACCGGCCCGCCGTCCGTTCCAGCGCCCTCAACCATTACTGCCTCGGCCAGATCCCCCAGCAGGTCCGCGCCCTCGGCATCGGTGAAAACAAACCGCACGCCCGCGTCGCCGGCGCGCGAGGCCAAAGCATCGCGTTTGAACAGCTTGAACAGTGGCACCGAGATGCCGCCCGCCTTCCAGATCGCCAGATGCGCGGCGGCGCACCAGGGCGATTGGCTGAGCAGCACGCCCACGCGGTCGCCGGGCTGGATGCGGGCCAGCAGATAGCGCGCCAGCCCGTCTGTCATCGCGGCCAGTTCGCCGCAGGAAATGTCCCGGCGCGCGGGGCCGGTCATGTCGATCAGCGCCAGCGCCTCAGCAGGCTGCGCCAGGCATTGCGCCGCCATGTTGAGATGCTCTGGCAGGTCCCAGCTGCCATCTGCGCGAAGCCCCGGAATGTTACATTTACCATGCATATTTAGACATTCCTGAAACGCATAGCGGCTATGCGGTATTTTGCTGTATTTTCAACAGGTAGCACCGGGCAGTTTTGACTCAGATCAGAGTTTTCGGCCGCCTGCGGGTGCATCACTGCCGGGTAAACACAAGAAAAGGGACGCACCCCATGAAACGCATGGTTTCCGCGCTTGCGCTGACCTCCGCCTTGGCCGCAATGGCCGCCCCTGCCCTTGCCCAGGAGCAGGGCGACTGGACCGTCGGTGTCGGTATCGCCAACGTGAACCCGAAATCCGGCAACGGCACCCTGGCCGGCGCGCTTGCTGACATCGATGACGGAACCGCGCTGTCGCTGACCGTCGAATACTTCTTCCGCGACAACTGGGGTGTCGAGCTGCTGGCGGCCTCGCCGTTTGAGCATGACATCAACCTGAACGGCGCCTATGCGGCCTCCGCCAAGCAGCTGCCGCCGACCCTGTCGGTCAACTACCACTTCCCCACCCAGGGCGTGATCAAGCCGTTCCTCGGTCTCGGTCTGAACTACACCACCTTCTTCGAGGAAGAGACCGCGCTTGGCACGCTCAAGCTGGACGACAGCTTCGGCGTCGCGGTGAACGCAGGCGCCGACTACCAGATCTCCGACAACGGTGCGCTGCGGTTCAACGTCCGCTGGATGGACATCGACAGCGACGCGACCCTGAACGGCGCCGCCATCGGCACCGCAGAGATCGATCCGGTTGTCGTGAACTTCGCTTACGTGCACCGCTTCTGATCCTTCGAGGGTCCGGTTATGGCCTGGCGGCCGGCCTCGTGCCGCCGGGTCTGTTTCAACCCCCGCGCCGCCCTTCGGATGCGCGGGGTTTTCTTTGGCTTACATGGTGCCCATCAATTCGCGGCCAATCAGCATCCGGCGGATTTCACTGGTGCCGGCGCCGATCTCCATCAGCTTGGCATCGCGGAATATGCGGCCGACCGGGTTGTCGGACAGGTAGCCCGCACCGCCAAAGGCCTGCACTGCCTGATGCGCCTGGGTCATGGCGACCTCGGAGGAGTAAAGGCAGCAGGCGGCTGCGTCCTGACGGGTCACGGTGCCCTTGTCGCAGGCCTTGGCGACCTCATAGACATAAGCGCGGGCGGTGTTCATCGCGGTGTACATGTCCGCAATCTTGGCCTGCATCAGCTGGAAATTCCCGATCGGCTGGCCGAACTGTTTGCGCTCTTTCATGTAGGGCATCATCTCGTCCATGCAGGCAGCCATGATGCCGGTGCCGATGCCGGCCAGCACCACGCGCTCATAGTCCAGCCCGGACATCAGCACGCGCACGCCCTTGCCCTCTTCGCCGAGGATGTTCTCGAACGGCACCTCGACATCCTCGAACACCAGCTCAGCCGTGTTGGAGCCGCGCATCCCCAGCTTGTCGAAATGCTTGGAGGTGGAGAAACCCTTGAATTCTTTCTCGATCAGAAAGGCGGTGATACCCTTGGAGCCCGCTTCTGGATCGGTCTTGGCGTAGACCACCAGGGTGTCTGCGTCGGGGCCGTTGGTGATCCAGTACTTGTTGCCGTTCAGACGGAAATGGTCGTTGCGCTTTTCGGCCCGCAGCGACATCGAGACGACATCGGACCCTGCCCCCGCTTCGGACATCGCCAGGGCGCCCACATGCTCACCCGAGATCAGCCGCGGCAGGTATTTCGCTTTCTGCTCGGCATTGCCGTTCAGCTTGATCTGGTTGACGCAGAGGTTGGAATGCGCGCCGTAGGACAGCGACACCGAGGCGGATGCCCGCGCGATTTCCTCGACCGCCACGGTATGGGCCAGGTAGGACATGCCGGCGCCGCCGAACTCCTCCGGCACGGTGATGCCCAAGAGGCCCAGATCTCCCATCTCTTTCCACAGCTCTGCCGGGAACTCATTCTTCTGGTCGATCTCCTGCGCCATCGGCTTGACGCGGTCCTGCGCCCAGCGGTGAACCACATCGCGCAGCGCGTTCACGTCCTCACCAAGATCGAAAGTCATGCTTGCGTTGAACATCCCGCAGATCCTCCAGGCCAGAGCCGATTATATGAACAGTTGTTCAATTCAATAGAGGAGCCCGCGATTCGGGTCAATCGTGTTCCTGTTTGGGATGCCCGAACGGCAGCGGGCGGCCCGCGTGGGGCCGCCCGCATCCGGCAGTTTCAATTTGGTTTAGCGGACCACATGGACCACGGTGCGGCTGTCCGCCTCCACCAGGACCGGCAGGCCGTTCAGGTAGACATAGCGGTAATCAGATTCCGGAACCGGGGTCAGCTGCACCTCTTCCGGGATCATGACGCCAGTCACCACTTCGCCCTGAACGTAGACACGTTCGGTGGCGTGACTGCGCACATAGGTCACGACCTGCTCATCCGGCACCGCGGCCTCACCCGCAGCGGCGCCCGCAATTGCGCCCGCCACAACACCAGCCGGGCCGGCGATCAGACCACCGGTGATGGCACCGCCGACTGCACCCAGCTCCGCATCGTTTTCGCCGGTCTTCTCATAGGTCACGGTGCTGATTTCCACCGGGCTGTCCTTGGCCACCACCGGCACGTATTTCTCGGTGACGGTGCCGGTCAGGTATTCGCCATAAGCCCAGCCGTCAGCACCCTCGTAGCTCACCTTGCACCAGTTGCTTTCCTCGATGCAGCCCTCAAGACCGACCGAACCCGAAGGCGAAATGACGCCGATGATCTCGTACTGCGGCCCCGGACCTGCGCGCAGGTTCAGGTCAGTGACGGCCTGCGCCTGCGCGCCGGCCCAGACCGGTGCGGCCAGCAGGGCCAGAGCGGATGTGGTCAGGGCAATTTTGGACGTATGCATCGCTTTCTCCTCAATGCCATTTCTGTTGTAAGGCGCCTCCTTGCGCCGTTGCGGATGGACAACGCCGGCTTTTCCCAAAAGGTTCCCGGGATCTTTTGAACGCTTCTGCGCGTAGAGTTGGCATGAGCGGGAAACAGCCGCGCCCCAATACCTACAGGAGCACCGCATGAGACGAGCAAAACGCACCCTGGCCGCTGCAGCCTGCCTGGCAGGCCTGCCCGCCGCCGCTGAGGAGGTCGGCCAGATCGGCGTCGACTGGGTGGGCAATGACATCATGATCGAGGCCATCGCCGACCCCAAGGTCGAAGGCGTGACCTGCCACATCGCCTATTTCGAGCGCGGGCTGATCGACCGGCTGTCAAAGGGCAACTGGTTTGAGGACCCCTCAAATGCCTCCATCGCCTGCCGCCAGACCGGTCCCATTACCGTGGGCGACATCGACCGCGGCCGCGATGGCGAGGATGTATTCCGGGCGTCGCGCTCCATCATCCTGAAATCGCTGCGCGTGAAGCGGATCTTCGACGAGGCCAACCAGACGCTGATCTATGCCGCTCACGCGGCAGAGCTGACCGACGGATCGGCCAAGGTCTCGATCTCGACGGTGCCGCTGTATCAGGCGGACTGATAGACGGCAGAGACCTCGGCGCGGATGATGCGGGCGATCTGGGCGCAGTCCTCCAGGCTGAAGGTCAGCGGCACCCGCATGTCGATGATGCCCGCCAGGATCCGGTCGCTTTGCGGCAGGCGCGGGGTGTCCGCGTAGCGCCAGCTGTCATAGCGGGAGGTGAAGGCCACCGGCTCCGGCGTGCCGAACCATTTCAGCTCCACCCCTCGGGCCGCACAGCGGCGGACCGCCTCCTGCACGGCCTCTTCTGACCAGTCCAGCAGCAGGAACTGGATCGAGGAGCCGACATAGACCTCCTGCGCGGGGCGCTCCACCACCGTAAGGCCGGGCGTGCCGCGCAGCCCCTCCTCCACCGCGCGGTAGCGGTCGTTCCAGCGCTGCACCTGGGTATCCAGATCACGCAGCTGCGGCCGCAGGATGGCAGCACGAAGATTGTCCATCCGGCCCGAGATGTTAGGAGTCTCGTATTTCACCCGCTCGAAAACCTCCGGCCCCGGCGCGGCCAGATGGCGGCCATAGAGCATGTAGGAGCCGGACATCATGATGGCGCGGGCGGCAATCTCTTCGTCATCCGTGATGAGCAGCCCGCCCTCGCCCGAGTTCACATGCTTGTAGGTCTGGCAGGAGTAGCAGCCCACCGCACCATGGCGGCCCGACAGGACGCCGTTCCAGGAGGCGCCCATGGTGTGAGCGCAATCCTCGATCACGGTGATGCCCGCCGCATCGCAGATCTCCATCAGCCGATCCATGTCGCACAGGTGTCCGCGCATGTGCGACAGCATCAGCACCTTGGCCTGGCCCGCCTTAGCCGCCAGATCCTCCAGGTCGATGGTCAGGTCTTCGGTAACTTCGACGAACACCGGCTCCGCCCCGACAGAGGCAATGGATCCCGGCACCGGCGCCAGGGTGAAGGCGTTGGTCAGCACCTTGTCGCCAGGCTTCACCCCGACAGCGCGCAGCGAGGTTGCCAGCGCATAGCCGCCAGAGGCTACAGCCAGGCAGTATTTCGCCCCCATCTGCGCTGCGAACTCCTGCTCCAGCAGCGCGGTTTCGCCCGCCTCGCCCTCTGCCACGTTATAGCGGTGCAGCCGCCCGCTGCGGAGCACCGCCAGCGCGGCCTCGATGGCGTCTTCGGGGATGGGTTCCTGCTGGGTGAAAGACCCGGTAAACTTTTCGCTCATGCGGCGTTTGTGAGCCGCGGGCCGTCAGCGGTCAAGAGAGAAGCTGGAGAGACGGCTTTCCCGAAACTGAGTTGCGGGATCACGCAATCAGCCGTTCGGCGACCTCCGGCAGATCCTCGAACCGGTGCAGCAGCGCCTCGGGCTTGAGCGCGGCCATGTCGTCGCCCGAGGGACCGAAGGTCACCAGCACCGACGGCACGCCGGCATTGGCCGAGGTGTTGCGGTCGGTATCGCTGTCGCCCACCAGCAGGGTGCGCGCCGGATCGCCGCCTGCACGGCGGGCGGCTTCATACAGCGGTTCGGGATCGGGCTTGCGCACCGGCAGTGTGTCTGCCCCGACCAGCGAGGCAAAGGCGTCGCGCACGCCGAGACTGCGCATCAGATGGTCCGCCAGCCCCTCCGGCTTATTGGTGCAGATGCCAACGCCGAAACCTGCGGATTTCAGCACCTCCACCGCCTCCATCGCGCCGGGATAGAGCACGGTGTGATGGTCGATGGCATCGCGGTAGACATCCAGGAACACAGGGTAGAATTCTTCCACTACCGCCGGATCATACTGACCCACACGTTTCAACCCATGCGTCAGCATCATCCGGGCACCGCGCAGCGACACTGCCGCATCCTGCGGATGGCTCAGCACATCGCCCAGCCCCATTTGCCGGAAACAGGCGTTGGCCGCGGCCAGCAGATCGCCCGAGGTATCCGCCAGCGTGCCGTCCAGATCGAAGATAACCGTTCGCATATCCTGCCCTTTCGGCACTTTTCCGCCGCCGCATGTTGCAGCCCGCAATCTTGTTTGATGGCGCTATCCCTTGCGCCCCGCCTGTTAGCGGATAAAACGGGAGCGCTAAAAAGACAAAGAGAAAAGCGATTATGAGCATTGCCCTTGTCATCCTGGCGGCCGGAAAAGGCACGCGGATGAACTCCGACCTTCCGAAAGTGCTGCACCCGATTGCCCAGGCGCCGATGCTGGAGCACGCGATGGCCGCGGGCCGCACACTGGCGCCGGAGCGCACCATCATCGTGGCGGGCCACGGGGCAGATGAGGTCCGCAAGGCAGTGGCGGAGATCGACGAAGAGGCCGAGGTTGTCCTGCAGGAGGAACAGCTGGGCACCGCCCATGCGGTGGACCAGGCCCGCGCCGCGCTGGACGGGTTCGCGGGCGATGTGGTTGTGCTTTATGGCGACACCCCATTTGTCAGCGCCGAAACGCTGGAACGCATGGTCGAGGCCCGCCAGCGCGCTGACCTGGTGGTGCTGGGTTTCGAGGCCGCTGACCCTGGCCGCTATGGCCGCCTGGTGATGCAGGGCGACAGCCTGGAGCGGATTGTCGAGTTCAAGGATGCGGACGAGGCCGAACGCGCGATTTCGTTCTGCAACTCCGGCCTGATGGCAGGCAAGGCCAACGCGATGTTCGATCTGATCGCCAAGGTGGGCAATGGAAACGCCTCCGGCGAATACTACCTGACCGATCTGGTGGAACTGGCCCGGCGCGAGGATCTGAAAGTGACCGCCGTGTCCTGCGATGAGGCGGAAACGCTGGGCGTCAACTCCCGCGCCGAACTGGCGCAGGCGGATGCGCTGTTTCAGGCCCGCGCGCGGTCAGAGCTGATGGACCTGGGCGTTACCCTGATGGCGCCGGAAACCGTCTACCTCGCCTTTGACACACATATTGGCCGCGACACGGTGATTGAGCCCAACGTGGTCTTCGGCCCCGGCGTCACGGTCGAAAGCGGAGCGCTGATCCGGGCGTTCTCGCATCTGGAGGGCTGCCATGTCAGCCGCGGTGCCAAGGTCGGGCCGTATGCGCGCCTGCGCCCCGGCGCGGAGCTGGCCGAGAACACCCACATCGGCAACTTTGTCGAGATCAAGAACGCCGAGATTGCCGAGGGCGCCAAGGTCAATCACCTCAGCTACATCGGCGATGCCTCTGTAGGCGAGGCCACGAATATTGGCGCAGGCACGATTACCTGCAACTATGACGGGGTGATGAAGCACCGCACCGAGATCGGCGCCCGCGCCTTTATCGGGTCGAACACCATGCTGGTGGCTCCGGTCCGGGTCGGCAACGAGGCGATGACCGCAACCGGCGCAGTGGTGACCAAGAACGTGGAAGACGGCGACCTGGCCATTGCCCGCGCCGAACAGAGCAACAAACCGGGCCGCGCGCGCAAGCTGATGGATATGCTGCGTGCCAAGAAAGCCCGCCTGCAGAAGGGAGCCAAGTGATGTGCGGAATTGTCGGCGTGCTGGGCAATCACGAGGCCGCCCCGATCCTAGTCGAGGCACTGAAGCGGCTGGAATACCGCGGCTATGACAGCGCAGGCATTGCCACAGTGAATGACGGCGCCCTGCGCCGCCGCCGCGCCGTGGGCAAGCTGGTGAACCTCTCCGACCTCCTGGTGCATGAGCCGCTGGCCGGCAAGGCCGGCATCGGCCACACCCGCTGGGCCACCCATGGCGCGCCGTCGGTCAGCAACGCCCACCCCCACCGCGCCGGTTCCGTCGCAGTGGTGCACAACGGCATTATCGAAAACTACAAGGAACTGCGCGCAGAGCTGTTGAACTGCGGCATGGAGTTCCGCACCGAGACCGATACCGAAACCGTCGCACTTATGACGGAGCGGTATCTGAAAGAGGGTCACTCCCCCGTTGATGCGGCCTTCAAGACGCTGGACCAGCTGGAAGGCGCCTTTGCTCTGGCCTTCCTGTTTGATGGCGAGGAAGACTTGATCGTTGCGGCCCGCAAGGGCTCACCGCTGGCAATCGGCCATGGTGACGGCGAAATGTTCGTGGGTTCCGACGCCATCGCGCTGGCACCGCTCACCGACCGGATCACCTATCTGGAGGAAGGCGACCGGGTTGTTGTCACCCGTGCGGGCGCCGAAATCCGCAATGCAGCCGGCACGCTGGTGAACCGCGAAACCAAGACCATCCAGATCGACTCCTCCCAGGTCGACAAGGGCGGCCACAAGCATTTCATGGCCAAGGAAATCGCCGAGCAGCCGCATGTGATTGCCGAGGCCATCCGCCATTACCTGCCGGTCGAGGAAAACGCGGTGCGGCTGCCTGGCGAAGGCGTGGATTTCTCGCAAGTCGAGCGGCTGACCATGGTTGCCTGCGGCACCGCATTCTATGCCTGCCTGACCGCCAAATACTGGTTCGAGCAGATCGCCCGCTTGCCGGTCGAGGTCGATATCGCCTCCGAGTTCCGCTACCGCGAGCCGCCGATCCCCGGCAAGACACTGGCGCTGTTCGTATCCCAATCGGGCGAGACCGCCGACACCTTGGCGGCACTGCGCTATTGCCAGGAAAAAGCGGACAAGATCCTGTCGGTGGTGAACGTCCCCGAAAGCTCCATCGCGCGCGAAAGCGATCTGGCGCTGCCGATCTTTGCCGGGCCTGAAATTGGCGTGGCCTCCACCAAGGCTTTCACCTGCCAGCTGACGGTGCTGCTGGCGCTGGCGCTCAAGGCCGCCTGCGACCGCGGCCATCTGAATGCCGATGAAATGGCGGAGTACGCCACCGCGATCCGCGGCCTGCCCAATGTGCTGTCCTCCGCGCTGGAGCAAAACGAGGCGATCCGTCTGGCGGCGCAAAAGGTCAGCGAAGCCCGTGACGTCTTGTTCCTGGGCCGCGGCCTGATGTTCCCGCTGGCGCTGGAAGGCGCCTTGAAGCTGAAGGAAATCAGCTACATCCACGCCGAAGCTTATGCCTCCGGCGAGCTGAAGCACGGCCCCATTGCCCTCATCGACAAGAACATGCCCGTGGTGGTGCTGACGCCCAAGGACTCGCTGTTCGATAAGTCCGTGTCCAACATGCAGGAAGTCCTGGCGCGCAAGGGCAAGGTGCTGATGATCTCCGACCAGGACGGCATTGACGAGGCAGGCGACGACGTCTGGTGCGCGATCCGGATGCCAAAGGTCAAGGAGGCGCTGTCACCGATCCTCTATGCAATCCCGGCGCAGCTCTTGGCCTATCACACGGCGGTTGCCAAAGGCACCGATGTGGACCAGCCGCGCAACCTGGCGAAGTCAGTGACAGTGGAGTGAGCCATGGCCAAGCAGTTCCCGCAGATCGAAGAGGCGCACCGCAAGTTCATTGAAGAACAGCACATGTTCTTTACCGGCTCCGCCGGGCCGGAGGGCCGCGTGAACATCTCCCCCAAGGGGATGGACTCGCTGCGGGTCCTGGGGCCGGACCGGATCGTCTGGATGAACCTGACCGGCAGCGGCAATGAAACTGCTGGCCACTTGCTGGAGGTGAACCGCATCACCCTGATGTGGTGCTCTTTCACCACCCGCCCGCAGATCCTCCGCGCCTATGGCACCGCAAGCGTGCTGCATGCCGGCGACGACGGCTGGGACGATCTGGCCGCCCTGTTCCCCGCCCACCGCAGCGCCCGGCAGATCTTTGATGTTTCGGTCGATATGGTTCAGACCTCCTGCGGCTATGCGGTGCCTTTCATGGAATACCAGTCCGACCGCGACACCATGCAGAAGTGGGTCGACGGCAAGTCGGACGAGGATATCCGCGCCTATTGGGCGGAAAAGAACCAGTCCACCATCGACGGCAAGCCCACCGGCGTGCCGGTGTGACGCCCCGGTCCAAGGAACGACATGCTCGAAACCTATCTTGATGCGCTGAAAGCCCAGGCCGAACCCGGCCGGGCGGAGCAGATGGCGGCCTATCACAAGCAAGCCCGTCGAGTGCTGGGGGTGCCCAACCCGGCCACCAATGATCTGACCAAGTCCTGGCGCCAAGCCTTAAGTGTGGCGGAGCGCGTGGATCTGGCCCGCGCCCTGTGGAACACCGACATCTTCGAGGCCCGCATCGCCGCGGCCAAGCTGCTGACCCAGGCACGGATCAAAGACGACTTGGCGGTCTGGGAGCTTTTGCAATCCTGGGTTCCGCAGTTTGACAGCTGGGCGATTGCCGATCACGCCTGCTCCGCCATTTCCAAGCGGCTGCTGGCTGCCCCCTCCCGGCTGGACACGGTGGAGGGCTGGTCCCGGTCAGACCACATGTGGACCCGCCGCGCGGCGCTGGTGGCCACCCTGCCCTGGGCCAAGATGAACAATCTGAAACCCGCCGATCAGGAGGCCCGCGAGCGTATCCTGGGCTGGGCCGCGTCCTATGTGCCGGACCGCGACTGGTTCATGCAAAAGGCCGTCGCCTGGTGGCTGCGCGATCTCAGCAAGCACGATGCAGACCGCACCCGCGCGTTTCTGGCGGAACATGGCAGTGCCATGAAGGCGTTTGCCCGCAAGGAAGCGGCGAAATACCTGAAAGACGCCTGACCCTGCCACGGACCCGCCCGGCACTGCCGGGCAGCACCCGCCCCGCCCAAGCAGGCGGGTGCTTTGCCCCCTTCAGCAGCTCACGCCTCAGCCCGCGGGCAGCACCTGCACCTCGGCCAGCTCGGTCAGCGGCAGGCCCAGTGCCCGCATGGCGCCGATTGACAGACGGCTGCCGCCGGAAGACTCACCCGGGATCGGTTTCAGCGTCACCACGACCTGGGTGTTGCGGCTGGAGCGGATCAGCGCCTGCTGTTCGGCAGCCACCAGCGGTGTTTCCATCCACATGCCCGGCAGCGACGGGTCGCCCAGCGAGGCCACCGTGGTCGCGGAACCGCGGAAGGACGGCGCTGAGGGCGACGCGGGCGCCAGCGGCTCCGCCTCTGCCACGTCGACGCCGGGTGCAGGCTGCAGCACCGGGTCCTGCGGCTCCGCCGCGGCAGGCCCGCTTGTGCCGTTCAGAATAGAAGAATTCAGCTGGATCCCGTTACAGGCGGCCAGCAGGAAAATCGAAGCAAGGGAAAGGACTGTCATACGCATGAGGCGACCCTAGCCAGCTGCGAAACTCTTTGCCAGACACAAATGCTGTCTGCCCCTTGCCGCGGGCGGTGCCCCGCTTTACCTAGGAGGCATGACGGCTCCGCTTATTGATCCCTTCGCCCGCGCAATCACTTACCTGCGTGTCTCGGTCACCGACCGCTGCGATTTCCGCTGCGTTTATTGCATGTCGGAAAACATGACCTTTCTGCCCAAAAAAGACCTGCTTACGCTGGAAGAGCTGGACCGGCTCTGTTCCACCTTCATCCGGCTGGGCGTCGAAAAACTCAGGATCACCGGCGGCGAGCCGCTGGTGCGGCGCGGCATCATGACCTTCTTCCAGTCGATGAGCCGCCATCTGGACACCGGCGCCCTGAAAGAGCTGACGTTGACCACCAACGGCTCGCAGCTGGTGAAATACGCCGATGACCTCTATGCCGCCGGGGTGCGCCGGGTGAATATCTCGCTCGACACGCTGGACGAAAAGAAGTTTGCCGATGTCACCCGCTGGGGCCGCCTGCCGCAGGTGATGAAGGGAATCGACGCTGCGCAGAAGGCGGGCCTCAAGGTCAAGATCAACGCGGTGGCGCTCAAGGGCTTCAACGAAGAGGAATTGCCCCGGATCACCGAATGGTGCGCCGGGCGCGGCCTCGACCTCACCTGGATCGAGGTGATGCCGATGGGCGAGGATATCGGTGCGATGGAGCGCATCGGCCAGTACTGGTCGCTGAAGGACGTGCGCAAGGAATACGAAAGCCATTACACCGTCACCGATCTGGCGGAGCGCACCGGCGGCCCGGCCCGTTATGTGCGGCTGGAGGAAACCGGCCAGAAGATCGGCTTCATCACCCCGCTCTCCCATAACTTCTGCGAAAGCTGCAACCGGGTACGGGTCACCTGCACCGGCGAGATCTACACCTGCCTCGGCCAGGAGGGCAAAGCCGACCTGCGCGCGCCGCTGCGCGCCAACGAGGAAGGCACCGGCGTGCTGGAGGCCGCAATCCGCGCCGCCATCGGCGACAAGCCCCGCGGCCATGACTTCGACTATTCCCGGCAGGAGGCCGGCGGCCAGATGTCCCGCCACATGAGCCACACCGGCGGCTGATCATGGCCCAGACCGCTCCAGCGCGCAGGACGCTGCTTTATTCCCTTTACTGCGGTGTCAGCGCGCTGATTGCCCCCCTTGCCTGGCGCAAGGTGGCCGGCAAGCTGCGCGATTACGGCCTGCCGGAGGAACGGGTGCGCGAGCGCCTCGGCCATGCCTCCCTGCCCCGCCCCGCGGGGCGGCTGATCTGGTTCCACGCCGCCTCGGTCGGCGAAAGCCTGTCGGTGCTGACCCTGATTGCCCGCATGGGCGAACAAGATTCCGCAGCTGAGTTCCTGATCACCTCCGGCACGCCCACGTCCGCCGAACTGATCGCCAAACGGATGCCGCCGCGCTGCCGCCACCAGTTCCCGCCACTGGACACCGGTGCCGCGGTGGACCGCTTCCTGGCCCATTGGCAGCCCGATCTGGGGGTGTTCGTGGAAAGCGAATTGTGGCCGCAGATGCTTGTGCGCGCCCGCAAGACCGGCTGCCCGCTGGTGCTGCTGAACGCGCGCCTGTCGGACAAATCGGTGGCGGGCTGGACAAAGCGCCCGGACACCGCGCGCTACATTCTCGATCAATTCACCCTGCTGGTCACCCAGAACCAGAAAACCGCCGCCAACCTGCAGGCGATGGGGGCTGCTCCGGACCGCATCCGCCCCGGCAGCAACCTCAAGGCCGTTTCCGCGCCGCTGCCGGTCGATCAGGACGCCCTCGCCAAGGTGAGAGAGAGCATCGGCGGCCGCCCCGTCTGGATTGCCTCCTCCACCCACGACGGCGAGGAGGAAGCGGTGCTGGACGCGCATAAGGCGCTGCTGAAGCAGCACCCGGATCTCTGCCTGCTGCTCGCCCCCCGCCACCCGGAACGCGGCGATGCGGTTGAAAAGCTGATCAAGGACGCAGGGCTCAGCTGCGCCCGGCGCAGCAAGGGCGTGCTCCCCGGCACCCAGACCCAGGTCTACCTGGCCGACACGCTGGGCGAGGTCGGCACCTGGTACGCGCTCTGCCCGCTGGTGTTTCTGGGCGGCTCGCTGCGCGAGATAGGCGGCCACAACCCGTTTGAGCCGATGCAGGCCGGCGCCGCGGTGATCACCGGCACCGGCCACTACAATTTCGCCGAGACCTATGCCGAGCTGACCGCCCTTGGCGCCGCGGCGGAGGTGCGATCGGCTGCGGAGCTGGCAGAACAGGCTGCCAAGTGGCTGGAGCAGCCGGAAGCCTTTCAGGCCGCCCGCGATGCTGCCGGGCAGTTCATCTCCCGCCAGTCGGATCAATTGGACAAGACGGTGGACGCCCTGCTGGCGCTTCTGCCTGATAGGAGACCGTGATGGCACAGGTTGACGCCAACGAAATCGAAGTCATCGCGCCGAATTTCAAACGCCGCCTGTCCGGCGTCACATCCACCATCGTGCGGCTGGTGCCGCTGCAGCGCCAGCATATTGCCATCGCCACCGCAGGCAGCGGCCTGCCCGGGGAAATGCCGCATCTGTCGGCTACACAGCTCATCCTCATGCCCCGCAACGGCCCCGCAGGCGCCCGCGTCTGGCACGCCCGGCGCAATGTGGAAATGCTGGGCGGGCTGGCGCTCAAGTACCTCCTGGGCAAGCGGCTGAAGCTCTTGTTCACCTCCGCCTCGCAGCGGCATCACTCGGACTATACCAAGTGGCTGATCTCGCAGATGGACCGGGTGATCGCCACCTCGGCCAAGGGTGCGGCCTATCTGGAGAAGCCCGTGCAGGTGGTGCATCACGGAATCAACACCGAGGAGTTCTCCCCGCCCGCCGACAAATCGGCGCTGCGGCGCGAGCTGGGCCTGCCCGAAGACGCCATCCTGATCGGCTGCTACGGCCGGATCCGGGCCCAGAAAGGCACCGACGTCTTTGTCGACGCCATGCTGGAGGTGCTGAAGGCGCACCCCAAGGCGGTTGGCATCGTGATGGGCCGGGCCACTGAAAAACATGTGGCGTTTGAAAAGGGCCTGCGCGCCAAGGCCGAGACCGCGGGCCTCTCCGAGCGGCTGCTGTTTCCGCCGGAGGTCCCGGTCTGGGAGGTGTCCCGCTGGTATCAGGCGCTGGACCTTTACGTCGCGCCTCAGCGCTGGGAGGGCTTTGGCCTGACCCCGCTCGAAGCCATGTCCTGCGGCGTACCCGCCGTGGCCACCCGCGTCGGCGCCTTTGAAGAGCTGATCGCGCCGGGTGAAACCGGCCTGCTGATCGACCCGGGCGAGACCGGGCAGATGGTGCAGGCCATCCATGAGGTTCTGTCCACCGAAGGCCGGCTGGCGGAGTGGTCAGAGGCCGCCCGCAAACACGCCATGACCAATTTCGCGCTGGAAAAAGAAGCCGAAACGCTGGTCACTATCTACCGTGAATTGCTGGAGCACTGACCCCCGCGCCACAGCGCCACCCGATCCCTTTTCATCCGGCTGAAAATATCCTTCGGGGTGAATTGAGCCGCAGGCTCAAGAGGGGGCAGACAGCCCCCTCCCCTGTGTCAATCAAGCCGCCGGCATCCGCTGCTCGACGATCTCCGCCCACCAGCTGCAGCCTGCGGGAATGGCGTCGTCGTTGAAGTTGTACTCCGGGTGATGCACCATCGCGGTGTCGCCGTTGCCCATCAGGATGTAGGCGCCCGGGCGTTCTTCCAGCATGAAGGCGAAATCCTCGCCGCCCATCACCAGCGGCGCATCCCCGCAGGAGCCGGACACGCTGGCCGCCACCTTGGCAGCGAACTCGGTCTGCTCTTCATGGTTCACCATCACAGGATAGCCGCGGTGGTAGGTGACATCGGCAGTGCCGCCGAAGGTTGCTGCGATGCCGGTGCAGACCTCGTTGATCCGCTTCTCGGCCAGGTCGCGCATTTCCTTGGACATGGTACGCACGGTGCCCTTGATCTGCACCTTCTGCGGGATCACGTTGAACGCCTTGGAAGACGTCTCGAAGGAGGTCACGGAGACCACGATCTGATGCACCGGGTCGGCGTTGCGCGAGGCGATGGTCTGCAGCGCCAGCACCGCCTGTGCGGCCAGAACGGTGGTGTCGATGGTCTCATGCGGCTTGGCCGCATGGCCGCCGCGGCCTTCGAAGGTGATGTCGAACTGGTCGGTGGCGGCAAAGAAAGATCCCGGGCGGATGGCAAAGGAGCCCAGCGGCTGGCCCGGCCAGTTGTGCAGGCCATAGACCTCCTGCACACCCCAGCGGTCCATCAGGCCGTCGTCGCACATCACCTTGGCGCCGCCGCCGCCCTCTTCGGCGGGCTGGAAGATCACCACCACGGTGCCGTCGAAATTGCGGGTCTCCGACAGGTACTTGGCGGCGCCCAGCAGCATTGCGGTGTGGCCGTCATGGCCGCAGGCGTGCATCGCGCCCGGCGTCTTGGAGGCATACTCCAGCCCGGTCTGCTCATGGATCGGCAGCGCGTCCATGTCGGCGCGCAGGCCGATCACTTTGCCGGAGGTGTCCGCCTTGCCCTTGATCACCCCGACAACGCCGGTGCGGCCGATGCCGGTCACCACCTCGTCGCAGCCGAATTCCTGCAGCTTCTCCGCCACCAGCGCGCTGGTGCGGTGGGTTTCGAACAGGATTTCCGGGTTTTCGTGGATGTCACGGCGCCAGGCGGTGATTTCATCCTGCAGTTCGGCAAAGCGGTTCTTGACCGGCATTTCTCACTCCTTTGGTTGTCTGTCCCCCGCAGCCTCAGGCCGCGGGCATTCTTCGTTCCACCAGCTCGGCAAACCAGCTGCATCCTAGCGGGATCGCTTCGTCGTCAAAGACATAGGCCGGGTGGTGGCACATCTGGGTGTCTCCGTTGCCGAGGAAGATATAGGCGCCGGGGCGTTGCTCCAGCATGTAGGAGAAATCCTCGGACGGCATGATCGGCGGCGTCTCAGTGTCGACCTTGGCAGAGACCGCCTGCGCCGCCTCCACTGCATGGGCGGTGCCGTTTTCATCATTGATTGTAACGGGATAGCCCGGAAGCCATTCGACCTCCGCCGTGGCGCCGAAGGCTGCGGCGGTGCTTTCGGCGACCCGGCGCACCCAGTCCTCGGCCTGGGCACGGTATTCCGGGTCCAGCGTGCGCACGGTGCCCTGCAGCTTGGCGGTGTGGGCAATCACGTTCGACGCCGTGCTGTCGGTCTCGAAGGTGCCGACGGTCAGCACCACCCGTTTCACCGGGTCCACGTTGCGCGACACGATTGAGTGCAGCGAGACCACGATCTGCGACGCCGCCAGCGTGGTGTCGATCGCCTCATGCGGGGCGGCGGCGTGGCCGCCCTTGCCGGTGACGGTGATGTTGAATTCGTCGGACGAGGCCATCAGCGGACCGGGGCGGATGGCAAATTCGCCCACCGGCAGGCCGGGCATGTTGTGCAGGCCGTAAACCTCCTGGATGCCCCAGCGGTCCATCAGCCCGTCGTCGCACATCGCCTTGCCACCGGCGCCGCCCTCCTCGGCCGGCTGGAAGATCAGAACGGCCTTGCCGTCGAAATTGCGTGTCTCCGCAAGGTACTTAGCCGCGCCCAGCAGGATCGAGGTGTGGCCGTCGTGGCCGCAGGCGTGCATCACGCCGGGCGTCTTGGAGGCATAGTCCACACCGGAGGCTTCGGGGATCGGAAGCGCGTCCATGTCAGCGCGCAGGCCGATAGCGCGGCCCGTCGTGTTGGTCTTGCCCTCGATCACCGCCACCACGCCGGTCCGGCCGACGCCAGTGGTGATATCGGTGATGCCGAATTCCTTGAGCCGCTCCACCACAAAGGCGGCGGTCTCATGCACCTCGTACATCAGTTCGGGGTTCTCGTGCAGATGATGGCGCCAGGCGGTGATCTCCTGGTGCATCTCGGCAAAGCGGTTCTTGGCCGGCATATTCCCCTCCCCTTTACTGTTTCAGGTTCCGTTACGGCAAACTGTCCGCGAAAAAACTTAGCTTCGCAAGTATCCGGGGCCGTTTGGACGTGGCGGAACCCGTCAGAGCGGGGGTGACATGCGTGCACCCCCTGTGCACCACCCGTACACCCCTTGGCACCAATCTGAGCACGAAACGCGCGGTTTCAAGGCAGAGGGAAGTATCCCCCCAGCTTCTCCACCAGCTTGCGCATGAAGTCGTGGCCCGCGTCGAACTGGGCGACCGTGATGTACTCGTTGGGCTGATGCGCCTGCGCGATGTCTCCGGGGCCGCAAATCACCGCGGAGTATCCCGCCTGCTGGAACTGGCCCGCTTCGGTGCCGTAGCTGACCACATGGGAGCCATTGTCGCCAGTCACCCGGCGCACCAGCGCCTCGGCCTCGCCATTCTGTTCCGGCACCAGCCCCGGCACGTCGAAGTGCTTGGACACATCAATGCGGGCATCCGGGTGGATGGCCTGCATGTCTGCTTCCACCTCGCGCACCTTTTGCAGATAGGCAGCCTCCCAGTCACCGGGGCTCTCTCCCGGCACCACCCGGAAGTCCATCATGAACCGGCAGTCCTTGGCGGTGATGTTATGAGCGGTGCCGCCCTCGATCATGCCGACGTGACAGGTCGTCCAGGGCGGGGTGAACATCGCCTGCACCTCGCCGGGCTCCTTGGCCATGTTCGCGGAGTTCTGCTGGTTGGCCCAGTCGATCAGTTTCGCGCCCTGCATGATGGCGCTGACGCCGGTGTGCATGAGCGAGGAATGCACCTCGAACCCGACCAAATGCGTGGCAAAGCCAGTGCCGCCCTTGTGGCCGGTGACAGCCTGCATCATCGAAGGTTCCCCGACGATTACCGCGGAGCCCTTAGGCAGCACCTGCTGCATCGCCTCGATCATCGGCGGCGCGCCGGTGCAGCCGATCTCCTCGTCAAAACTCAGCGCCAATTGCAGCGGGCGGATGACGCCTTGGGTGTGCGCCTCGACCAGCGCCCAGATGGCGAGGGCGTCAAAGCCTTTCATGTCGCAGGTGCCGCGGCCGAAATATTTGCCGTCCTTCTCCACCACCGTGAAGGGATCGGTGTCCCATGGCTGGCCGTCCACCGGCACCACATCGGTATGGCCCGACAGCACCACGGCGCCCTCTTCCCAAGGCCCGACATGGGCAAAGACGGCGGCCTTGTGCGGCTGCTCCGGGTCCACCCAGCGGTGGCTTTCGATACCGTGCGAGGACAAGTATTCCTGCACCCAGTCCACCAGCGGCAGGTTGGTGTCCCGGCTCACCGTCGGGAAAGAGATCAGCTTTGCCATGATCTCCAGCGGGGTCAGTTTTGCGGCCATGCCTCAGTACCCGCTGTCGGTGGTCAGCACGAAATGGCCGGGTTCCAGCTCCATGTATTCCGACGGTGCCGGCTCATAGCCGACTTCGTGGATCGGTGACGGAATCGGTTTGAAGTTCAGTTCCTTCTCCGACTTGCGCTGGCGCGGGTCGGCGATCGGCACCGCCTTCATCAGCGCCTGGGTATAGGCGTGCAGCGGGTTTTCAAAGACGCGCTCACGCGGGCCGATTTCAACGATGCGGCCCAGGTACATGACGCCGACCTGGTGGCTGACACGCTCCACCACCGCCATGTCGTGGCTGATGAACAGGAAGGAGAGGCCCAGTTCCGCCTGAAGCTCCATCATCAGGTTCAGAACCTGCGCCTGCACCGACACGTCGAGCGCCGAGACGGCCTCGTCCGCGACAATCAGCTTGGGGTTCAGTGCCAGCGCGCGGGCGATGGCGATCCGCTGGCGCTGGCCGCCGGACATCTCGTGCGGGTAGCGGCGCATGAAGCTGCGCGGCAGATGGACGCGGTCAAACAGGCTGGCGACCCGGTCGTGCAGCTCGGAGCCGGAAGCCAGGCCGTAGTTCCGGATCGGTTCCGCCACCTGGTCGATCAGCTGCATCTGCGGGTTCAGGGAGGCAAACGGATCCTGGAAGATCATCTGCATGTCCTGCCGCGCCTTGTGCATTTCGGACGGGCTGAACTGCAGCACATCACGGCCTTCGAAGTTCACCTTGCCCGACTGCGGCTCCACCAGCCGCAGGATCGAGCGGCCCGCAGAGGATTTGCCGCAGCCGGATTCGCCGACCAGCGACAGGGTCTGGCCCTTGAACACCTTGAAGGACACGTCCTCCACCGCGTGCACGTTGGAGATGGTGCGGCGCAACAGGCCGCCCTTGACCGGGAAACGGGTGGTCAGGTTCTGCACGTCCAAGAGCACCTCTTCGGTGCCCTTGATCGGCTCGATCTTCTGGTCCTCGACCCCCATCAGCTTCATCGGTTCGGGATAGTGCTTGCCGCGCATCTCGCCCAGCTTCGGCACCGCGGCCAGCAGCGCCTTGGTGTAATCGTGCTTGGGGTTTTCGAAGATTTCCTCGACGGTGCCTTCCTCAACCTTGTTGCCGCGGAACATGACGACGACGCGGTCGGCCATCTGGGCCACCACCGCCATGTCGTGGGTGATGAACATCACCGCGGTGCCGGTCTCGCGCTTGAGCCGGTCCATCAGCGCCAGGATCTCCGCCTGGATGGTCACGTCGAGCGCAGTGGTGGGCTCATCCGCGATCAAGAGCCGCGGCTCGCAGGCCATTGCCATGGCGATCACAACCCGCTGGCGCATGCCGCCCGACAGCTCGTGCGGGTATTGCTTCAGGCGGCGTTCCGGTTCCGGGATGCGGACCTGGCGCAGAAGCTCCAGCGCCCGTTCCTCGGCCTGGGACTTGGACATGTTCTTGTGAATGCGCAGGCCTTCGGTCAGCTGGCGGCCGACGGTGAACACCGGATTGAGCGCGGTCATCGGCTCCTGGAAGATCATGCCGATCTCGTTGCCGCGAATCTGCTTCATCATCTCCTGCTCGGAGTCTGCCAGATTCGTCTCGCCGCCCTCGCGCCGGTTGAACAGCAGCTCGCCACCGGCGATCTCGCCGCCGCCGAACTCCACCAGCCGCATCAGCGACAGCGAGGACACCGACTTGCCGGAGCCGGATTCGCCAACGATACAAACGGTTTCGCCGGGGCTGACATCAAAAGACACATCCTCGACGCCGACAACCGGGCCGTCCTTGGTCTGAAACTCCACCCGCAGATTTTTTATGGACGCAATGGCGTTGTCCAGCATGACGGCTCCCTGTTTTTCTTGCCTGGCCCGCCGGAAAAGGCGGTCTCAGGTTCTGGAGTAAACTCTACTTTCTTCAAAAATGCTCATGCAAATAATGCATGAGCCCTTCGAAATTGGAATTTGCAATTTCCCGGCAAAAACGTTTCGATACACCTGTGGTTGCCTGCAGGCTGTCACGCGCCGGTGCGCCCGGCAAGGTATTAAGGGTTTATAGTTCCAGCGTTTTCCCAGTGCCTGCAGGCCCAGAGCGACACTTCCGCAGCAATGCGGCAACCCTCCGGACCGAAACCGGCCCGGCCAACAAAAAGACACGAAACGTGTCCGACAAGGAGAGTGTGATGAAACTGAAATCCCTATTGATGGGTGCTGTTGCCACGGCCTCGCTGGCGCCTGCGGCCTTTGCCGAGCGCGGGTCCGACGGCCAGGTCAACATCATTTACTGGCAGGCGCCGTCGATCCTGAACCCGTTCCTGTCGAGCGGCACCAAGGACGTGCAGTCGGCCTCGCTGGTGATCGAGCCGCTGGCGCGCTACGACCCGGAAGGCAACATGATCCCCTATCTGGCGTCGGAAATCCCGACCGTCGAGAACGGCGGCGTCAGCGAGGACCTGACCTCGATCACCTGGAAGGTCGCGCCGGGCATCAAGTGGTCCGACGGCACCGACTTCACCGCCCATGACGTGAAGTTCACCGCCGATTACTGCATGCATCCCGAAGGCGGCTGCGCCCAGCTGACCAAGTTCCAGGGCGTCACCAATGTCGAGGTGGTGGACGATCTGACCGTCAAGGTCACCTTCGACAAGCCGACCCCGTTCCCCTATGGCCCGTTTGTCGGCGGCGAAAGCCCGATCCTGCAAAAGGCCCAGTTCGAGAACTGCATGGGCGCCAAGGCGCCGGAATGCACAGAGGCCAACTTCGGCCCGATCGGCACCGGCCCGTTTGTGGTGGATGAATTCAAGCCGAACGACGTGATCACCATGTCGGCCAACCAGAACTACCGCGACCCGGCCAAGCCGGCCTTTGCCAAGGTGCTGTTCAAGGGCGGCGGTGACGCAACCGCGGCCGGGCGCGCCGTGATGGAAACCGGCGAGTTCGACTATGCCTGGAACCTGCAGCTGGCGCCGGAAGTGATCGCGCAGATGGAAGCAGGCGGCAAGGGCAAGCCGGTTGCGGGCTTCGGCTCGCTGGTGGAACGCATCATGCTGAACCAGACAGACCCGTCGCCGGAGCTGCCGGAAGGCGAGCGCGCCACCGCCAAGCATCCGCACCCGTTCCTGAAGGACCCGGCGGTCTACAAGGCGATGTCGATGGCCATCGACCGTCCGCTGCTGGTGGAAATCGGTTATGGCAAGGCCGGCGCTGTCAGCTGCAACTGGGTGCCCGCGCCTGCGGCATTCGCCTCCGACACCTTTGACTGCTCCACCCAGGACATCGAAGGCGCCAAGGCGATGCTGGAAGAGGCCGGCTACAAGGACACCAATGGCGACGGCGTGCGGGAGACCCCGGACGGCAAGCCGATGAAGATTCTGTACCAGACCTCGACCAACGCCGTCCGCCAGGATTTCCAGGCGCTGATCAAAGAGTGGTGGAGCCAGATCGGCATCGAGACCGAGCTGCGCAACATCAACGCGTCCGTCTTCTTCGGCGGCGACCCGGGCTCGCCCGACACCTTCCAGCGCTTCTATGCTGACGTCGAGATGTACGCCAACAACTTCGACGGCACCGACCCGCAGTCCTACCTGGGCAACGGCCTGTGCGACAAGGCACCGCGTCCGGAAACCCAGTGGCAGGGGGAGAACATCTCGCGCTTCTGCAACGAGGAGTTCGATCAGTTGCACGCCGAGCTGGCCAAGACCGCCGGCCTGGAAGCGCGCGCCGAGATCGGCCGCCGCCTGAACGACATCATGGTTGAAAACGGCGGCATGATCCCGCTGGTGCACCGCGGCCGCCTGTCGGCGCATTCCAACACCCTGGGCGGTGTCGACCTGAACGTCTGGGACAGCGAGCTGTGGAACGCAGCTGACTGGTACCGCATCAAGTAAGCCTGGCTTGCTTCCCGGGGCCCCGGCACATGCCGGGGCCTCTTGCCATCTGCCAGAGCTGCCGTGCAGCGCTGCGCAAGGCTGGACGCGGGGCCCCTCCCCGCCTGTTCCGAATTCAATACAAGTTGCAAAGGCGCTTAGCAGATGCTGACCTTTACAATCCGGCGGCTGATCCTGGCAGTTCCGACACTGCTGTTCATCAGCCTCGTGATCTTCCTGCTCCTGGAGCTCGCCCCCGGCGACCCGATGGCGCAGGTTCCCCTGACCGTCCCCGCCGAAGTCAAAGAAAAGATGCGCCTGGCCCTGGGCCTGGGCGAACCGATGCATATCCGGTTCTGGAAATGGCTGGTGCAGTTCTTCTGGATCGAGCCGCAGGTTCTGATCGATAATATCTTCGGCACCAGCCTCGCTGAAGGGCAGCTGCGGGTGATCTCCTGGCAGACCCGCTCGCCGGTGATGGACATCGTGGTGCAGCGCATCCCGCAGACCCTGTGGGTGGTCGGCACCGCCTATGTGGTCGCCATCCTGATCGCGCTGCCGATCGGCATCTACTCCGCCTACCGCCAGTACAGTTGGTTCGACCAGATGGGCACCTTCGTGTCGATGGTCGGCTTCTCGGTGCCGCCGTTCTTCTCCGGCGTGCTGGTGATCGTGATCTTCTCGGTGCAGCTGGGCTGGTTCCCGTCGATCTATGACACCACCCATGTGGTCGACAGCTGGGACGCCTTTGTCTACCAGCTGAAGCAGATGATCATGCCGGTGATGGTGCTGGCGCTGCAGATCACCGCGCAGCTCTCCCGCTTCATGCGCGCCTCGATGCTGGACAACCTCAACCAGGATTATGTCCGCACCGCCCGCGCCAAGGGCCTCAGCGAATATGTGGTGGTGATGGTCCACGTGCTCAGGAACTCGATGATCCCGGTGGTCACGGTGATTGCCCTGGGGATCCCGTCGATCTTCGGCGGCGCCATCATCACCGAACAGGTGTTCAAGGTGAACGGCATCGGCCAGCTGCTGATCGGCGCCATCCAGGCCAACGACCTGCCGATGGTGCAGACGCTCACCTTCATCTTTGCGGTGCTGATCGTGCTGTTCAACCTGATCGCCGACGTGCTGTACGGCATTCTTGACCCGAGGATCCGCTATGACTGACAAGGAACGCTTTGTGCCGGATGAAGGCATGGCACCGGCTTCGACCGCGGTTCCGGGCGCCGGGCAGCTGGAAGAGCTGCACAACCCGCCGCGCAGCCAGTGGCTGGACGTCTGGGACCAGTTCAAGTCCCACCGCGGCGCGCTGATGGGCGGGGCGCTGTTCCTGCTGATCATCCTGGCGGTCTATGCCGGCCCGCTGGTGTGGGACCTCGAAGCCACCAAGATCGACATCCGCGCCCGCAACCAGGGCCCCAGCTTCGCGCATCCCTTCGGCACCGACCAGCTGGGCCGCGACATGCTGGCCCGGATGATGGCGGGCGGCGCGACCTCGGTCTCCGTCGGGCTGACGGCGATGCTGCTGGCGCTGGTCCTGGGCTCCTTCATCGGGGTGATGGCCGGTTTCTTCAAGAAGCTGGACGGACCGCTGATGCGCCTGACCGACCTGTTCCTGGCGCTGCCGCTCTTGCCGCTGCTGCTGGTGATGATGCTGTTGTTCCGCGAGCCGCTGAACGCGGCCTTCGGGCCGGAACAGGGGATCTTCATCCTGATCGTGTTCTCGATCGGGGTGACCAGCTGGATGCCCACCGCCCGGATCGTGCGCGGCGACGTGCTGGCGCTGAAGGAGCGCGAGTTCGTGATGGCGGCGCGCTCCATCGGCACCACCAACCAGAAGCTGATCACCCGGCATATCCTGCCCAACGTGCTGTCGCCGATCATGGTCTCGGCCACGCTGGGGATTGCCACCGCGATCATCACCGAGTCGTCGCTCTCTTTCCTCGGCCTCGGCTTCCCGCCGGATTTCCCGACCTGGGGACGGCTGCTGTTTGATGCCACCGATTACCTGCAGCAGTATCCTGAGCGGGTGTTCTGGCCCGGCATGGCGATCTCGCTGACGGTGCTGAGCGTGAACTACCTGGGCGACGGCCTGCGCGACGCGCTGGACCCGCGGATCCGGGGCCGCTGAGCAGGCACTTTAGAAAGGCAAAGGGCCGTCCCATCGGGCGGCCCTTTCCTTTTGCACTGCCGCGGCAGCGCTCAGTGCAGCTTTTTCCGGATCCGCTGGATACCCAGCCACACCAGCCCGATGACCGGCAGGGTGACCGCGGCGATCAGCACCTTCTTGGTCATCCCGTAGCGTTCGGCCAGCGGGAACAGGAAGTCGGAAACCAGTGAAATCGCGTAGTAGCTGACGGCCACCACCGACAGGCCTTCGACCGTGTGCTGCAAGCGCAGCGCGATATCGGCGCGCCGGTCCATGCTCGCGAGCAGAGCCTGGTTCTGGGCAGAACGCTCCACATCGACCCGCGTCCGCAAGAGCTCCCCCGCCCGGCGCGCCCGGCTGGCGAGCGTATCCAGCCGCTTCTCGGTGGAGTTCACCGTCCGCATCGCAGGCTCGAACCGGCGCAGCATGAATTCGGCAAAGGTCTGGAACCCCTCGTGGCGTTCCTCCCGCAGCAGGCTGATGCGCTGGCTGACCAGCGCGTCATAGGCGCCGGTGGCCCCGAAGCGGAAGGCGGATTGCGCGGCCATTGCCTCCAGCTCAGCCGAGACCGCCAGCAGCTGGGTCAGGATCTCCTCTGCTGGTTTGGTGCCGCTTGTCATCTCCGCCATCATCTCGCTGAGGCGGCTGTCGAGTTTCCCGATCACCGGCGACAGCCCGCGGGCGCGGGAGAAGCCCAGCATCGACATCGCCCGGTAGGTCTCGATCTCGCAGAGCCGCTGAACGATCCTGCCCACCCGCTGGCTGCCGGTATCGGCATTGGGGAAGATCGCAAAGCGCACATGGCCCGCCGGGTCGATGCGGAAATCGCCAGCCACCACGGCGCTGTCGTCCAGCACCTGCGAGGCGGTCAGGCTTTCCGGCACGAACCACTCGTGCATGGTGGCCTTCAGCACCGCAGGCGCGGCCCGCGGCACCACCCGGATCAGCGCCGAGGTGATCCGCTGGCCCGGCGCCTCCGCCAGCCAATCGGCGGGGAAGACGTCAAAATCCGCCGGATCGAAGGCGCGCGCGCTGACCCCGTCGTTATAGACGGTGTAGCTGACGAACTCGGTGTGCTGCTCCCACTTCAGCATGTGGCGGCCGATCTGGGCAGTGTGGTGGGTCGCCCCCGGTTTGGGGTGCGGCGCGCCGTGGCGGTCCAGCAGCTGAATCAGATGCTGCATGTCCTGCATCCGGTCGCGGTGCACCGCCTCCTGCGGCTGCTTCACCGCCAGATAGGCCACCGTGCAGGGGCAGGTCATGGTCGGGAACGGGCGGGCGTGCAGCTCATTGGTCAGCTGATAGCGCAGCGGGTGATCCTGGATCGGCGGCATTCTTGGTCTCCGGAGCAATGCCGCGGACCATACTGCAGCCGGAAAAACATGTACAGAAATGTTTTATTTCAAAGCGTTAGCAGAATGCAACGGTATACAAAACCACCCAGGAACGACCCCAAAGAAGCAAAAAAGGCGCCCCTGAAGGAGCGCCTTTTCTCTTGGTTTGCTGTCCCGCCTACTGGACCAGGCCCAGCAGCGTATCGAGGCTCTGTTTCGCGTCGCCGTAGAACATGCGGGTGTTTTCCTTGAAGAACAGCGGGTTCTCGATGCCGGAATAGCCCGTGCCCTGGCCGCGCTTGGAGACGAACACCTGTTTCGCCTTCCAGCATTCCAGCACCGGCATGCCGGCGATCGGCGAGTTGGGGTCCTCCTGCGCCGCCGGGTTGACGATGTCGTTGGAGCCGATGACGATCGCCACATCCGTTTCCGGGA